>JBGSWJ010000087.1:0-2596 GCA_041752495.1 Rhodobacterales bacterium
GGGTCGTCCAGCTGGTGCATGAGGTCGATTCCGATACGCCCTTTGACTTCGAAGATCCGCACAGCCGCAGCGATTACTGGGCTTTCCGTGTCTTCGGCCGGGTCCAGTCGGGTCTTTACATGATGACCACCGCCCTGGCCCAGGGCATGGAGGACAGCGATGTGCGAATCGTTGCCGTGAACCCCGGCAAGGTGCGCACGCGGTTCATGGCCCCGCTTGATGCCCCGCTTTCGGATATTCCCCATGTCCGCCAGACCCAGCTCGACATGACCAATCATGACCGGCTTCATGCCCTGTCGCCGGATCTGGTGGCCAGGCAGATCGCCGATCTGATGCTCGCCCCCCGTTTCGACCGGCTGCATGGCGGTTTCGTCAAGGGAGACCGTCCCGCCCCGCTCCCGCCCCATACGCTTGACCCCGAAGAGATCGACTTCCTCTGGGGCGCCCTGGCCGAGCTTGGCGGGATCGCTCCATGATCGACTTGTCGTGATCACCGCGGCTTTTGCTGGACAACACCATCACATCGCAGGAAGGTCCTCCTTCATTGCAGGCGCAAGGGAATGACAATTGTTTCGCAAGGTACAACGGCACGTTCCTGGAAAACCGATGCCTGAACACGCCTTCACCGGTCTGATCGCCTATATCCCGCTGGGGCTTCTGATCCTGGCCCTCCTCATCGGGTTCGGGCTTCTGTCTTTTCCGCAGCCCGCCGTGGCGGCGGAACGGCTTGAACGCCAGGTCGAGGTGGATGGCGAACAGCGCACCTTCACCGTCTATCTTCCCGAAAATGTCACATCCGGGCGCAACTGGCGCGTGATGATCGTGTTCCACCCCTTCATGGGGACCGGCGAATTCATGGAAGAGGTGGCGCAGTTCCAGTCCACCCCGGGCGGAGAGAATTTCATCATCGTCTATCCCGACGGCTTCCGGCGGACATGGAATGCCGGCGGATGCTGCGGGGCGGCCGAACGGCGCGATATCGACGACATCGCCTTCTTCGAGGCCATCCTCAAGGATGTGGGCACGCTCGCCTCGATCCGTCCCAAGGTCTATCTCACCGGCTTCTCGAACGGGGCGCTGCTGGTCTATCAGCTCATGTGCATGGTGCCCGACCAGATTGCCGCCGCCGCGCCCTTCGCCTCCTACCTGCCGCCCGACAGATTTGCCGATTGCGATTTCGGCATCATCCCGCTCCTCCATATCCACGGCGCAGAAGATCCGGTCGCTCCGGTGGACGGGGGCATGACCAATGTCTTCGGCCTCCTGCCTCCGGCACGGCAGACGGTCGAAATGGTCGCCCGCCGCAATGGCTGCGACATGGACTCCCCCGAAGAGTTGGCCTTTCCCGACCTTGGCACGACCTGCCTGCATTATGCCGGGGCCTGCCGTGGCGCCGAGGTCAATCTTTGCATCATCCCGGATCTGGGCCATGTCTGGCCCGGCATGGAAGGGCGCGGCGGCCGGTTCGGCCCCGACCGCCCCGATGTCCGCGGGTCCGAGGCGATCATCCGCTTCTTCCTGCGGCACTGACGACGGTATCCGGGGGCGCGTCTCAGGCCTGGCGCGCCGCCATGGCATCCAGGCCCAGCGGGGCCGGAATGGCCTCGGGAACCGGGCCGGGCGGCGGGTTGACCCGGATCAGATCCTCGACCGACATTCCCAGATCGCGGTACAGCGTCCCGTCGCGCGACAGGGTGGCGCCCAGCAGGATATGCGACTGGCTTTGATGCGGCACGACCTGAACATGGGGAAACCCCATCAGATTCTGCGCATGCAGCGCATCGATCTGGTTGTTGACGGGGTAATAAAGCCGCAAGAGCCGCACAGAGTCAGGATTGCCGGCCAGAACCTGGCTGAGGTCAAGATAGTCGCGGTTGATCCCCTGTGCCGTGACATAGTTCGTCACGTTCTGGAACAGGCCCGGAATCCGCTCGCCCCCGCCCAGCCTTTCGCGCGTCTCGGGCAAAACATAGGTGACCGGGGCCTGCACGTTGATGTCGTCGATACGTGTGCGCGGATCCTTTCCGATCAGGTGGCCGTGCAGAATCGCCCCGTATCCGCCCCCCGAAATGCCCATGATCGTCGTCCGCGCGGGCTTTATCCGGCGGATGAAGAAGCGCAGGAAATCCACGGTCTCATCCACCGAAGTGGTCAGCCCGGACACGCCCGTGTGGTAAAGATAGTCCGAATTTCCGTCCCGCAGATAAAGCTTGGTATGGGGCAGGGCTTCGGCAAAGGTCACATAATCGAACACGTCGCGGCGCATCGCCGGCTTGGAACTGAAGATGATGATCAGGTGATCCGAACTGCCGTAATCCACGGCGGCGCATTCACAAATATTCTGTAACACGGACATCTCTCCTGACGGTCGTGGTTGTCGTCACATAAGCGTGGTTCCGGACCATGAAATGACATGGTCATCAGGTCTTTGACGGCGGCTCAGCCGGACTGGTCACCCGGGTTGTTGCCGCCATTGGGACCACGGAACATCATTCCGCGGCCGAACCGGCCTCCCATCCTGGCCGCTCCCTCTCCGGCATTGCCGCCCATGCGGTTGCGCATCATGCCGCCGCCCGGACCCTGCCCCTTGCCCTGC
>JBGSWJ010000088.1:0-3439 GCA_041752495.1 Rhodobacterales bacterium
CCGTCAGGCCGCGGCCGTGCAGGATCGCGCAGGCCACAACCCAGCCCGACAGGGAAAGAGGCAGGGATACAGGCCAGGCGGACACAGCCAGTATCAGACCGATACCCATGAAAAACGGCAGGGCGAGAAGCGGTCCAACACCCGGAGATGCCAGCATCGACGGAATGACCATAAGCGTCGACATGATCAGGACGCACAGGACCGTCGAGAGCGGAATGAGGACGAGAAGCCGCCGGTCGATCCCCCAACGCTGCATGGCGCTTTCGTCTGTCATGTGCCGATCCCGCGTTGCAGCGTCATACCGACCTCATCAGCCCGCCATCGACGCGCAGGCTTTGGCCCGTGATATAGCCCGCGCCGTCGGAGGCAAGGAAGGCGACGGTGGCCGCGATTTCATCCGCCGTGCCATAGCGGCGCATCGGGGGCTGGGCGGCGCGTTCGGCGGTCTGGGGGAGGCTGTCGATCCAGCCGGGCAGGACGTTGTTCATCCGCACATTGCGGGCGGCGTATTCGTCGGCAAAGAGTTTCGTATAGGCGGCAAGGCCCGCGCGGGCGACGGCGGATGTGGGGAACATCGCGCTGGGTTCACCGACCCAGGCGGTGGAGATGTTGACGATGGCCCCGCCGCCGCCTGCGACCATATGGGGCGTGACAAGGCGGGTCGCGCGGACGACGTTCATGAAATAGATGTCGATGCCCTTGTGCCAGTCTTCGTCCGTGATCTCGAGCAGGGGCGCGCGGGGGCCGTGGCCTGCGGAATTGACGAGCACGTCGATCCGGCCCCAGCGGGACATGGCGCCGTCGACGAGGCGTTTCAGATCATCGGTGGACTGGTTTGAGCCGGTGACGCCGAGGCCGCCGAGTTCGGCCGCCAGCGCCTCGCCCTTGCCCGAGGAGGAGAGGATGCCCACCGCAAAGCCGTCGGCGGCGAGTTTGCGGGCCGAGGCGGCGCCCATCCCGGACCCGCCTGCGGTGATGAGGGCGACCTTCATGTGGGGGTTCCTTGGAGTTCAGGGGTGCGGGCAAAGCCGCCCAGAGACAGATAGAACAGACCCGCGATCGCACCGCCCACGGCCATCCAGATGACCGAGGTCATGGTGATGCCCATCAGGTTGCCGAACAGGGCATCCACGACGAAGACCGCGACAAGGGTGGAGACGACCCAGACCAAGACGGACCCGACAAGCCCCGTGGCCCCGGTCATGGTTGCGATCCAGCGGCAGAACAGGAACGGGATCAGGAACGGCAGGCACCCTGCCGCAACGGCGGTCAGTGTGCCGAACAGCACCTTTTCAAAGCCCAACCGCACGCCACTGGGCGGCGCAGGCGCGGGGGTGGCCATACCGGCCAGCCCCACAAACGCCCCGGCCGCCATCCCGCCGAGATAGGCCCCGACCTGAGTCCAGAAGCGGTTGGCCATGCCCGTCACAACCCGCCTGCCGGGTGGCCCGGTCGCACAACGATGCGGGCCGAAGCATACCGTGTCAGCTGCATGGACGAACCTCGAACCGGACATCGGGGTAGTCGGCGGGACCGATCAGATAGCCATCCTCTCCCGGAAGAGGCGAGAAGACATAGGCATCTGCCCATTCTTCGCCTTCACCGTTGCAGGTGACATCAGCGCGGGTTTCTTGGCCATCTAGGGCGAAAAGGCTGTTGATCGCACAAGAGCTTTCGTAGCGCTCGATCCTGTCCGGGGTCAGGATAAAGACGACGTCGGTGCCTTCGGGCTGACCGGCCAATCGACGGCAACCAGCCTCGTCCCCATAGACTCCGGTGATCGGATTGGCTTGGGCCAGTGCGGCCGAGGCCGACAGGAACAATACAATCGGGGCGGTTCGCATCACACGCCCGACGCCGGGACGCCCGTGCGGACGACGGGTCGGGGGGCGGTGAGGTCTTTCCATTGGGTCAGGGCACGGTTGACCGGGGCGTTGGCTTCGCGGGCGACGAACTGGCCGTGGCCTTCCTGTGTGCGGATTTCGCCGTCGTGGATCGCCACATGGCCGCGGGTCAGGGTGAAGCGGGGGAGGCCTTTGACGGTGTGGCCTTCAAAGACGTTGTAGTCGATGGCGGATTGCTGGGCCGAGGCCGTGATCGTCTTGGACTTTTCGGGGTCCCAGACGACGAGGTCGGCATCCGCGCCGACGGCGACGGCGCCCTTGCGGGGGTAGCAGTTCAGGATCTTGGCGATGTTCGTGCTGGTGACGGCGACAAATTCGTTCATCGTCAGGCGGCCTGTGGCCACGCCATGCGTCCAGAGCATGGGCATCCGGTCCTCGAGACCGCCCGTGCCGTTCGGGATCTTGGTGAAGTCACCGAGGCCAAAGCGTTTCTGGGTGGTGGTAAAGGCGCAATGGTCGGTCGCCACGACCGAGAGCGAGCCGGACTGGAGGCCTGCCCAGAGTGAATCCTGATGGCGTTTGTCACGGAACGGGGGCGACATGACGCGGCGGGCGGCGTGATCCCAGTCGGGGTGGCGGTATTCGCTGTCGTCGAGCGTCAGGTGCTGGATCAGCGGTTCGCCCCAGACGCGCTTGCCCTGCTGGCGGGCGCGGCGGATGGCCTCGTGCGAATCCTCGCAGGAGGTGTGGACGACATAGAGGGGGACGCCCGCCATATCGGCGATCATGATGGCGCGGTTGGTCGCCTCGCCCTCCACTTGCGGCGGGCGGGAATAGGCGTGGGCCTCGGGTCCGGTGTTGCCTTCGGCCATCAGCTTGCGCTGCAACTCGGCGACCACATCGCCGTTTTCCGCATGGACCATCGCGACGCCGCCGAGTTCGCCAAGGCGGGTGAAGGAGGCGAAAAGCTCATCGTCGTTGACCATGAGCGCGCCCTTGTAGGCCATGAAATGCTTGAAGGTGGTGATGCCCTTGTCGATGACGGCGGGCATGTCGTCCCAGACCTTTTCGCCCCACCATGTCACGGCCATGTGGAAGGAATAGTCGCAGGTGGCCCGGCCCGCCTTGTTGTGCCACATCGACAGACCGTCGAGCAGCCCCTGCCCCTGCCCCGGAAGGACAAAGTCCACCACCATCGTCGTGCCGCCCGACAGGGCTGCGCGGGTGCCGGATTCGAAATCGTCGGCGGAATAAGTGCCCATGAAGGGCATCTCAAGATGGGTGTGGGGATCAATCCCGCCGGGCATGATGAAACAGCCGGTCGCGTCCAGAACCGTGTCGCCCTTGAGCCCCTTGCCGATCTGCACGATGCGGCCGCCGTCGATCAGCACATCTGCCGCATAGGTCAGGTCATGAGTGACGATCGTGCCGTTCTTGATGACTGTGGTCATGGGATCACCTGTGGAAAGGGGCCGGATGGGAAGGGGCGGCCCCGGGGCCGCCCGGAAGGGTTCAGCCTTCGCCCGCGACGATGGGCGCGGCGGGCATGGCCAAGATGGGGGCCACGCCTTCGCAGATCGGGTTGCCTGCGCCGT
>JBGSWJ010000089.1:0-1962 GCA_041752495.1 Rhodobacterales bacterium
CTGCTGTTCGGCGGGCGGGCCGGGGATGAGGTGGGGATTACGATCACCGGGCCCTCGGGCGAGGTGATTGCGCATACCGAAGTGCTGGAGCGGACTCAGGCGCAACTGTTCCGGGCTGCGGGGAAGCGGGCACCCGATGGCGGGTGGCCTGCGGGGGCCTATGAGGCGACGATTGCCCTGACCCGGGGCGATACTGTGGTGGATATGATGCTGACCCGGATGGAAATTCCGCCCGGCTGATCAGGATCAAGGCTATTGTCTCGGATAAGGCGCAGCTTGCAGCAGATGCAAGGAGCACAACCGATGACCGTCCTTATTCTTTATGCCACCACCGAGGGGCAGACCCGCAAGATCGCGGGGCGGGCGGGGGACCATCTGAAGCTGGCGGGCCACAGGGTCGAGATCATGCGGATTGGCGCGGCCAACGGGATCGGCCTGCAAAGTTACGAGCGGGTGATCCTGATGGCTTCGGTCCATGCCGGGCGGTATCAGCCCGAGTTTACCGCCTATGTGACGCTGCATCAGCCCGATCTGGTCAAGATACCGCACGCCTTTCTGTCGGTGTCGTTATCTGCGGCGAGCACGGACAAGGAGGATCTGGAGGGGATTGCGGCCTGTGTGGCCAAGATGTCGGCCGAGACGGGATGGGTGCCTGGTCTTGCCCCCGTTTCACCGGACACTCAGGCGGTTGCGGTTTGAGCTGCGATGAACTCGCGGGGCGAGCGCATTTTCAGCCCTGAGTGCGGGTGGTTGTCGTTGTAGTCCTCGATCCAGCCTCCGATCAATCCGAGAACGGTTTGTGCGTCCGGCAACGGCGTTACCTGGACGTAATCGCGCTTCATCGTCTTCACAACGGCCTCCGAGATGCCGTTGCTCTGCGGGCTCTGGACAGGTGTGAAGCAAGGCTTCAGTCCCAACTGGCGGGCGAAGATCTGCGTGTCCTTCGCGATGTAGGGCGACCCATTGTCCGTCAGCATCTCGATCACCGACGGGGCACGATATGCGCCGAAGCGGCGTTCCACGGCTTCGAGCATGATGTCGCGGATGTCGGAACCGGTGATCCCGGCGTTCACGATGGCGCGCCAGGCAATGATTTCCCGATCATGGGCATCGATGATGAAGGCACCACGGACGATGTCGCCGTTCCAGCAGGTGAACTCGAACCCATCCGAACACCAGCGCAGGTTCGAGCGCATGACGATCACCTTGCCGTCGTGCACATGCTCGGGGCGTTCGGAATATTTCCGCGCCAACAGCAGGTTATGGGCCTGCATGATCCGGTAGACCCGCTTGTGATTGACCGGCGCCAGGCCTTCCGACCGCAGCTGCCGGTTCAGGATCGCTGTGATCCGCCGGTAGCCATAGGTCGGGCGCGCCGACACGAGGGCCGTGATCAACGGCACCACCGCCGCGTCTTGCGCTTTGTGATAGCGCCGACGCGGCTTCGTCCTGCCCTTCAGCCGGTCGATCAGGTTGGAACGGGCCACGCCCAGAGTCTCCGCCACCGCCTTCACTGGAAATCGCCCTTCAGCGGCGACCGCGCGAGCAAGGTCGGTTTTTTTGACTGTGACTTGTCCAAAGCTTCGCGCAGGATCTCTGCCTCCAGCGTCTTGCGGCCGAGTTGGCGTTCAAGCTCGCGGATGCGATCCTCCAGCTGCCGGACGACCTTGTTGCTGGTAACGTCATCGTCCTCGGTCACGGCGACACTCCCCCCTTCGAGCATGAGCCGCCGCCAACGATACAGCAGGTTCGGCGCCACGCCATTGCGGCGCGCCACAACCGAGATGCTGGCCCTGTCGTCCAGCGTCTCCTCGACGATCCGCAGCTTCTCGGCGGCCGTCCAGCGGCGACGTCGGCCGCCATCGGTGATGATCTCTATCTCAGACATAAGCACGTGCTCAGGCATATGCCTGAGCCTCCATGGTTATGCCCAAGTGTCCGGTCAAAACAGGGGCCAGTTCA
>JBGSWJ010000090.1:0-3153 GCA_041752495.1 Rhodobacterales bacterium
CGCTTGGCACGCTGGTCACGCTGGGGGCCGCCATGGTCGCACCCGACTGGTTCGCGGACCGGATGCAGGCGCTCTCGGCCATGCCCGACGCGCTCTGGTGGGTGATCGGCGCCGTGATCAGCCTCTACTTCGGCGCAAGGCTCCAGACCCGCGATCAGGATTTCCAGCGCGAGATCGTGGACACCATCGTCCGCCTTCCCGGTCCGACGGTTTCCGCCACCCCCATCACCCCAAAAGTCGCCGACGCGGGGGCCGACGCCAGCCTGACCCTCAGGGCCGAAACCGCCTCCGCCAACCCCGCCCTCGACGCCTGGCGCAGCATGACCCGCTGACCTCCCTCGCCTGGGCTGATGCCTTACCCAAGCGAATTCGCGCGTCCGCGCGGATGAGCGCCCCGGGGCAACCCGTCATGCAACCGTGACAGTTTGCCCCCCACCACCCCGTTGGCCTTGCCGGGCATTTGGCTTACCTTGCCCGGCATGATTATAGAACTCGGACATTTCGCGTTGATTCTGGCCTTCGGGATCGCGCTTTTGCAGATGGTTGTGCCGCTTGTCGGCGCGCACAAGGGCTGGCGTGGCTGGATGCAGTTCGCGGAACCCGCGGCCACCAGCCAGTTCATCCTCGTGGGCTTTGCCTTCCTCGCCCTCACCTGGGCCTTCGTGACCTCCGATTTTTCGGTCCAGCTCGTCTATCTCAACTCCAACAGCCTCAAGCCCATGATCTACAAGATCAGCGGTGTCTGGGGTAACCACGAAGGCTCGCTCCTGCTCTGGGTGCTGATCCTGGCCCTCTACGGGGCCTGCGCCGCATGGTTCGGCGGCAATCTGCCCGAAACGCTGCGCGCCCGCGTGCTGGCCGTGCAGGCTTCAGTCCTCGTGGCCTTCTACATCTTCATCCTTTTCACCTCGAACCCCTTCCTGCGGCTCGACGTGGCCCCCTTCGACGGACGCGACCTCAACCCTCTGCTGCAAGACCCGGGTCTCGCCTTCCACCCGCCGTTCCTCTACCTCGGCTATGTCGGCCTCAGCATGGCCTACAGTTTCGCTGTCGCCGCCCTGATCGAAGGCCGGGTTGATGCCGCCTGGGGCCGCTGGGTCCGCCCCTGGACGCTGTCGGCCTGGATGTTCCTCACCGTCGGCATCGCGCTCGGCTCGTGGTGGGCCTATTACGAACTGGGCTGGGGCGGCTTCTGGTTCTGGGACCCGGTCGAAAACGCCTCCTTCATGCCCTGGCTCATCGCCGCAGCCCTCCTCCACTGTTCCATCGTCGTGGAAAAGCGTGAAGCGCTGAAAAGCTGGACGATCCTGCTCTCGATCCTCGCCTTCGCCTTCTCGCTGCTTGGCACCTTCATCGTCCGCTCAGGCGTCATCACCTCGGTCCACGCCTTCGCCAATGACCCCACGCGCGGGGTCTATCTCCTGATCATCCTCGCCGTCTTTGTCGGCGGTGCTCTGACGCTTTACGCCGCCCGCGCTCCTTCGATGCAGGCCAAGGGCGTCTTCTCCCTCGTCAGCCGCGAATCCGGCATCGTCCTGAACAATATCCTTCTGACGGTCGCCGCCTTCGTTGTCTTCGTCGGCACGCTCTGGCCGCTCATCGCCCAGATGGCCTTCGGACGCACCCTCTCGGTCGGCCCCCCGTTCTTCAACGCGGCCTTCACGCCCTTCATGATGGCCGTGGCCATCGTCCTTCCCCTCGGCAGCATGATCGCGTGGAAACGCGGATCGCTGGCCAAGGTCATGGCCCAGCTTTGGCCCGCACTCGTTCTCGCCACCGCCATCGCGGCCCTCGTCTATGCCTTGCAGACCAACCGCTCCGCCCTTGGCCCCTTGGGCATCCTTGTCGGCCTCTGGGTCGTTTTCGGAGCGGTCATCGATGTCTGGGCCCGCACTGGACGTAGCGACCTGGGCAACCGCCTCTCCCGTCTGACCCGTCTCCCGCGCGCCGACTGGGGCAAGGCCGTCTCGCATGCGGGCCTTGGCGTCACCATCCTCGGCATCTCCATGCTCCTCGCCTGGCAGCAAGAGGATATCCGCGTCGCCCAAGTGGGCGACCGCTGGACCGTTGGCGCATATGAAATCGAACTCCGCGACGTGCAGAACATCCCCGGCGCCAACTATGCCTCGGAAATGGCGGAAATGGCCGTCTACCGGAACGGCAATCTCGAAGCTGTGGTCCACCCGGAAAAACGCTTCTACATGGTGGCCCAGATGCCCACGACTGAAGCCGCGATCAACAACGGCTTCACCCGCGATGTCTACCTTGTCATCGGCGATCCGCAGGCCAACGGCGGCTTTGCCGTCCGCACCTATATCAAGCCCTTCGCCAACTGGATCTGGGGTGGCGCGATCCTCATGGCACTCGGCGGCCTCCTCTCGCTCTCCGACCGTCGCCTCCGGGTCGCCGCCGGGGCGGCAAAGGCCAGCCGCGATGCGGTCCCCGCAGAATGAAGCGTCTGGCCCTCATCGCCCTTCTCCTCGCGGCGACCCCCGCCTTCTCCGTCCAGCCGGACGAGGTTCTTGACGATCCCGCCCTCGAAGCCCGCGCCCGCGCAATCAGCGCGGGCCTCCGCTGCCCCGTCTGCCGGAACGAAAACATCGACGAATCAAACGCCTCGCTGTCCCGCGATATCCGCCTCATGGTCCGCGACCTGCTGGTCGAAGGCAAAACGGATCAGGAAGTCACCGATGCCATCGTCGCCCGTTACGGCGAATACATCCTCCTGAACCCCACGACCTCAGGCTCCAACCTCATCCTCTGGCTCGCCGGGCCCGCCATGCTTCTGGCCGCCCTCGGCATCGGTTACGCCACCATCCGCAGCCGGTCACAGGCCACCCCGCCCGAGGCGCTGACCGAAGACGAACAGGCCCGCCTCTCCGAAATCATGAAGTCGTGACGCCGGGTTCCGCTTTCCCGCGCCGCTCGTCTGTCTAGCATCCCGCCAAACCAACACGTGGGATCAGCATGACTTTCGAAACCATCACCCAGACCGACGACAACGGCGTCACCACCCTCACCCTGAACCGCCCCGCCGTGATGAATGCGCTGAACCGCACGCTCCGCGCCGAACTTACCGCCGCGATCCGCGCCAGCACCGCCCGCGTCATCGTCATCACCGGCGCAGGGCGTGGCTTTTGCGCGGGCCAGGAC
>JBGSWJ010000091.1:0-8458 GCA_041752495.1 Rhodobacterales bacterium
GCATCCCAGCTGCCATCCGCCCTTGCCCGCGCAACAACGGCCCGCCCCGCGTCGGTCATCAGCCCGGCGGCTTCAAGGGCCGCAATGTGCCCCTTGTTCACCCGGCTCCAGTTCGCGCCAGGTTTGCGCGGCGCGATGTAAAGCATGGAACGGCGGTCGTCCTTTTTGCGGGGCAGGCTGTCGACCCAGCCAAAGGCGAGACATTCCTGCACCACATCCACATAGGGCGTATGCAGCGGCCCTTCGGACTTCTTGTAAGTGACAAGCCAGACGCCCTTAGCCCGCCCGTAATGCGCCATGAGCCACTCACGCAGCGCGGCGCGGGATGTCACTTCGATCTCGGGCGTGTCGGCGGGCGGCGGCATGGAGACAACCGGACCGTGTCACGCGCCCGCGCGGCCAAAGGTGCGCATAATGCGCACCCTACGTCCGCACCCCGGCGAACCGCTGCTGCCAGTCGGCGCGTTCTTCGTCTGTGATCTTGCGGAACGTCACCTCGGGCACCGAAAACGCATGGCCCGCAGGCAGGAATTCAAGCGCCGCACGGATATCGCCGGGCCATGTAGTATCGGTCGTCTGCATCGCCGCCATCATCTCGGCTGCCGCATCCGGAATGAACGGCGCCGACAACACCGCATAGACCCGGATCAGGTTAAGAGCGAGCCGCGTCTGCATCGCCGCCGTCACCGGATCGGTCTTGAACACGGTCCAGGGGCCTGCCGCCTGCAGATATTCGTTCCCCGCCACCCAGATCGCCCGCAATTCGGCTGCCGCCTTGCGCACCTCGATGGCGTCCATCAGCGCCTCGTAATTGCGGATGCGCGTGGTCAGATCGGCGATCAGCGCCTCCTCGCGCGCGCCATAGGCACCGCCCTCCGGCACCACCTCGCCATATTTCGACCGGCAGAACTTGGTCACCCGGCTGACGAAATTACCCAGCACATCCGCCAGATCCTTGTTGGCCGAGGTCTGGAAGTTTTCCCATGTAAACTCGCTGTCTGCACTCTCAGGCGCGTGGGACAACAGCCACCAACGCCAATAGTCGGGCGGCAGGATCGACAGCGCCTGATCCATGAACACGCCCCGCCCCTGAGAGGTCGAGAACTGGCCGCCATCATAGTTCAGGTAGTTGAACGACTTGATGTAATCGACGAGCTTCCACGGCTCGCCCGACCCCAGGATCGTCACCGGAAAGGACAGCGTGTGGAACGGCACGTTGTCCTTGCCCATGAACTGGGTATAGCGCACGTCATCCGCGCCCTTGTCGGTCCGCCACCAGCGTTCCCAGTCGGTACCCTTGCCCGCATCCTGCCATTCCTGCGCACAGGCAATGTATTCAATGGGCGCGTCGAACCAGACGTAGAACACCTTGCCCTCCATCCCCGGCCAGTCCTCGGTCCCGCGCTTGACCGGCACACCCCAGAACAGATCGCGGGTGATGCCCCGGTCCTGCAGCCCGTCTCCGTCGTTCAGCCATTTCTTGGCGATCGAGGTGGTCAGGATTGGCCAGTCGGTCTTGGAATCGATCCAGTCCGACAGTTGCTGCCGCATGGACGACTGGCGCAGATACAGATGCTTGGTTTCCCGTACCTCAAGATCGGTCGATCCCGAAATCGCCGAACGCGGGTTGATCAGGTCGGTGGGGTCAAGCTGCTTGGTGCAGTTCTCGCACTGGTCCCCCCGCGCCTTGTCATAGCCGCAGTTCGGGCAGGTCCCTTCGATATACCGGTCAGGCAGGAAACGGTTGTCGGTGATCGAAAATACCTGCTTTTCGCTCACTTCCTCGATCAGCCCCGCATCGGCAAGGCGCCCCGCGAAATGCTGGGTCAGCAAGCGGTTCTGGACCGAAGACGACCGCCCGAAATGGTCAAACGACAGCCGGAATCCCTTGGCAATGCCCGCCTGGACCTCATGCATCTCGGCGCAAAACACATCCACCGGCTTGCCCGCCTTGGCGGCGGCAAGCTCGGCCGGCGTCCCGTGTTCGTCGGTGGCGCAGAGGAACAGCACCTCATGCCCGCGCCCCCGCAGGTAACGCGCATACAGATCCGCAGGCAGCTGCGAGCCCACAAGGTTTCCCAGATGCTTGATCCCGTTGATATAGGGGATCGCAGAGGTGATGAGGTGGCGTGCCATGGCGTGCCCTTTGCGGCGAACGTGATCGGGGTCATCAGATAGGGCCAACATCAGGAAAGTGCCAGAGGGCAGACATTTCAACAGAATTGCCCGATAGCCAACAGGCCTGTAGGTTGACCCAACGGCAACCATTTGATGCAGCGCCGCTAAAGGAGGCCAAGGATGGCAGGCAAGGGCGATCTCGCCGGATACTGGAGCGAGCACAAAGACAAGGCCAAGAAGCTGGCCGCCGCTGATGCCAAGGCCAAGAAGGCCTTCGAAAGCCTTTCGAAAAAGATGAACAAGAATCTGGGCACGCTGCTCGACAAGGTCGGCAAGGCTGTCGAGGCGGCGGACCGCGCCGCATTCGATGATGCCGCCGAAAAGGCCGGAAAGGTCATCAAGGACTACCGCGACGCCGTCGAAGCGGCCGAGACCGAGGGCATCCTGACCAAGAAGATGCTGGAACCATTGACCTTCGCGCTGAGCAAGACCAAGGAAGGCGGTCTGCCCGATCAGTTCACGACCATCCGCAAGACCATCCCGGCCCCCGGTGCGCAGATGCGGCCCGTGTTCACAAGTTCCTCGCCCAAGCTGACCCGCGACTGGATCGAAGGGTCCGTGACGGCCTTCTTCAAGGGCACGAACCATCACAAGGACCTGGTTCAGCGCATGGGAACTCTGGAAAGCTTCTCCAAGGGTCGGGCATCATTTTATCCGGCTGATCTGCAGAAACTGCTGGATGCCTTGTCCCGCTTTCAGGGCGAAATGACTGCCGGCAACGCCGACGAAGACAGCCAGAAAACCTATGCCAAGCTGCGCAAACTCGTCGAAGGACAGGACAGCGCCGTCAAGGCCCATGAAGCGGACCAACAGAAAAAGGCAGCGGCCCGCAGAAAGAAGGTGACCGATGTTACAGACGCCCTCGAGAAAGAGTTGCGGGATGTCGGCAAGGTCCTGAACAAGCTCCTTGAAAAGGTAAACGAACTCGATGGGGATTCGCGCGGCGCCGTTGAAGAACGTGACAGGCTCGACAAGTCCATCCTGCCGCGCGACCAAACCGCCCGTGATCAGGCCCGCGCCAAGGTGGCAGACATGCTCTCGCTGGCAGGGCGGATAACGGCGGCGATGGATGGTCTGGGGCGCAAACTGCCTGATATCTCAGGCGTTCAGGCGCTGATCGACAAGACCTACGAAGACCAGCTTGATACGCCCGACGACCTGGAAAAACTTGCCAAGGCTCTCGAACGAAGCCGCAAGATCATTCAGCGCTCGTTTGACGATATGCAGTCGCTGCACCGCGACACGGTCAGGCGTCTGGGTGGTTAGGCCAAGGTTGCCTGCGCTTTGGGCAGATCGCTGCCGAACCGCAACGCGGGAACACCCCCTGCACGCTGACCGGTTGTGTCAGGGCGAATCTGCATTAGGTTCCGACAGATTGAAACGATGATCGGCGTGTGTGAATGAGCGGTCTTCTGGCCCTGTTGGATGATGTTGCAGCCCTGGCCAAGGTCGCGGCGGTGCAACTGGATGATGTGGCCGGCATGGCCACCAAGGCCGGGGCGAAATCGCTGGGCGTCGTGATTGACGATACGGCGGTCACGCCGAAGTATGTCCACGGCCTGCCCGCCGCGCGGGAATTGCCCATCGTCTGGCAGATCGCCAAGGGATCACTCTTCAACAAACTGGTGATCCTGCTCCCGCTCGGGCTTCTGCTCAATGCCTTCGCGCCCTGGATCATCACGCCACTTCTCATGGTCGGCGGTGCCTATCTCTGTTTCGAAGGGGCCGAAAAGGTCTGGCACATTTTCCACAAGGGCGAAGACCACCACGAAGAACCCAAGACGCTTGACGCCGCCCATCTGGAAAAAGAACGCGTCGCCTCGGCCATCAAGACCGACTTTATCCTGTCGGCCGAAATCATGACGATTGCCCTGGCAGCCATCGCCGCCGACACGATCTGGGAAGAGGCACTGGTCCTGGCCGCCGTGGGCGTCCTGATCACCGCTGCCGTCTATGGAACCGTCGCCATCCTGGTCAAGGCCGACGATATCGGCCTGCGCAGGGCCCAGGCCGGGCGGCTTGGCCTGTCCCGCTCCGCCGGGCGCGTCATCGTGCGCAGCATGCCGGGGCTGATGAATGTCATCTCGACTGTCGGCACGGCGGCAATGATCTGGGTCGGGGGCTCCATCGTCATCCACGGGATGGAAGTGCTGGGCTGGGGCACACTGGCCCATTTCATCCACGACTGGGCCGCCGCCGCCGCCCATGCCATTCCGGTTGCCGAAGGATTTGTCGAATGGCTCGTCACGGCGGCGATGGACGGGGTGTTCGGGCTTGCCCTCGGCCTTCTCCTGATCCCCGTCACGACCTGGATCATCGCCCCCCTGTTCCGCCTGATCGCCCCACTGATCCCCGGCCGCAAGGCAGCCTGAGTCCCCTCTGAACGGTGGCCTTGCCCCCTGGCTTGCGATAATCCCTGTCGCAAAGGGGAAGCAGCATGACAGCCGATACCATGGTCTGTGCAATCTGCGGTGCCACGGTTCCGCCCGGGGCTGTTCGCCGGCTGCGCGACCTGACCCCGGCCACCCGGGCGATGCTCTTGCAGGAACAGCCCGATCTTGACCCCGCTGCCGTCATCTGCGCCGACGATATCGCCCGGTCCCGCCGCCGCCATCTGGAAAGGCTCCTAGAAACCGAACGCGGCGCGCTTGGCCGTCTTGACAAGGAGGTGCTCGATTCCCTCCAGTCCGGCCTGCCCGTCGCGACCGAACCCGATGCCGACTGGGGCGAAGACCGGACCTTTGGCGAAAAGTCCTCCGACGCCATGGCCCGCTTTGCCGGGTCTTGGACCTTCATCATCGGCTTCTCGCTTGTTCTCATCCTCTGGATGGCGCTCAACGTCACGGGCCTGCTCTTTGGCGTCTTTGACCCCTATCCGTTCATCCTCCTGAACCTCGTCCTGTCCAGCATCGCCGCCCTCCAGGCCCCAGTCATCATGATGAGCCAGCGCCGCCAGGAAGAGAAAGACCGCCTCCGGTCCGAGAACGACTACAAGGTCAACCTCAAGGCCGAACTGGAAATCCGCCACCTGCACGACAAGATCGACCTGCACCTCATGCGTCAGTGGGAACAGCTTGCGATGATTCAGCGGATGCAGATCGAACTTCTCGAAGAAGCCACCCGCGACGACCGGAACTAGGTTTCGTCCCGCTCCCTGTCGCGGCCCAGAAGCCTTGCGAACCAGAACGTCGTGCGCGGCCACCAGACATAGGCCGTCCGGTGCGGCGGCGTCCGCCCCCGCCGCATCCGGTAAAGGCCGAACCCGATCAGGAAGATATGGGCCACCGCGACCAACGCAAACATCGCCGCCGGTCCATATAGCCCGATCAGAGAAGACGTGACCCAAGGTGCCGCAATCGCCCCCACGGCGTAGTAGAACATGAGAGCGGCCGACAATTCGACACGTTCGCTGTCCGTCGCAAAGTCATGCGCATGGGCCGATGATACCGAATAGATCGGAACCGTCGTCATCCCGAACAACCCTGCCGCCAGCATCACCCCCGCCGTCCCCAGCCCCGCCGCCGCAACGGTCACCCCACAGGCCACAGTCGACGCAACCGAAAGCCAGATCAGCACATGCCGCCGGTCCGTCTTGTCCGCGAAATACCCCACCGGATACTGCGCAATCGCCCCGCCCAGAACATAAGCGGCAAGGAACAGCCCGATCTCATCCGCCCCCAGCCCTACCTCGCGCCCATAGACCGGCCCGACCATCCGGAACGACGCCCCCGACACTGCCGAAACGATACAGCCCGCAACAGCCAGCGGCGAACGCGCCCAGCCCAGCGACGGACGCAGCCGGTTCGATGCCGGGGTCACGGGCTGCGGCACCCGCGTGATGGCAAGCGGCAGGATCGCCGCACAGCACAGGATCGTCAGGATGTTATAGGCGATGTAGGTCGGCAGGTCGGCCAGCGTCCCGATCATCAGCTGCGCGGCCAGCGACGCGCTGATATCGACAACCCGGTAGGTGCCCATTGCCCGCCCGCGCGTCTCGTTGGTCACCTTGGCCTGTAACCACGCCTCGATCACCGTATAGCATCCGGCCACGCAGAAACCCGTCGCCATCCGCATGATCGACCAGGCAATCGGGTCCATGACAAGCACATGCGCGGCAAGCCCGATGGCCCCAAGCGCCGTGAAGGTCGCAAAGGTCCGCGAATGTCCGACCTCTCCCATCAGGCGCGGTGCCCACCAGCAGCCGATGAAAAAGCCAAAGAAATGCGACGACCCAAGAAAACCCACCTGCGACGGCGTGAACCCCGCCCCAAGCCCCGTCAGCGCGTCGAACGGCGCCACCGCACCCGACGATAGCTGCAAAAGCACGACCGACAGGAACAGGGCCGCAAATGAAATCATGATCCGCATGGGCCAAGGATGGTCCGGTCGGAAAATGCCCGCAATGCCAAAAGCGGCAAATGGGGAACAGGATTCTCCGCCCCGGACCCCGGCCCCATGGTTCCCGTTGATCCGCCCTTGCCTTGGGACTCTGACCGGATAGGTTGCCGCTCGGCGATCAGATGCAAAGGACCGGCGCAATGCGGCAGATGGAATTGGGGTCAAGCGGGATCTCTGTCTCGGAATGGTGCCTCGGCACGATGACCTTCGGCAATCAGACGCCCGAGGCGGACGCCCACCGGCAGATCGACATGGCGCTCGACGCCGGGATCACCTTTGTCGACACGGCGGAAATGTACCCGGTCAACCCCGTCCGGCTGGAAACCATTGGTCGCACCGAAGAAATCATCGGCAACTGGATCGCACGCACCGGGCGCCGGGGCGAATTTGTGCTTGCCACCAAGGTCGCCGGCCCCGGTCAGGTTGCCCGTGGTGGCAAAGGCTATGATGGCACCAATATCCGCGCCGCCGTCGAAGACTCACTCCGTCGCCTCCGCACAGACGTGATCGACCTCTACCAACTTCACTGGCCTGATCGCGGCGGCTACATGTTCCGTCAGAACTGGACGTTTGACCCCTCCAAGCAGGACAAGGCCCGCACCATCGCCCATATGGACGACGTGCTCGGCGCCCTCAAACAACTGGTGGCCGAAGGCAAGATCCGCTCGTTCGGCCTCTCGAACGAAAGCTGCTGGGGCACCACCCGCTGGATCGACCGGGCCGAGGTGACAGGCGGCCCCCGCGTCGTGTCGGTGCAGAACGAATATTCGCTCATGTGCCGCCTCTACGACACCGACATGGCTGAAATGGCGGTCAACGAAAATGTCACGCTCCTCGCCTTTTCTCCTCTCGCGGCGGGCTTTCTGACCGGCAAATACCAGAATGGCGCAGTGCCCGAAGGCAGCCGCATGTCCCTCGTCCCCGAAGTCGGAGGCCGCAAATCCGCGCGCGTCTTTGGTGCCGTTGACGCCTATCTCAAGGTCGCCGCCGACTTTGGCTTTGATCCCGTCCACATGGCCATGGCCTGGCAACGGACGCGCCCCTTCTCCGTCTGCCCGATCTTTGGCGCGACGACGGCAGACCAACTCGCCCGTATCCTTGCGGGCCGGGATGTGGTCCTCTCGGCCGAGGTGATCGCCGCCATCGCCGCCACCCACAAAGCCAACCCGATGCCCTATTGACAGGCATCCAGAACAGAATGGGGCTGCACATGCCGACCGTCACGAACATCAGGGGCCGGGTTCGGCTGGTTGCGGCGCTTGCCGTTGCGGGTCTCCTTGCCGGGTGCGGCGGCGAAAGCGGCGGTCTCTTCACCTCCTACCGCGACACGACCGTTCCCATCGCCTCCAAGGCACTGTTCGAACCCGAACGCTATCTCGGCCTCTGGCACGAAGTCGCCCGGTACCCCGTCCCATTCGAGGCAGGCTGCGTCGGCGTCACGGCGGAATACGCCCTGCGGTCAGACGGGCTCATCTCGGTCAAGAACACCTGCCGCGCCGCCGATGGCTCGATCAAAAGCACGATCGAAGGTACCGCCGAAATCGTGGGCCCCGGGCGCCTTGTCGTGCGCTTCCCCTCGGTCCCCTTCATCGCGGCGGATTACTGGGTCCTCTGGGTCGACGAAAGCTACCGCACAGCGGTCGTAGGTTCGCCCGATGGCCGCTCAGGCTGGATCCTGAACCGCGACCCTGAAATCCCTGCCGACAGGCTCGAGGCCGCCAAGGAAATCCTTGATTTCAACGGCTATGACCTCAGCCGCCTTGAAATCCTGACCAACCCGTAACCCGCGATCAGCCACCCCGCGCTGCCGCCGTCCCCGCCGGATCAATGCGCCCGTCCTTCACGACCACCCCAAAATCCCGCGCCGCCGTCGCGGCCGGGA
>JBGSWJ010000092.1:0-1548 GCA_041752495.1 Rhodobacterales bacterium
CCAGCCGCCCGACCGGTTGCCCCTTGAACTGAACCATCCCGTCCGCGACCCGCATCTCGCCCGATAGGGCCAGCAGCAATTCATCCTGCCCGTTCCCCGCAACCCCGCCGATGCCCAGCACCTCACCCTTGCGCACGGCCAGGTTGACGCTCTTCAAAGCCATGCCAAAGGCACGCGGCGACGGTGCCGACAGGCCCTTGACCTCCAGCACCACCTCGCCCGTGACATTCCCCGCCCGCGCCGGCGTCTGCAGCGTCCCGCCCACCATCTGCTCGGCCATCGCCCGCGCCGATGTCACACGCGGATCGCAAGTCCCCACCACCTTGCCCAACCGCAGGATCGTCGCATGTTCACACAGGCTGCGGATCTCCTCCAGCTTGTGCGAGATATACAGGATCGACGTCCCCTGCGCCCGCAGCTTGCGCAGCGTCTCGAACAGGATATGCACCTCCTGCGGGGTCAGAACGCTGGTCGGTTCGTCCATTATCATCAGGCGCGGGTCCTGCAGCAGACACCGGATGATCTCGACCCGCTGCCGCTCACCGGCCGACAGATCGCCCACGATCCTGCCTGGGTCCAACGGCAGGCCATACTTGTCCGACACATCCCTGATCCGCGCCGACAGATCCTTCAACGGCGGCGGATTCTCCATCCCCAGCGTGATGTTCTCCGCCACCGTCAGCGCGTCGAACAGGGAAAAATGCTGAAACACCATCGCCACGCCCGCAGCCCGCGCCGCGCGCGGCTCTTGCGGCGCATAGGGCTGCCCTGCCAGCGTCATCGTCCCCTGATCGGGCCGCACCAGCCCATAGATCGTCTTGACGAGCGTGGACTTCCCCGCCCCGTTTTCGCCCAGCAGCGCGTGCACCTCGCCCGCACGAATATCAAAGCTGATATCGCTGTTGGCCACGACCCCGGGATAGGCCTTCGTCAGGCCCCGCAGGCTCAAAAGAGCGTCCGTCATCCCACCTTGTCCCCTCTGGTGGCCGTCATCGCCTTCGGCCTTAGTAACGCGGCTGTGACACCCACGGCAATGGCCTGCGGGTGTTTTCCAAGGGCAGGATCGCCTATCGGACAGGCAATTGCCGAAATTCGTGCAGGCGCATGGCCCAAAGCCGCCAGCCGCGCCCGGAACCGCGCCCATTTCGTCGCCGACCCGATCAGCCCTGCGCCTGCAAATTCATGCCCCAGCAGCGCGTGGCAGATTGCCAGATCGGTCTCATGGCTATGCGTCAGAATCAAATGCTCGGCATCGCGAGGCGCGAACCGCGCCAGCACCGCAGGCTCTGCCGCGACGACAGGCACAACCCCCTCGGGAACCACATCCGGAAACGCGTCCTGACGCGCATCGACCCAAGTGATCAAGTATTGGGGCAAGGGGCCCATGACCCCCACAATCGCCCGCCCCACATGCCCCGCTCCCCAGATCCACAAGGGCTGCCGGGGCAGGGGGCCCGCCTCGATCAGCCAGCCCTCCACCTCCACCGGGTCCGCCCCGACCCGTATCGCCGCCACCCGCGCCGCCACCTTCGGCGGCATCGCTTCGCC
>JBGSWJ010000093.1:0-2610 GCA_041752495.1 Rhodobacterales bacterium
CGGCATCCCACCTTCGGCTTGGCGCAGGATCGCAAGGATCTGCGCCTCAGTGTATCTGCTTGTCTTCATTCAGAATCTCCTCGTTCATCTTGCCGAGAAAATTCTACTTATGCAGCCCCTTACTTCCGGGGGGGATTACCGATCGAGCGCAAGATCCCACCAACCAGTCATGTCACTGAATGCAAGACCGGAGCCTTCTACATGATATCTCGTCAACCTGATCTGTGTCGAAAACGCCCGGTCAAAGAACGCGTTGGTTTCGGACTTGAATACCCTCTGCCTAACAAATGGAGCAACAACGACGACCCAAAGCAATAACATGACAACAATCACAAGGATGACTGCGACACTCTTGTTTCGTCGGCGAGCAATGGCGTTCATCACGATCCCTGTGTTGCACCTTTTATCGTCTTCGCTTTTGGAAGCGTTGCCAATGCGGATCTCATTCTGCTGAAACTGGGGATGACTACTATGGGCTCAAAGCGGCCCGAAGGTCTCCTATTCCGGTCAGCCCCCCCCTACACCCTCCACAACCTCACCGGAGCCTTCTCCGCCCGCCTGATCTCGCCCTTGAACTCCAGATCAAGCTGAACGCATTTCATCCACCAGCCCGCCTTTTCGCCTCCGGGGAAAAGTGCAGGTGACAGATGCGCCTTGGCCGCCGCGATGACGTCAGCCGGTGTCATGCCCGGCGGCGCAGACGGCAGGACGGCAAGGACCGCCTGCTTCATGTCATTGTATTTCGCCGCATCGACCCGGGTCACATGCCCGGGCGATGTCACGTTGCGCACTTCGATCTTGTCCATCCCGCACCCTTTCAGGGTTGCCGGGCGGCCTTCTCGGCAATTCCCGATTGCCCTTCACGCCGCGCCAGTTCGGCCTCGATATCGGACAGTGTAACATCCAGCGCGGCGCACATCACCAGAAGATGGTAGATCACATCCGCCGCTTCAGAGGTCAGCCTCGCACTGTCGCCCTTGACCGCTTCGATGATGGCCTCGGTCGCTTCCTCGCCGAACTTGCGCGCGCAGACCTCGGGTCCGCGTGACAACAGCTTCGCGGTCCAGCTTGTCTCTGGATCGGCGCCTTTGCGGGCGGCGATTGTGGCGGCAAGGGCGGAAAGCGTCATGACAACCTCATGGGGATACCCGCCGCCGCCATATGCGCCTTGGCCTGGCCGATGGTGTAGGTGCCGAAGTGAAAGATCGAGGCGGCAAGGACGGCCGAGGCATGTCCTTCGGTCACCCCCTCGACCAGATGGTCAAGCGTGCCCACCCCGCCCGAGGCGATGACAGGCACCGGCACGGCATCGGCAATCGCGCGCGTCAGGGGTATGTTGAACCCCGCCTTGGTCCCGTCGCGGTCCATCGAGGTCAGAAGGATCTCGCCCGCGCCCTTGGCCACGACCGTCCGGGCGAATTCCACCGCGTCAATCCCGGTCGCCCGCCTGCCGCCATGGGTGAATATCTCCCACCGGCCCGGCGCGACGGTCTTGGCGTCAATCGCCACGACGATGCATTGCGACCCAAACCGGGTTGCCGCCTCGGCCACCACATCGGGATCGGCCACTGCGGCCGAGTTGAAGCTGACCTTGTCCGCCCCCGCCAGCAACAGTGCCCGCACATCATGATGCGTCCGCACACCGCCGCCGACTGTCAGCGGCATGAAGCAGTTCTCGGCCGTCCTTGTGACCAGATCATACATCGTCCCCCGGTTTTCATGGGTGGCGTTGATATCCAGAAAACAAAGCTCATCCGCCCCGGCGGCATCATAGGCCCGCGCCGCATCCACCGGATCGCCCGCGTCCACCAGATCGACAAAGTTCACGCCCTTCACAACCCGGCCATCGGCCACGTCAAGGCAGGGGATGATGCGGGTCTTGAGCATGGGATTTTCCTTTCGGGACCTTCTTAACGAGGCAGGCCGGGTGGCGGAAGGGTCAGCGGCGTCGGTTGGCAATGGCAATGAGGGCGAGCAGCAGGGTGCCAAGGACTGCGAGTGGAAGAAAAAGACCCGCGAACCACTTCAGACCGGACAGCGTATAAAGCGGCTCACCCACGTCCAGCCCGAAGATCACGCAGGTGACAAGCTGATCCTCCGCCGTCTTTTCCGCGATGTCACAGCCCGCCAGACCCGCCACCGCATCTGCCGTCATAGACAGCAGGACCGGCCCCAGCCCGACCACGATCATCCCCACCCCAAGCGCCCGGATCATCCCGCCCCGGCGCGCCATGCCCTTAGCCCCCAAGCGCCCGCAGCGCCTCGGTCAGATCAATCGCCCCGTCATACAGCGCCCGGCCCGAAATCGCCCCCGCGATGACCCCCGTATCCCGCAGCGCGATCAGGTCTGCCAACGACGCCACCCCGCCAGAGGCGATCACGGGGATCGTCACCGCGCGGGCCAGGGCCTCGGTCGCGGCGATATTCGGCCCCTTCATCGCGCCGTCGCGCAGGATGTCGGTATAGATGATCGCGGCCACGCCCGCGTCTTCGAACGACCGGGCCAGATCGGTGACCATCACATCCGTTTCCTCGGCCCAGCCCCGGGTCGCGACCCGCCCGTTGCGCGCGTCGATCCCCACGGCCACCTGCCCCGGAAACGCCTTCGCC
>JBGSWJ010000094.1:0-7226 GCA_041752495.1 Rhodobacterales bacterium
GGTGCGGGCGATGGCCCCGGTGGCGGGCAGGCCGCCAAAGAGGGAAGAGCCGATGTTGGCGATGCCCTGGGCCAGAACCTCGGCATTTGGCCGGTGTTTCGCGCCGGGGACCATGCGGTCGGCGACCATGGCGGAGAGGAGCGATTCGATCCCTGCAAGGAAGGCGATGACAAAGGCGGAAGGGAGGAGTTCTTGCACGCGGGCCCATGTAAAGGCGGGCAGGGCGGGCATGGGAAGGCGGTCTGGGAGCGCGCCGAAGCGGGAGCCGATGGTTTCAACGCCGGGGAGGAGGAGCGCTGCGGCAGAGGTGACAGAGACGGCGACGATGAGACCGGGCCAGCGGGGGGCGGCTTTGCGCAGGATGATGATGAGGGCCATCGTGGCGAGCCCGATCAGGAGCGCCGAGGGGTTGAGCGTGGCGCGGGCATCCCAGAGGGCGGGGAGTTTTTCGAGGAACTTGGCGGGCTCATGGGCGAGGGTGAGGCCCATCAGGTCCTTGAGCTGACTGGAGGCGATGATGGCGGCGATGCCGATGGTGAAGCCGTTCACCACAGCCTCGGGCACAAGGGCCACGAGGTTTCCGGCGCGGAATACCCCGGCAAGGACGAGGATGACCCCGGCCATGAAGGTGGCGGCGACGAGGCCGTCATAGCCGTGGGCTGCGATGACTCCGGCCACGACGACGATGAAGGCGCCGGTCGGGCCGCCGATCTGGACCCGGCTGCCGCCGAGGGCGGAGATGAGGAAGCCCGCGACGATTGCGGTGACAAGGCCCTGCGCCGGCGTTGCCCCCGAGGCGATGGCGATGGCGAGCGACAGAGGGATCGCCACCATGGCGACGGTGATCCCGGCCAGAACATCGGCGCGGGCCTGCGTCCCGTCATAGGTTTTCAGGGTGGTGATGATTTTGGGTTGCAGCATGTCCGCGGTGATCACTGGTCAGGGCGGTCGTCTGACGGGCCGTCACGTGAAGGTGACCTGACCCCTTTCGCGGCATACAGTCAACTGGCCATGACGGCGCAGCCTGTCATGCTGCGATGCGGCAGGATTGTGCCGAAACGTGAGGTCATCGGGCCTTTCACCCCTCTGCCATGACCCCTATAAGGGCATCTGGTCCGGACTTGAGCAGAGTCGCGGGCCTAGCGGGATATTGGAACGGGATAACTACAGCATGGCTTGGCTTGGGGGCTTGTTTTCGTCGGACATGGCGATCGACCTTGGGACAGCGAATACGCTCGTCTATGTGAAGGGGCGTGGCATTGTCCTGTCCGAGCCTTCCGTGGTGGCCTATCACGTCAAGGACGGCGTCAAGAAGGTTCTGGCCGTGGGCGAAGATGCCAAGCTGATGCTTGGCCGGACGCCCGGCAGCATCGAGGCGATCCGCCCGATGCGCGACGGCGTGATCGCCGATTTCGACGTGGCCGAAGAGATGATCAAGTATTTCATCCGCAAGGTGGCCAAGCGGGCGACATTTTCGAAACCCAAGATCATTGTCTGCGTGCCGCATGGCGCGACCCCGGTGGAAAAGCGGGCGATCCGGCAATCGGTGCTGTCGGCAGGCGCGCGGCGCGCCGGGCTGATTGCCGAGCCGATTGCGGCGGCGATTGGCGCGGGGATGCCGATCACGGACCCGACGGGAAACATGGTGGTGGATATCGGTGGCGGCACGACCGAGGTGGCGGTGCTGGCGCTGGGTGACATCGTTTATGCCCGGTCGGTGCGTGTCGGCGGCGACCGGATGGATGAGGCGATCATCAACTATCTGCGGCGGCAGCATAACCTGCTGGTCGGCGAATCGACGGCGGAACGGATCAAGACATCTATCGGGACGGCGCGGATGCCTGATGACGGGCGCGGCCAGTCGATGATGATCCGGGGGCGTGACCTTTTGAACGGTGTGCCCAAGGAAACCGAAATCAGCCAGGCGCAAGTGGCCGAGGCTTTGGCCGAACCCGTGCAGCAGATTTGTGAGGCGGTGATGACCGCGCTGGAGGCCACGCCGCCGGACCTTGCCGCCGATATCGTGGACCGGGGTGTGATGCTGACCGGAGGCGGGGCGCTGCTGGGGCAGCTTGACCTTGCGCTGCGGGAACAGACGGGGCTGGCGATTTCGGTCGCGGACGAGTCGCTGAACTGCGTGGCTTTGGGCACGGGCAAGGCACTTGAATATGAAAAGCAGCTGCGCCACGTCATCGATTACGACAGCTAAGTCGAGGGGCCGGGATTGCCGGCGGCGGGGTAGCCCTTGGCCAGAAACGGGAACAACGGCGAGGATTTCATCGCACCGATCCGCAGGCTGCTGATCGGTCTTCTGGTTCTTGTGCTGGCGGCCATCTTTGTGGTCTGGCGGATCGACAGCCCCCGGATGGAGCGGTTCCGGTCGGCAGTGATTGATACGGTCGTGCCGTCGATGGACTGGGCGATGGCACCGGTGACGGGGATGGCCAACATGCTGGCCGATTTCCAGAGCTATCAGCGCATCCACGAACAGAACCGCGACCTGCGGCGCGAGTTGCAGCAGATGCGCGCGTGGCGCGAGGCCGCCCTTCAGTTGGAGCAGGAGAATGCCAAGCTTCTGGACCTGAACAATGTGCGTCTGGACCCGGCTTTGACCTTTGTCACGGGCGTCGTGATGGCGGATTCGGGATCGCCGTTCCGGCAGTCGGTGCTGCTGAACGTGGGCGCACGGGACGGGATCGTGGATGGCTGGCCGGTGATGGACGGGATCGGGCTGGTGGGGCGGATATCGGGCGTGGGGGAGAAGACATCCCGCGTCATCCTGCTGACGGACACGTCGAGCCGGATTCCCGTGATTATCCAGCCATCGGGGCAGCGGGCGATTCTGGCGGGGGACAACACAATCTATCCGCCGATCGATTTCTTAGAAGACCCGGATGTTGTGCGGCCCGGCGACCGGGTGGTGTCATCGGGCGATGGCGGGCTGTTTCCGCCGGACCTTTTGGTCGGGCAGGTGGCGCTGGGCAATGACCGGCGGCTGCGGGTGCGGCTGGCGGCGGACTATGAGCGGCTTGAATTCCTGCGCGTGCTGCGCAGTCCGCCGACGGAACAGATCAGCGATCCGGGCCGTCTGATCATCCCCGAGCCGGAGGCCGAGGTGGCGGTGCCCTTTGGTCCCGACCTGCCGGTGGAGGGGACCGATGGCTGAGGCGGCGTCGGCCCGGATATGGAGCAAGCGGGCGATGTTCGGGGTCATCGCATTCGGGATCGTGTTCCTGCAGCTTTTGCCGCTGAATACGGTGCCCAAGCTGTGGGCGATGCCGGATTTCCTGCTGGTATTCACGATGGTCTGGGTCGCGCGGCGGCCGGATTTCGTGCCGGTGCTGGGGATTGCCGTGGTGTTCCTGATGGCGGACCTGCTGTTCCAGCGGCCGCCGGGGCTGATGACGGCGACGGTGGTACTGGCGTCTGAGGCGGTGCGGGCGCGGGCGATGGGGCTGCGCAATGCGTCGTTCGGGCTGGAATGGTTCACGGTGGCGCTTGCCATTGCGGGGATCACGGTGGGCAACCGGCTTGTTCTCGCGCTTGTGATGACGCCGCAGGCGCCGCTTGGCCTCACGCTCATCCAGATGGTAATGACGATTCTGGTCTATCCCGTCATTGTGGCTCTGGCCCATCTGGTCTTTGGCGTGAGTCGCCCCGCACCGGGCGAGGTCAATGCGCTGGGCCAGAAGTTGTGAGGATGCACGCATGAGACGCCCGCAGAAGGACACGGCAGAGACCGCGCGCACGTTCACCCGGCGGGCTGTTGTCGTGGGCGGGGTGCAGGTCGGCGTGATGGGCGTTCTGGGCTGGCGGATGCACCAGATGCAGATCGAGCGGGCCGACGAGTACCGGTTTCTGGCCGAGGAAAACCGCATCAACATGCGCCTGATCCCGCCGGCGCGGGGGCTGATCTTTGACGTGAACGGCGTGCCTTTGGCGATCAACGAGCAGGTTTACCGGATCGTCATGGTCAAGGAGGACGCGGGCGATGTGGAGGCGGCGCTGGCGCGGTTGCAAAACCTTGTGTCGCTGGACCGCGAGACGATCGAGCGGGCGCTGGAGGAACTGGACCGGCGGTCGCCTTTCGTGCCGGTGACGGTGGTGGAGCGGGTGTCGTGGGATGATATCGCCAAGGTGACGGTGAATGCACCGGCGCTGCCGGGGATCACGGCCGAGGTGGGCCTGTCGCGGAAATATCCGATGGGGTCGGACACGGCGCATATCGTGGGCTATGTGGGCCCGGTCAGCGATTATGACCTGAGCCAGATCGAAGACCCCGATCCGTTGCTGCAGATCTCCAAGTTCCAGATCGGCAAGACCGGGGTCGAGGCGAAGCTGGAGCCGACGCTGCGTGGATCGGCGGGGACCAAGCGGATTGAGGTCAATGCGCTGGGACGCGTGATGCGGGAACTGGACCGGGAAGAGGGGATTTCCGGGGCGGATGTGCAACTGACCATCGACAGCCGTCTGCAGGCCTATGTCGAGGCGCGGCTGGAGGGCGAAAGTGCTGCGGCCATCGTCATCGATCTGGAGAACGGCGATCTGGTGGCGGTGGGCAATGCGCCGTCCTTTGACCCCAACCTGTTCGTCCGGGGGATTTCGGTTGATGACTGGACGTCGCTGAACGAGAACAAGTATCGGCCGCTGGCGGCCAAGTCGGTGCAGGGCACCTATCCGCCGGGGTCGACGTTCAAGATGGTGACGGCGCTGGCGTCGCTGGCGGCGGGGGTCGTGGATGCCGAGGAGTCGATCTATTGCGGCGGATCGACCGAGGTTTCGGGCACGCGGTTCCACTGCTGGCGAGGCGGCGGGCATGGCAATATCAACCTGCATGAAAGCCTGAAGCAAAGCTGCGACTGCTATTACTATGAACTCGCGCAGCGGGTGGGCATCGATGCGATCGCAGAAATGGCCAGGATGCTGGGGGTCGGGGTGCGGCCCGAGATCCCGATGTCGGCGGTGGCGCAGGGGCTTGCCCCCAACAAGGCCTGGAAGATGGAGACGCGGGGCGAGGACTGGCGGATCGGGGATACGGTCAATGCGAGTATCGGGCAGGGCTATGTTCTGGCGTCACCCTTGCAACTGGCCATCATGACGGCGCGGATTGCGACGGGGCGGAACATCACGCCGCGGCTGATCCGGTCGATTGACGGTGTGGAGCAGCCGTCCGGGCTGGGCGAGCCTTTGGGGCTGAACGAGAATGACCTGCGGCGCATCCGGGCGTCGATGTATGACGTGGTCAACCACGAGCGCGGGACGGCCTATGGGTCGCGGATCGTGGACGATTCAGCGCGGATGGCGGGCAAGACCGGGACAAGCCAGGTGCGCCGGATCACGATGGAAGAGCGCGAGAGGGGCGTGACGAGCAATGCGGACCTGCCATGGGAACGGCGGGACCATGCGCTTTGGGTCAATTTCGCGCCCTTTGACAACCCGCGCTATGCCGTATCGGTGGTGGTGGAGCATGGCGGCGGCGGTTCTGCTGCGGCGGCCCCCATCGGGCGGGACATTACATTGCAGGCGCTGTTCAAAGGGCCGCCGCCGCTTGAAGCCTATCCGTCGAATGTGCGGGGGCGGATTGCCGAGCAGCAGGAGCGCATCCAGCAGCATGTGCCGGCCGGCGGCATGACGAATGACCGGGCGTAAGATGACGGGCCGTGCCCGGCTTGGGTCTGACGGGACAGCGGTGACATGAGTTATCTTGAGTATAACGTCAAATATGTGCCTTCGGGGATCAGGAAGCTTTTGTACCTGAACTGGCCGCTGATCCTGCTGGTGACGGCGGTCTGCGGTCTTGGCTTTCTGATGCTCTATTCCATTGCGGGCGGGTCTGCCGATCCGTGGATGCGGCCGCAGTTGCAGCGGTTCGGGGCGGGCGTTGCCCTGATGCTGATCGTGGCGCTGGTGCCGATCTGGTTCTGGCGGAACATGTCGGTGGTGGCCTATCTGATCTCGCTCGCGCTGCTGGTCGCGGTCGAGTTCTTTGGCGAGATCGGGATGGGCGCGCAGCGCTGGCTGAACCTGGGGTTCATCACGATCCAGCCTTCGGAAATCGCCAAGATCACGCTGGTGATGGTGCTGGCGGCATATTACGACTGGCTGCCCGGCAAGAAGGTGTCGCATCCGTTCTGGATGCTGCCGCCGATCCTGCTGATCGTGCTGCCAACGGTTCTGGTGCTGGCGCAGCCGAACCTTGGGACATCGGTGCTGATCCTAGTGACCGGGGCTACGGTCATGTTCTGCGCCGGGGTTCACTGGTTGTATTTCGCGACGGTCATCGGGTCGGTCGCCGGGGCGGTGACGCTGGTGATGCAGTCGCGCGGGACGACATGGCAGTTGCTGCATGACTACCAGTACCGGCGGATCGACACCTTTCTTGACCCCACGTCTGACCCGATGGGGGCGGGATACAACATCACGCAGGCGACGATTGCACTGGGCTCGGGCGGCTGGACGGGACGCGGGTTCATGCAGGGGACGCAGTCGCGGCTGAACTTTCTGCCGGAAAAGCAGACCGACTTCATCTTCAACACGCTGGCCGAGGAATTCGGTTTTGTCGGGTCGATGACCCTTCTGTGCCTGTACGCACTGATCCTGATCTTCTGCTTTTCGGCGGCGGTGCAGCAGAAGGACAAGTATTCGTCGCTTCTGATCACCGGGATTTCGATGAGCTTTTTCATGCTGTTCGCGGTGAACATGCTGATGGTGATGGGGCTGGCGCCGGTCGTGGGCGTGCCCTTGCCTTTGGTGAGTTATGGCGGATCGGCGTTGATGGTGCTGCTGGTGGGCTTTGGCCTGATCCAAAGCGCCCATGTGCACCGGCCGAGGTGAGCGCATGACGATCAGGGCGCTGTTTGCGGGCCATGCGCGGGACTGGCCCGATTACCGGGTGGCCCTGCCTGCGGCCTTTGCGGCGGCGGGCCTGGAGGTGGACCTGTCGCCGGATCATGCGCCGGAAGAGGTGGACTATATCATCTTTGCGCCGAACGGGCCGGTGACGGATTTCACGCCGTTCACTAGGGCCAAGGCGGTGCTGAGCCTTTGGGCCGGGGTCGAGCGGATCGTGGGGAACCCGACGCTGACCATGCCGCTTTGCCGGCTGGTGGATAGGGGCCTAAGGCAGGGGATGGTGGAATGGGTGGTGGCGCAGGTGCTGCGCCATCATCTGGAACTGGACGAGACGATCCTGAAGCAGGATGGCGTCTGGCGGCACCGGCAGCCCC
>JBGSWJ010000095.1:0-12536 GCA_041752495.1 Rhodobacterales bacterium
GATCATGTTCTTCACATAGTCGGCGTGGCCCGGGCAGTCGACGTGGGCATAGTGACGGTTGGCCGTCTCGTATTCCACATGCGCGGTCGAGATCGTGATGCCGCGTGCCTTTTCTTCCGGGGCCGCGTCGATCTGGTCATAGGCGCGGAATTCGCCGAAATACTTCGTGATCGCCGCCGTCAGCGTCGTCTTGCCATGGTCAACGTGACCAATGGTCCCGATGTTCACATGCGGTTTGTTACGTTCAAACTTTGCCTTCGCCATGATGACGCCATCCCGAGATCAGGGGGGCCAGATGTGGCCCGATTCACAACGCGCGCCGTCTAGCGGGTGAACGGCAAAGAATCAAGCTGCCCCGGTGGCGCGGTTGTTGACCTGCGTCCGGGGAGGGCGCAGCAATACCGTAATGGTTTTTCGATGCAGGGAATTTGCGATGAAGTCCGTTGTGTTGGGCCTGGTGGCCCTGTTTGCGGCGACGTCGGTGCAGGCCGAGGGCCAGCCGATCACGATCCGGATCACGTTCGAGCCGTCTGTAACGAAACGGCTGATCGCGATGGGGGAATGGGTGACGGTCAGCGCCTTTTACTTTGGCGATCCTGCGCGGAAGGACATTCCTGTCGATGAGATGGGGCAGGTCTATCTGGGAAGCGAGGAGTTGCGGCTTTACCCTGTGAACCAGACGATCCGGCTGGGCGGGGTTCTGGACGGCGCACCGAAGGAGTGGACCGGGGAACCGCGCGTGAATGTGAACGTCTTCACGTCACGGTTCGTTGACGAGAACAACCTGATCAACTGCGGAATCGTCGAGGATGCCGTCACAGTCGCGGCGGCGTCTGACAATCTGATCACCTGTACCTGGCTGGGTGAATAGGCGCCTAAGGGATTGTTGAGTAAAATTATCGGATAATCCTTGACCCGGGAAAACAGCGACTTTATGCAAAAGGAAAGTTAAACAGTCAGGAATTATCCCATGTCCGTGAAGACCCCCCGCCCTGCCTCTCCGCGCCTGTGGACAAATGCCGCGCTGATGGGTGCCGCAACCGGTCTGGCCGTGTCGGCACCGCTGGCCGCGATGGCCCATGTGAACACGATCCCGTTGGCCCCGGTGGAACGGCTTTGGCTGGCTCAGGCGGATGGCGGTGAAGCGGGCGAGGCCGGGGCTGTCGAAGGGGTCGCGCCGGACGTGGCCTATCTTGTCCGGCTGCGGATCGTGGAGGGGCATCTGGTGGCCGCTGCGCATCTGTACCGTGACGGGCTGACGATAGAGGGCGTTGCCCTGTCGGGCCATCCCGAGGCCGAGATGATGGACGATGTGCGCGAGTCGCTTGAGCAATATGGCGCGGCGGATTTCACCGATGCGATGGATGCTTTCACGATGGTGATGGCGGATGGCGCATCGCAGGCGGATGTGGATGCGGCGCTGGCCAATGCTGTCGCAGGGATCGACGCGGCGGCGGCCAAGGCGGGGCATGGGCCAAGGGTCGAGTTTGATGCGCTGATCGCTTTGACGCGAGCCGCGGCAAATGAATATGCGGGCGCGCTGGAGAATGGTCAGATCGCCGAGATCATGGGGTTCTTTGAGGCGAACGGGTTCCTTGCGGTTGCCAAACGGCAGGCAGAGGCTCTGGCTGCGTCGGACGACCCGGTTGTGGCCGCAGCAGGGGCCAAGGCGGTCGCCGCGCTGGCCGATACGGAAACGGCGTTCCCGATGATCGACAGCGGCACGCCGCAGCCGTCCGACCCGGCGATTCTGGTGGCGGCGGCTTCGGCCATCGAATTCGCCTCTTATCCGGTGAAGTGACCATGATGATGGCCATCGAGAACGTCCTGACCGCTGCCGAAGTCGGCATGGTCGTGAAGGCGGCGGAAGAGCTGACGTTCAATGACGGCAAGACCACGGCGGGGCGGATTGCTGCCGCCGTCAAGGCCAATGATCAGGCCGCGCCGGGGCCCGAGCTTGAGGCAATACAGGCGCTGGTGGCCAAGGCGCTGAGCGGGAACGCTGTGTTCACCTCGGCCGCGCGGCCACGGCAGATGTCCAGGCTGATCCTGTCGCGGTATCGTATCGGGCAGACATATGGGTTGCATGTGGATGATGCGATGATGCAGGGCATGCGGACGGACCTGTCCTTTACCCTGTTTCTGCGCGAACCCGAGACCTACGAAGGCGGCGCACTGATCATCGAGGACATGTTCGAGGCGCGGGCGGTCAAGCTGCGGGCCGGGGACCTGTTCCTGTATCCTTCGACTACATTGCACCGGGTCGAGCCGGTGGTTTCGGGCGAAAGGCTGGCTGTTGTCGGCTGGGTGCAAAGCCTGATCCGGCGGGCGGACCAGCGGGAAGTGCTGTTTGATCTGGACGGGGCGGTGAACGCGGTACTGGTACGCGAGGGCAAGACGGAACTGCTGGATACGTTGACCAAGACCCGGTCGAACCTGACGCGGATGTGGGCGGAGTAGGCGGGACTTTCTCTTGACATTTAAGGTTGTTGTGGTGTCCGGGGCGGAATGGGCCTATCCGGGCTTAGTCCCCCTGCGCCGGAGTTGTGTGATGCGCGTTGTCCTGATCCTTGTTGCTGTCGCGGCTGTGCTGGGGGCGGGGTACTATCTTCTGTTTTCGAACCCGACGATGGAGTTTGTGCTGGCAACGACGGATGGGCAGGACACACTGACCTATGTCTGCACGAACGAGAAGGGCCAGGCTGAGGCTGCCGGCCGGGCCGAGGCGGCACATGTGTTCTTTCAGGAGCAGTTGGCCGTTGTGTCCGAGGCGGCGGCCAAGGGCATGCAGGAGGCGATGGACAAGGCGAATGCCGCAGGGACGACGCCGGACTTCACAGCGATCGAAGAGGTCCGGGCGGATCTGATGGCGGCGACGGTTTCGGTTGTGCAGGATTTGTATGGCTGCGCGGTCAGCGAGCCGCCTGCGGTGGAATGATCGGGTAGGTTGGTGGCGTAGCCCCTTGCGCCAAACCGCTGCCGCTTCATTCAAGACGGTGTCCAATGCGCATGTCGCCGACCGAAAGAAGCATCGGACTCATCGTCCGGTCTTTGTCATAATGGTCGTGCGTGGTGGAGTTCAGCAGTCTGGCGCACCGTGTTGCAGTGGCATGGCTTAAGGAGGGCCGCAGGATGAGTCTTGTCGGAACATTGGCGAAGGTGGCAATCGGCGTTGCGATTGCAAAGGGTGTCGGTTCGATGATGCAGGGTTCCGGTGACTCGGGTCAGACGGCCACGGCGGGCGTGGGTGCGGATGGCAGGTACGGTGCCAAAAACTCTCCGCATCCGGCGGATGCGGGCGGGCTGGAAGACATGATGAAGTCGCTCTTGGGCGGTGACGGCGCGGCACCGGGCGGGGCGGCAGGTCTTGGCGGTGCAGGAGGGCTTGGTGGTTTGCTGGAGCAACTTGCCGGGGGCCAGGGCGTTGCGGCACAGGGTGGAATCGGTGATCTGCTGCAAGGGCTGACCGGGGGTCAGGGTGGTGCGGGCGGTCTCGGCGATCTGCTGGAGCAGTTGACCGGACAAAACGGTGCCCAGGGCGGGGCTGGCATGGGCGATCTGGGGGGTCTGCTGGGCGGGCTTCTTGGCGGGGCGGCGGCGGGCAATGTCGCGCCGAACGGCCACAGCTTTGGTGATATCCTGAATTCGTCGCTGAAGAACGGGGGCGAGCCGCCGGTGAAGCCGACCCCGCATCAGGAGGCGGCGGCGGCGTTGTTGCTGCGGGCGATGGTGCAGGCGGCGAAATCTGACGGGGCCATCGACGCAGCCGAGAAGGCCAAGATTTCTGAGAGCCTGAAGGGGGCGACGCCGGACGAGGTCAAGTTCGTCAAGGCGCTGATCGCCGCGCCGGTGGATGTACAGGCGCTGGTCCGCGATACGCCGAAGGGGCTGGAGGCGCAGGTCTATACGATGTCGGTCATGGCCATCGCGATCGACAACAAGAACGAGGTCAATTACCTGCGGTCGCTGGCCAGCGGGTTGGGCCTTCCCCCGCAGGCCGTGCAGCACATTCATGCGCAACTGGGCGTCAAGGCGGTTTAGGCCGGAAGCACCCCGTTCAGTTGAACCGGTTGTCGCGCGGGAAACCGCGCGGCGCCATCCGGCCTGCCGTGGCACGTTTGGCGGTCCATTCGGCGAGGTCGGTTTCCGTGCGCGTGCGGCCGCCGGTTTCCTTCCATGACAGGCCCTGTGCGATGAAGAGGGTCGTGATGTCGGACAGGCCGCCGTCCTTGTATTTCTGCAGTTTGACCCCCTTGCCGCGCCCCATTTCGGGCAGTTCGTTAAGCGGGAAGACAAGCATTTTGCGATTGTCGCCCACGACGGCGGCATGATCGCCGTTGACCGGGTGGCAAATGCGCGCCTTGACGCCGTCGGCAAGGTTCAGGACCTGTTTGCCGGCGCGAGTCTGGGCAACGACTTCGTCCTCGGCCACGACAAAGCCGTCGCCAGCGTCGGATGCGACGATAAGTTTGCGACCGGGTTTATGGACGAACATCGTGACGATGGCCGCGTCATTGGGCAGGTCGATCATCAGGCGGAGGGGTTCGCCCATGCCGCGCCCGCCGGGAAGGTTGGCGGCGGAGATCGTGTAGAAACGGCCGTTCGAGCCAAACACGATGATGCGGTCAGTGGTTTCGGTGGGGATCAGGAAGCGGCCCTTGTCGCCGTCCTTGAACTTGATCTCGGCCCCTTCGGCCAAATGCCCCTTCATCCCGCGCACCCAGCCCATTTCAGAGCAGATGACGGTGATGGGTTCGCGGTCGATCATCGCTTCGAACGGGACATCGGGGATATCCTTGGCCTCGCCCAGCGATGTGCGGCGGGCGCCGCCTTTGCTGTCCTTGCCGAAAAGCTTGCGGGTTTCCTTGAGCTGGTCGGCGATGGCGCGCCACTGGACGGGTTCACTGTCAAGCAGGTCTTCGAGTGCTGCACGTTCCTTCATTAGCTCGTCCTGTTCGCGGAGCAGCTCCAGCTCTTCCAGGCGGCGGAGGGAGCGGAGGCGCATGTTCAGGATGGCTTCGGTCTGGATATCCGTCAGCCCTTCGGTCGTGGCCGGGAGGGTCAGGGGCGAGATGTAGTCTTTTTCGTTCGTCGCGCGTTTTTGTTTGCGCGACCAATCCTCGGCCATCAGGGCGGCCTTGGGATCGTCGTCATATCGGATGATGTCGATCACACGGTCGAGGTTGAGGAAGGCGGTGATGAAGCCTTCGAGCACTTCAAGCCGGTGGTCGATCTTTTCGAGTCTGTGGCGCGAGCGGCGCAACAGAACGTCGCGTCGGTGGTCAAGGAAGGCGCGCAGCACCTCTTTCAGTGAACAGACCTTGGGCGTGAGACCGTCGATCAGCACGTTCATGTTGAGCGCGAAGCGAATCTCGAGGTCGGAATTGCGGAAAAGCATGCCCATGAGCATGTCGGGGTCGACGTTGCGGGCGCGGGGTTCAAGGATGAGGCGCACATCTTCGGTCGATTCGTCGCGGACATCGGCGAGGATCGGGATTTTCTTGGTCTGGATGATTTCGGCCAGTTTTTCGATCAGCTTGGATTTCTGGACCTGATAGGGAATCTCGGTCACGACGATCTGCCACTGGCCGCGGCCAAGGTCTTCGACTTGCCAGCGGGCGCGGAGGCGGAAGGAGCCGCGTCCGGTCAGGTAGGATTCGGCGATGCTTTCACGCGGTTCGACAAGGACGCCGCCGGTGGGGAAATCGGGGCCGGGGATGTGGTCGAGCAGGGATGCGTCGGCGGCGTTCGGGTGTTTGATGAGGTGAAGGCAGGCACCGATCAGTTCATCGAGATTGTGCGGCGGGATGTTGGTGGCCATTCCGACGGCGATCCCGGATGACCCGTTGGCCAGAAGGTTCGGGAAAGCGGCGGGCATGACGACGGGTTCTTCGAGCGTGCCGTCATAGTTGGGGCGGAAGTCGACCGCGTTTTCGGTCAGCCCGTCCATGAGGGTTTCGGCGATGGCGGTCAGGCGCGCCTCGGTATAGCGGCTTGCCGCCGGGTTATCGCCGTCGATGTTGCCAAAGTTGCCCTGCCCGTCGACCAAGGGATAGCGGACGTTGAAATCCTGGGCGAGGCGGGCCATCGCATCATAGATCGCGGCATCGCCGTGGGGGTGGTAGTTGCCCATCACGTCGCCGGAAATCTTGGCCGATTTGCGGAAGGCGCTGGTGGCCGACAGGCGCAGTTCGCGCATGGCATAGAGGATACGGCGGTGGACGGGTTTCAGGCCGTCGCGGGCATCGGGCAGCGCCCGGTGCATGATCGTGGACAGCGCATAGGTCAGATACCGTTCCCCGATGGCCCGCCGCAGCGGTTCGGTGACGTCGAGAGGGCCGGGGGTTGGGCCGGAGAGAGGGTCGTCGATGGGATCGGTCATGCGCCGTGGTGTAGCGGTGTGGGACTTTGACGGCAAGCCGGAGGGAAAAGTCGCAAAAAGTAAACTTTGCATGAAGCGTGACAGACGATTTCGTGTACTATATTGGCAAGTCGCCGAATGCGTGACGAATCCTTGAGGTCATCGACGTGAACCGTTTCATTGTGCTGTCTTTCCTGGTGATGGCCTGGGGCTATTACGAGATGTCGGGCGGAGCCGACTTTGTGCCGGAATCGCGCCCTGTGCTGATGGCTGAGGCCGAGGATACGCCCGAGGTCGTGGAAGTCGTGGCCGAGGATACGACGCTGGACGCGGTCGAAGTTGCGACGCGGGCCGATACGGAATCGCTGGACGCGATTGATCCGGTCGAGAGCCCGACACCTGATGCGATTTCCGTGGATACGGCGACGATCATCGAGGCGATCCCCGAGCCGGTCGAGGTGCCTGTGTCGGTCGAGGATGCGCTGCGGGATATCGTGGGCACCGATCTGCGCGAGGTGACGGGCGATCTGGTCAACATGCGCGACGGGCCGGGGACGGATTTCGGCGTAATCGACAAACTGTCGCGCGGCAGCATCGTGAACGTGCTGGAAACCGGGATTGACGGCTGGGTGCGGGTCGAGGTCGAAACGACAGGGCTGAGCGGCTGGATGTCGGACCAGTTCCTTGTGGCGGTCAACGGCTGACCAATCTTCAGATGACAGGTGATGGCGTGCGGTCTGTTCTGATCACGGGCTGTTCGTCGGGCATCGGCTATGACGCGGCGCATGGGTTGCGGGCGCGAGGGTGGCGGGTGTTTGCGTCTTGTCGGCAGGCAAAAGACAGCGACAGGCTGCGGGCCGAGGGGTTCGAGAGCCCGCTGATCGACTATGCCGACACCACGACGGTCGAAAGCGGGCTGGCCGAGGTGCTGGCGGCCACGGGCGGGACGCTGGACGCAGTGTTCAACAACGGTGCCTTTGCGATACCCGCGGCAGTCGAGGACGTGCCGCGCGAGGCGCTGCGGTCGATATTCGAGGTCAACCTGTTCGGCTACCATGACCTGACGCGGCGGGTCATTCCGGTGATGCGGAAGCAGGGGCACGGGCGGATTGTGAATTGTTCGTCGATCCTTGGCCTTGTGGGTGCCAAATGGCGCGGGGCATATGTGTCGACGAAGTTCGCGATGGAGGGGCTGTCGGACGTGCTGCGGATCGAGATGCAGGGCACGGGGATCGACATAATCCTGATCGAGCCGGGGCCGATCACGTCGCGCATCCGGGCCAATGCGGCGGTACAGTTTGAAAAGTGGATCGATTGGCAGGCGTCGGCGCGGGCGGCGCAATATGCGTCACTTCGTCATCGGCTGTATGCCGAAACGAAGCCGGACCGGTTCGAGTTGCCGGCCAATGCGGTGACGGCGGTTCTGGTGAAGGCGCTGGAATCGAAGCGGCCCAAGGCGCGGTATTACGTCACGACGCCGACATGGGTCATGGGGTTCGTGCGGCGCATCCTGCCGACGCGGGCGCTCGACTGGGTCATCGCCAGGGGGTGACGGCCTTCCCTTTCCCGCCTGCCCTGCTACATCGGGCAGACAATCTGCCGAAAGGGCCGTCCCATGCTGCAAGATCCGTTGTTCTGGCTTGTCGCCGTTGCCGTGCTGGTCGTTCTGGGCATCCTGCTGTTCGGGATCGGCACCTTTGGCAAGGGCGGAGCCTATAACGCGCGCAATGCCAACAAGATCATGCGCTACCGGATCATTGCGCAGTTCGTCGCGATCCTTGTGATCCTGCTTTACGTTTTGGTGAGAAGGAGCTGAGCTGATGGTTGTCCTGAACCGTATCTATACGAAAACCGGCGATGACGGGGAAACCGCGCTGGGCAACGGGAGCCGGGTGGCCAAGCATTCGCTGCGGGTCAGCGCCTATGGCACGGTGGACGAGACGAACGCGACGCTGGGCCTCGCGCGGCTTCATGCGACGGGAGAGATGGACCGGCTGCTCGCCATGATCCAGAACGACCTGTTCGATCTGGGGGCAGACCTGTGCCGCCCGGATATGGAGAAGGACGCCGAGGCACCCTACCCCGTCCTGCGGATGGTCGAGGCGCAGGTGCTGCGGCTGGAGGCCGAGATCGACGCGATGAACGAGAAGCTGTCGCCCTTGCGCAGTTTCATCCTGCCGGGCGGGTCGGCCCTGTCGGCGCATCTGCATCTGTGCCGGACGGTATCACGCCGGGCCGAGCGGCTGGTGGTGGAACTGGCAACGATGGAATCGGTCAACACGGCGGCGGTGAAGTATCTGAACCGGCTGTCGGACTGGTTCTTTGTCGCGGCGCGGATTGCCAATGACGACGGCAAGGCTGACGTGCTGTGGGTGCCGGGGGCGAACCGGTAGGGATTGGGGGCTGAGTGGGGGATACAGTCGGGAGGGTTTGAGCCCAGAGTCGCCCTTCACTCAAGGTATGGCATCTTGTTTTGACATGCAGGTATCGCAACGTGTTCTGCCCACAGTGGTTAGTCAAGCTTGGGCGCATGCCGCGTTGTGAAACCCCAGACCTGCGCTTCACGCATGCCGCTTGATTTTCTGTCAAACAAGGTTGGCGACGTTTGCCATGCAGCAAGAGACCAATATGCTGTGCTCACTTGCAGGAGATTGAAGATACTGTGAAAAGGCTGATTGATGCCTCCTACACAATTGCACTGTCGCTTGCTTGGCCGACGGCTCTGGTGGCGGAACAATACGTGCCTGTTCCACAGCCAATCTGGGCCGATTATGCCAACCCGACAGATCGCTATCCCCACAATATCATGGGAACCCTTGCGGCCCATACCGATCTGATCGTTGGTCTGGAACCATGTCAGCAATGCAGCGAAGAACCGGACTCATTGACCGTCCGGTTGCCCGCGCAACTGGTCTTTGAAGACTTCGCGCCTCGGCTCTTCGACCTTAATGGTGACGGCCGCAACGAAATTGTTGTCGTTGAGAGCGACCAGATCAAAGGTGCGCGTCTTGCGGTCTGGGATGTCATTCTGGAGGAAGGCAATCCGTCACTCGTTCGTGGAGCGACCACGGACTTCATAGGCACCAGATTTCGCTGGCTTTCCCCCATCGGCGCGGCTGATTTCGATGGGGACGGCGCTATCGAGCTTGCCTATGTGGAGACGCCACATCTCAACAAGATCCTGCACATTGTCAGACGTGACGGAAGCCACTTAACGCGAATTGGGTCAGTCCAGGGCGTAACAAATCACGCAATCGGGCAGGAGGACGTTCAGAGCAGGATAGAAGTCTGCGCGGGTGTTCCGTCCATCTTTGCGCTGGATGGAAGCGGCGAAATGATGTTGTCGATCCAGATGAGTGACGGAACTTTGCAAGTGACAGAGCTTAGCCCAACAGAGAATCGCCATCGACTTGACGATGGTACACTTTGCAACGAATAGACGGCTTATTCTCTGACCAGGAACAAGCTGTCGTCCAGCACCAGAGACGGGGCGCGCAACTGAACCCACGTTTTCCGCCCAATGTCCGCCTGCAGGACTGCGGGTCCGCAAAGATAAGCCCACTTCATTGACCGCCTTCTGCCCCCCACATCGTTCATGATGCGACTGCAAGCGGCATCCAGGCAACCGAAGCGATTTGCGGCAAGGTCCGCGTAGTGGAAGAAGTTGGCGGCATCGTCCGGGCGCACACCGGAAGCGATTGTCAGGCCCTGGACTCTAGCGGGTGCCGTGTTCGCGCAGGATGTCGCTTGAGATCGAGCGGAATTCGCGGGACCAGAGGATGAAGGTCACGACGAGGGTTGAGGCGATGAGGGCGTAAGGACCGAAGAGCCAGCCCATCGAGGCCAGTGCGAAATGCATCGACCTTAGGCCCCGGTTGAAGTTGAAGGCGGCGCGGATGTTCAGTTCGCCCGCCCGCGTGGCGCGGGGGGCCGAGGCGAGGTCGCCGGGGTCGTCGGGGACGGCGGCCATCATGACCGAGCAGTAGCCGAAGATCCGGTGCGACCAGACGAATTTCAGGAAGGCGTGGGTCAGGAACAGGGCCACGACCAGAAGCTTGATCTGCCAGAGGAGCGTGGGTTCGTCCTGCCGGATGATCTCTTCCGCCGGGCCTTCGAGCGGGGCGGTGTTTCCGGCCAGCGCCAGAACGCCGCCGCTGGCGATGAGCATGGTGGAGGCAAAGAAGCTGGCGCCCTGCCGCAGGCTGGTCACGATCTGGGCGTCAAAGATGCGGTTGGAGCGGTGGACATACTGCCGCATCCATTCGCGCCGGTATTCGGCCATCAGCACACTGACCGAGGGCCGGGCGACGCCTGCGCGGTCGATATGCCAGCCGATGCCCAGCCAGGCGATGACGAGAAGCGCCAGGGCGACGTAGTCGGCGGGTTTCAGGGCGGCAATGATATCATTGGGTGACATTGCAGCACCTTAGCCGCATGCCCCGCCCCCGCCAAGCATTTCGGACGGTGCCTTGCATGGGGGGGCGAAGGGTCCTAGCCTTTGGAGAAAGCAGGAGAGATGCCCGATGGAAATGCCCCGCCCCGATCCGCAGATCCTCGCCCGGAAGGGGGCGATCGTGGCGCAGTTGCAGGGCGTGCTGCCGCAGGGGGCGGTCATCCATGATCCGGCCGAGACGCGGGCCTATGAGTGTGATGCGCTGACGGCCTATCGCTGCCAGCCCATGTGTGTCGTGCTGCCGTCGACGACCGAGGAGGTCGCGGCGATCATGCGGATCTGTCATGCAGAGCGGGTGCCTGTCGTGCCGCGCGGATCGGGCACGTCGCTGGCCGGGGGGGCCTTTCCGACCGAGGATTGCGTCATTCTGGGCGTGGCGCGGATGACGCGGGTGATCGAGACGGACTATGGCAACCGGTTCATCCGGGTGCAGACGGGGCGGACGAACCTTTCGGTCACGGGGGCGGTCGAGGGCGAGGGGTTTTTCTATGCACCTGATCCGTCGAGCCAGCTGGCCTGCGCGATTGCGGGCAATATCGGGATGAATTCGGGCGGGGCACATTGCCTGAAATACGGGGTGACGACGAATAACCTTTTGGGCGTGACCATCGTGCAGATGGACGGGACGGTGCTGCAGATCGGGGGCGGGCATCTGGATGCGCCGGGGCTTGATCTGCTTGGCGTGATCTGCGGGTCGGAGGGGCAGTTGGGGGTGGTGACGGAGGCGGTTTTACGCATCCTGCCCAAGCCCGAGGGGGCGCGGCCGATCCTGATGGGGTTTGATGCGAACGAGGTCGCGGGCACTTGCGTGTCGGACATCATCAAGGCGGGGATTCTGCCGGTCGCCATCGAGTTCATGGACCGGCCCTGCATCGTGGCCTGCGAAGCCTTTGCCCATGCGGGATACCCCGATTGCGAGGCTTTGCTGATCGTCGAGGTCGAGGGATCGCCTGCCGAGATTGACGAGCAACTCGCGCGGATCAAAGAGATCGCCGCGCGGCACAATCCGGTGGCGTTGCGCGAAGCAAAGGATGCCGGGGAGGCGGCGCGCATCTGGCTTGGCCGGAAATCGGCCTTTGGGGCGATGGGGCAGATCAATGACTACCTTTGTCTGGACGGGACGATCCCGGTGTCGCGGCTGTCCTATGTGCTGGGCCGGATCGGCGAGATGAGCCGGGCGGTGGGGCTGGATGTGGCAAATGTGTTCCATGCCGGGGACGGGAACATGCATCCGCTGATCCTTTATAATGCGAATGAGCCGGGGCAGCTTGAGGTGGCTGAGACGCTGGGGGCGGATATCCTGCGGCTGTGTGTTGAGGTGGGTGGCTGTCTGACGGGAGAGCATGGGGTCGGGATCGAGAAGCGCGACCTGATGGGGGTGCAGTTTTCGGAGGCCGATCTGGAGGCGCAGATGCGGGTCAAGGATGTGTTTGACCCCGTCTGGCTTTTGAACCCGGCGAAGGTGTTTCCGTTGAAGGTGAGCGCTGCGCGGCGAGCGGCGCAAGGGGGGCTGTCTGCCCCCCTTGCGGGCTTTGCCCGCTTCACCCCCCGAGGATATTTGGAACCAGAAGAAGACCATGACGGGAATGATACCTGCGGATGAGACGGAACTGGCCGGGATGCTGCGGGCGGCGCGGGGACCGTTGCGGGTACGCGGCGGGGGCACGCGGGATATCGGGCGACCGTTGGCGGGTGAGGTTCTGTCGACGGCGGGGCTGCGGG
>JBGSWJ010000096.1:0-2504 GCA_041752495.1 Rhodobacterales bacterium
GATCTGCGCAGCGTGGCCGCCGCTGCACCCTTCTTCGCCCCGGTCACACCCTCGGGCCGCCCGATGTCGGTCAGGATGACCGCTGCAGGCCGGTTCGGCTGGATCACGGACAGGCGCGGCTACCGCTATGAACCGCATCATCCCAACGGCACGACATGGCCCGCGATCCCGGCTTCGGTCCTTTCCGTCTGGGATGCGGTCTCCGATTGTGCCCGCCCGCCCGAATGCTGCCTGATCAACCTCTACCGCGACAGCGCCCGCATGGGCCTCCATCAGGACCGGGACGAGGCCGATTTCACCTGCCCTGTCGTCTCGGTCTCGCTCGGCGACGACGCCCTTTTCCGGATCGGCAATGTCGAAAAGGGCGGCCCCACCCAATCCCTCTGGCTCCGCTCCGGCGACGTTCTCGTCATGGGCGGCGAAGCCCGCCTCATCCACCACGGTGTGGACCGCATCCGCCCGGGTTCGTCTTCCCTGCTCGAAGGCGGCGGCAGGATCAACCTGACGCTGCGCGTCGTAACCTGAGTCCGCCTATCCCGTCACCGGTCAGCCTCCGGCCCAGAGCCCCTACCGCCCCGCGTTCCACGAAACCGAAGCATGTTTCCGCGTATAGCTCTCCGCGATCATCCCGATCATGAAAAGCCCGATCCCGACATAAAGCGGATATGTCCACGAACTGAAATGCGGGTAGTAGTTGATAAAGATATACCCCCGCCCCTGATCGATCGTGTGAAACAGCGGGTTCCAGTCAAAGATATGAAGCAGGTAGGTCGGCAGGGAATTGGCGACAAACATCTTCCCGCTCGCGATCATGTTCACCCGCGCATAGATGGCCGACCCAATCACCACGCCTTCGGGAAACCACGGCTTGGCCGACAGAAAGATGATCCCGACGCCAACCCCCGTAAACCAGGACAAAAGCAGCATCCCCATCGCCCCGGCGGGGTCGTCAATGATCAGCGGATGCCACAGCACGTCATACAGGAACAATATCACCGCAATTGACAAAATCTGAAGGTAGAGCGACCCCAACGCCGCCGCCCCGATGGTGATGATCGTGTTCAGCGGCGCATGGTTCATCATCGTTGACGTTGGGCCATCGGCCCGCACCACCTCGGACATGGCCTTGGTATGGGCCATGAACATGAAGATCCCCGACATCAGATACAGCATGAAATCGCCATGGATCGACTGCCGCCGCACGCCAAGCAGCGTGAACATCAGATAGAACGCCGCGATCATGATCAGCGTCTGCACAAGGTTCATCGCCAGACCGGCCAGCGCATTGCGGTGGCTCTTGCGGATATTGTGCACTGTCGTGTGATAGATCAGCTCCGCCATTCCGGCGACGGTCCGCTGGGTATTGGGCCTTCGCGTTGCCTGAAACATCGGTCCTGTCCTGACGCTGCCCCGCCCGTGGCGCAGCTCCTCCGCGCCCTTGATCGCATGTATTTCTTGCCGATCCCTTAGCCCCACAGCATAAGAGGCGCGCCCCGGCAATTCAACTCTGCGCCAAGAATGGGGGGCAATCATGGCGAATGAAGGGCAGTTTAAGGTATGGATTTCAATCTTCTCACCGAAGTGATGCGCCGTCTCGCGCTCGAAGCCGGCGATGTCATCATGAAGGTCTATGCCTCCCCCGATTTCGACGTGAAGTCGAAAAGCGATGCCAGCCCCGTGACCGAGGCAGACGAAGCCGCCGACGCACTCATCTCTGCCGGTCTGCGCGCCGCGTTCCCCAACGTCCCCCTCGTCACCGAAGAACAGGCCGCCAGCCACAACCAGTCCGTCTCGACCTTCCTCATCGTGGACCCGCTCGACGGAACCAAGGAATTCGTCCAGCGGCGTGGCGATTTCACCGTCAACATCGCCTATGTCGAACACGGCGTGCCGATCCGTGGCATCGTCTATGCCCCCGCTATCGGCCGTCTCTTCTACACCAACGCCACCGGCGCCTCGGTCGAGGAACTGGGCACCCCCGACAAGGACAAGGTCGGCGTGACCCAGCCCATTCGCGTGTCGGAACCCGACAATGCCGCGCTCATGGTCGTCGCCTCCAAATCCCACCGCGATCAGGCCACCGACGATTATATCGCCCGCTATGCCGTCCGCGATATGACCAGCGCCGGCTCCTCACTCAAGTTCTGCCTCGTCGCGACCGGAGAGGCCGATCTTTACCCCCGCCTTGGCCGGACCATGGAATGGGACACCGCGGCGGGCGATGCGGTCCTGCGCGGCGCCGGCGGCGAGGTGGTGCGTTTTGATGACCACACGCCCCTCGCCTATGGCAAGCCCGGATTCGAGAACCCCTTCTTCATCGCCTATGCGCCCGGCGTCCTTCTGGTGAAATAATGTCCGTTCTGATCGTCATTCCCGCCCGCTATGCCTCGTCGCGCTATCCCGGCAAGCCGCTGGTCGACCTTGTCGGCGCGACCGGCGAGGCGCGCAGCCTGATCCGGCGCAGCTGGGAGGCGGCAGGCCAGGTGTCCGGCATCGCCCGCACC
>JBGSWJ010000097.1:0-3437 GCA_041752495.1 Rhodobacterales bacterium
CCCTCATGCGGCATCATCCCGAACAGCGCGCGCGACACCTGTTCATGCCCGGCCCCCCGCAGGCCGACCAACCCCAGAATCTCGTGCTGCCGCAGCGTCAGGTTAACCGGCCCGATCGGCCCCACCCGCACATTCGACAACGACAGCACCACATCCCCCGGCGCACGGTCGGGCCGCACCACGGCCCGCGTCTTGCGCCCGACGATCAGCTGCACCAGATCCTCGGGGTCAGTCTCGGCAATCGCGCGTTCCCCCACGACCTCGCCATCCCGAAGCACAACCACCCGATCCGCGATGCGGAAGATCTCGTCCAGCCGGTGCGAGACATAGATCATCCCCACCCCGGTTTCCCGCAGGGGCCGCAGCGCCGCGAACAGCCGCTCGACCTCGTCCGCAGGCAGGGACGCGGTCGGTTCGTCCAGCACCAGAAAGTCACTCTCGACAGCCAAAGCCCGCGCAATCGCAACCAGCGATTTCTCGGTCCGGCTCAGCGACTGAACCCGTGTCGTCGGGTCAAAGTCACAGCCCACCCGCCGCAGCGCCGCCGCCGCCAGCACCTCGGCCGCCTTCCAGTCGATCATCCCCCGCCGCCGGGGGTATCCCAGCGCCAAAACCATGTTCTCGGCGACTGTCATCCATTCGATCATGCCCAGGTCCTGGTGGATGAACGCCACCGCCTGCCGTTCGCCGAAATTGCCGGGCCGGTGCTGATAGGGCTGCTCGTCGATCAGCACCTGCCCCGCATCCGCCCGATGGATGCCACCAAGCACCTTGATCAGCGTCGACTTGCCCGCACCGTTCTCACCCAGCAGCGCCACGATTTCGCCTCGGCGCACATCCATCGACACATTCCGCAGCGCATAGGTGCCGCCGAAGTGCTTTTCGATGCGGTCGAACCGCAGACCGGACGTGCCGCCGTTCCCCAAAGCAGGCCCTCCCCAGCCGCTTTACATCCACCTCTCCTGATGAATGTTATCGATACCATCGGTAGGTACTTGGCAATGCCGTGTCAACGTGAATCTTGCCGCCCGCGTCCGGTGCGCGACGACTCACGCAGCGCGGATCATGCGCGCAAAGGCGATTTCGCAGGTCGGACTGGCCCCCGAAAAGGCCCCGATCGTCCGACCGCCCCTCGACGGTAACGATACAACCGTTTGCCCTGCCCAAAGTAACGGACTTCGACATCGCCGCAGGTCACGGTTCGCGTCGCCCAAGTCGCGCACCGCTTTGAAGCCGCTCCACACTGCGATACCAAGAGCTGAGTAAGCGCTGGAGTCAGGCATGAAGCAGGACAGGGAACGTGCCGCGCTGGGGCTTTTTGCCGAGGCGCTTGATGTGCCGCAGGCCGAGTTGCCCGACTGGCTTTCCGCGCGAACGGGGACGGATGTGGCTTTGCGCGCGCGGGTCTTGTCGCTTGTCGAAGCTGATATGGCGATCGGTGCCGATGACGAAGAGACTCCGCCACCCCTGCCGCCGGACGAGATTTCGGTCTATCGCCTTGACGCGCTGATCGGGACCGGCGGAATGGGGTCAGTTTACCGGGCACAGCGGACGGACGGGCTTTTCGACCAGACGGTTGCGATCAAGGTCATGCGCAGCCGCATCGGGTCCGTCGACCTTGCCCCGCTGATCGATGCCGAACGGCGCGTACTGGCCCGGATGGACCACGAAGGTATCGCCCGAATCCTTGACGGCGGTCAGACGGGCACAGGTCTGGCCTGGCTGATCATGGACTTCGTCGAAGGTGCACCGCTTGACCTCGCCGCAGATCAGGCACGGCTTGATGGCCGGGCGCGGGTCGCGCTGATCCGACAGGTTGCTGCGGCCCTGTCCCATGCCCATCAGAACGGCATCGTGCACTGTGATGTAAAGCCCGCCAACGTGCTGGTCACCGCCGGCGGACGGACCAAGCTCATCGACTTCGGCATCGCCCGCCTGCAGGACATGGGCCCGGCAGGTGGCCTTGACGGCTTAACCCGCGCCTACGCCAGTCCCGAACGCTGCAGAGGAGAGCCCGCGCGTTTGACCGATGATGTCTACGCCCTGGCCGTGACGCTCTATCAGCTTCTCGCCCGCGACCTGCCCTGGGGCGATCCCGACCGGACCGAAGCCGAAGCGTACCCCCGCCCCCTGTCCATCGCCCCCGATCTGGCTGCCGGTCTGCGCAACCCTGGCGATCTGGTGGCCATCGTGACCCGTGCTCTGTCGCCCGACCCGGCCAGACGCTATCCCGATATCGGGGCCTTTGACGACGACCTTGCCCGGTGGCAGGATCTCCGCCCCGTCAGCGCCCTCCCCCATCGAACCGGATATCTGCTCCGCCGTCTTGCCCAAAGGCGCACCGGCGCCGTGGTGTCTGTTGCTCTCGCGGCGGTGGCGCTGATTGCGGCACTGATCATCATCACCACCCTGTTCCTGTCCGCTGAAACCGCCCGCCGTGCCGCCGATGCCCGCTTTGCGGATCTGCGGTCGCTGGCGCGGTTCATGATCTTTGACCTGAACACCGCGCTTGAACAGGTGCCCGGGGCCACGCCCGCCCGGCTGGCCATGTCGCAGCAGGCGCAGGGCTATCTGGACGCCCTTGACCAGAATGCAGGTGGCAATGACGCCCTGCAGCAAGAGGTGGCCGAGGGCCTTGTCCGTCTGGCCGAAGTGCAGGGCGTGCCAAGCCGCCCGAATCTGGGTCTGGGCGACATCGCCGCCGCCAACCTCGACCGTGCCATCGCCCTTTTCGACAAGCTGATCGCCGCCAATCCTGACGCAGTCCCCCTGCGGGCCGGTCGGGGCAAGGCGCTGTACTATCAGGCCGTGGTCAAGGGCGTCTATGCGCAGGACCCGCCCACCCAACTTGCCCTGGCCCGGCAGGCCGAGGCCGACATTCTGGCCGCCCTGCCCGCCGCCACAAGTGCCAGGGTCGGCGTCCTGAACGCTCTTCTGACAGGCGCACGCCTGACCCAGGCCGATGCCCTGCAAACCGAAGGGGATCAGGACGCCGCCCTTGCTCTTCGCTTGGCGGAAGAGGCGCGGGTGCTCGCCCTTACCCCGGCCGAACGCGACGGCATGGATTTCGACTACGAATCGGGCCGGGTCGCCGCGTTGGTCGGCGACAGCCACTACTGGCTTGGCCAGACCACCATGGCCGGTGACGCCTACCGGCGCGCAGCCGACTGGTTCCGTGCGGGGCTCGAGGGCGATCCTCTCAACCGGCGCTTCCTGAACGGTTTGCACTACGCCACATGGTCCCTGTCCGCGGTTCTGGCCGATCAGGGCGATCCCTCCGGGGGCCTTGCCGCCGCGCAGGACTCGGCCGAAGTGGCACAACGCCTGCTCGACTGGGACCCGACCGACCGGTTGGCGCAACAACTGATGGATACGTCCCAAGGCCAGATCGCCCTGATGCTGCGCGCCAATGGCCGCCCGGCCGAGGCGCTGGCGAT
>JBGSWJ010000098.1:0-9764 GCA_041752495.1 Rhodobacterales bacterium
GATATCCCCGATGACCGCCTACGGCTCATCTTCACCTGCTGCCACCCGGCGCTTGATCCCAAGAGCCGGGTTGCCCTGACGCTCCGGACGATCGCGGGGCTGTCCACCGCCGAAATCGCCCGCGCCTTCCTCGATCAGGAACCGACAATGGGCCAGCGCCTGTCCCGCGCCAAGGCGCGCATTGCCGCCACCGGCATCCCCTTTGCCGTCCCCGGACCCGAGGAATGGCCCGACCGCCTGAATTCGGTCCTGACCGTCATCTATCTGGTCTTCAACGAAGGCTATGCCGCCACCTCAGGCGACACCCAAATCCGCGCGGCGCTCTGTGAAGAGGCGATCTTCCTCGCCCGCCTGATGGCCGAACTGACAGGCGACGACCCCGAGGTGGCGGGCCTTCTCTCCCTCATGCTCACAACCCACGCCCGCCGCCCGGCGCGTATGGCCGCCGATGGCACGATGATCCCGCTCGACGAACAGGACCGCACCCTCTGGGACCAGTCCCTTGCCGCCGAAGGGCTTTCCGCACTCGACCGCGCCCTGGTCCGGCTCCGCCCCGGCCCCTACCAGATCAAGGCCGCGATCTCCGCGCTCCATGTGCAGGCCGCCAGCCACGCCGCAACCGACTGGCGCCAGATGTTGCTCCTTTACGATTCCCTCTACCGTTTCGAACCGACCGCCGTCGTCCGCCTCAACCGCGCCGTCGTCCTGGCCCAACTGGGCGGGCTGACCGCAGCGCTCGAGGAACTCGAATCCCTGTCGGCGTCACTCGACACCTACCAGCCGTTCCACGCCGCCCGCGCCGATCTTCTCTCCCGCGCCGGGCAGATCAATGCAGCACATGATGCCTATAGCCGGGCCATAGACCTCAGCGGAACCGAAGCGGAAAGGGCCTTCCTCCTCGCCCGCGCCAGATCATTGGCGCCTTGAGCCAAAAAAAAGCCGGGCGCGAGGCCCGGCTAAGTCCAACAGGGAGGTATGAAGATGATAAGCGTAGAAGCATCATCGCCTTCGATTGATGAAATAGGTGGCGCTTTCTGACCGATCAAGACTAAATGTCTGACTTTGTCGGCAATGCTGCCATGCAGAAACTGCATGGCTTGTGAGCGCTACCAGATCAGGCCGCCGGCTCCTGCGCGTCCCGGATACGGCGGCGATGCGCGATCACCTCTTCGGTGACGAAATCGCGGAACGCACTGACGCGTTTCGACTGCCGCAACTCTTCGGGATAGGCAAGGAAAACAGGTACTTCGCCCGATTCCACATCCGGCAGCACGCGCACCAGATCAGGGAAATCCTCGGTCACGTAATCCGGCAGCACGCCCACGCCAAGATCGTTCAGCACACCCTGCAACACACCGTAATAGTTGTTGACCGTCAGAAGACTCGGCACGTCATAGCTTAATAGATGTTGCACAAGGGTCGCACCCGCCTGCACCTGCGCCGAAGACGGACTCTGACAGATCAGCCGGTGATGGCTGATATCCTCCATCTTGGTCAGTTGCCCGCGCTGTTCCAGATAGCTGCGCGATGCATAAAGCTGCATCCGGATCGACATCAGCCGCTTGCGGATCAGGTCGGCCTGGCTAGGTTCCTTCATGCGAATGGCCACATCGGCCTCGCGCATGGGCAGGTCCAGCACCCGCTCCTCCAGCATCAGGTCGATCTTCAGCTCGGGGTATTTCTCGTAAAGCTTGGGCAGACGCGGGGCGAGCCAGAGTGTCCCGAACCCGGTCGTCGTCGTGACCTTGAGCTCGCCAAACACCTCTTCCTCGGAATCCCGGATACGCGCCGCAGCGGCCTCAAGCCGCTTGTTCATCACCCGCGTGGCATCGAACAAAAGTTCGCCCTGTTCGGTCAGGATCAGGCCCCGGGCATGGCGGTGAAACAGCGTCGTGTTGAGCGACTCTTCAAGGCTGCGAATCTGACGGCTGACGGCGGATTGGCTCAGATGCAGGCTGTCCCCCGCATGGGTCAGGCTGCCCGCATCCGCGACAGCATGAAAGATCCGCAGCTTGTCCCAATCCATATTTGCCAACCTTCTGTCGCTCCTTCACTCGTACAACCAATTTCTGCTTACGCGGGCTTTGCCGTTTGATGCAAACATAACTGTGGGTGCATTTCGTTTTTTGTAGATGGCCAATTGGAATGAATTGGGTTCTCGTCTCAATTGTGCCTCGGGGAACAGGAAAATGAGCAGGCAGGACGTCACCCTAGCGGACCGCTACGATCTGACCAAAGGGCAGGTGCTGCTGAACGGCACGCAGGCTCTTGTCCGCCTCATGCTGACCCAGCGCGCCCGCGATCTCGCCGCAGGGCATAACACCGCAGGCTATGTAACAGGCTATCGCGGTTCGCCCCTCGGTGCTGTCGACATGCAGATGGACCGCGCCAAAACGGCTCTCGACGCCGCCCATATCCGCTTCCAACCCGGCCTGAACGAAGACCTTGCCGCCACCGCCCTCTGGGGCACGCAACAGGCCGAACTGCGCGGCGAGGGGCGCTATGACGGCGTTTTCGGCCTCTGGTATGGCAAGGGGCCGGGGGTGGACCGTTCGGGCGACGCATTCCGCCACGCCAACCTTGCCGGAACCTCGCGACTTGGCGGCGTCCTTGCGGCCTTTGGCGACGATCACACCGGCGAAAGCTCCACTACCTGCCACCAGTCCGACTATGCCGCCGTCGACGCGCAGATGCCGCTCCTCTCCCCTGCAGGCGTGCAGGAAATCATCGACTTCGGCCTCTATGGCTATGCCCTTTCGCGCTACTCCGGCCTCTGGGTCGCGCTTAAACTCATGAAAGACACGGTCGAGGCGACCGCCGTCATCGACGGCCGCCCCGACCGCATGTCCTTTACCACCCCCGACCACATCCTGCCGCCCGATGGCCTGAACATCCGCCGCGCCGATTTCTGGGGCCCGCAAGAGGCGCGGATGAGCGAGGGCAAACGCCCCGCCGCCCTCGCATTCGCCCGCGCCAACCGCATCGACGCCCGCATCTGGGGCCGCCCCGGCGCGCGCATCGGCTTTGTCGCCGCAGGCAAAAACTGGCTCGACCTCTCCCACGCCCTGACCCTCCTGAACATCGACGCGCCCGAGGCGGAAAGGCTCGGCCTCACCACCTATAAACTCGGCCAGATCTTCCCCATCGACATGGCATCCTTCCGCGACTGGGCCGACGGTCTCGACCTCATTGTCGTCGTCGAAGAGAAACGCAAACTCATCGAATCCCAGATCAAAGAGGGCCTCTACGGCATGGCGAACGCCCCCCGCATCTGGGGCGGCCGTGACGGGGCAGGGCAGGTCCTCTTCCCCGAACCCATGCAACTCGACCCCGCTGACGTGGCCCGCAAACTGGCCGCGGTACTGACGGCCGAGGGCCGCAATACTGACCGCCTGCAAGCGGCCCTCTCCCACCTCGCCCCCCCGCAGGACACCCAAACCCTTGCCGCCCGCCAGCCCTATTTCTGCGCCGGCTGCCCCCACAACACCTCGACCAAAGTCCCCGCCGGTTCCCGGGCCGTCGCCGGGATCGGATGCCACACGCTCGCCGTCTTCATGGACCGCCAGACCGAAGGCTGGACCCACATGGGCGCCGAAGGGGCAAGCTGGGTGGGCGAAGCCCCGTTCTCCACCCGCGACCACATCTTCCAGAACATGGGCGACGGCACCTTCAATCACTCGGGCCTTCTGGCCATCCGCTTTGCCGTCGCCGCCAAAACGACCATCACCTACAAAATCCTCTTCAACGACGCAGTGGCCCTCACCGGCGGCCAGACCAACGACGGCGACATGACCGCCGATCAGGTCGCCCGCGAAATCCTCGCCGCAGGCGTCAAGACCGTGGCCCTCGTCCACGACCCCGCCGAAGGGCTCGACCTCTCCCTCTTCCCTCCCGGCCTCACCATCCACACCCGCGACGAACTGCCCTCCGTTCAGCAAAGAATGACCAAAGTCAACGGCGTATCAGTCATTCTTTATGTGCAGACCTGCGCCGCCGAAAAACGCCGCCGCCGCAAGAAAGGCGCCTTCGCCGACCCCGGCAAGCGCGTCTTCATCAACACCGATATCTGCGAAGGCTGCGGCGATTGCGGCGTGCAATCGAACTGCGTGGCGATCACCCCGGTCGAAACCGAATTCGGCCGCAAACGCGCCATCGACCAATCAAGCTGCAACAAGGATTTCAGCTGTATCAAAGGCTTCTGCCCCGCTTTTGTCACGGTCGAAGGGGCCGTCCCCCACAAATCCACCACCAGTTTTACCATCCCCGACCTGCCCGAACCCACGTTGCCCCCGATCTACGGCACCCACAACATCATCATCACCGGCATCGGCGGCACCGGAGTCGTCACCATCGGCGCAGTCCTCGCCATGGCGGGCCATCTCGACGGCAAGGGTGCCGCCATGATCGAAATGGCGGGCCTCTCGCAAAAGGGCGGCGCGGTGAACATCCACTGCCGCCTTGCCAACACCCCCGCCGACATCACCGCCGTCCGTGTGTCCCAAGGCGAATGCGACACTCTTCTGGGCTGCGATCTGGTCGTCGCCGCCGCGGCCCCCACCTTGGCCCTCATGCGCAAGGGCCGCACCCAAGGCATTCTGAACACACATGAAACCATGACCGGCGCCTTCACCCGCGATGGCAACTTCCGCCTCCCCACCCCCCGCATGACCGACCTAGTCGCAAGCCGCATCGACAACCTCACCCGCCTTGACGCCGCAGCCCTGGCCCTGTCCCGCCTTGGTGATTCAATCTACGCTAATCAGATCGTCCTTGGTGCCGCCTGGCAGCAGGGCCTGATCCCGCTGTCGGAAGGCGCGATCACCGGGGCCATCCGCCTGAACGGCGCGGACGTGGATCAGAACCTCCGTGCCTTCGCCCTGGGCCGCTGGGCCACCTCCGACCCTGCTAGCGCCGCAGCTCACATCAATAACGCTACACAACCATCTACCCTAAAAGACAAAATAGACATCCGTGCCACCCACCTGTCCGCCTTCCAAGACGAAGCCCTCGCCGCCCGCTACCGCGCATTCGTAGCCCGCTTCCCCGACCCGGCCCTGCAAGAGGCCGTCGCCAAGGGCTACCACAAACTCCTCGCCTACAAGGATGAATACGAAGTCGCCCGCCTCCTTACCCAAACCCCGGAAAAGGTAGCCGCCGCGTTCGAAGGCGAGGCCCGCCTCACCTACCATCTCGCGCCCCCCATGCTCACCCGCACCGGCCCCGACGGCCGCCCGCTCAAACGCGCCTTCACCGGCCTTGCCACCCGCCTTTTCCCGCTGCTCGCCCGCCTCAAATCCCTGCGCAGCACACCCTTCGATCCCTTCGGCCGCACCGCCGAACGCCGCCTCGAACGCGCGCTCATCACCCAATACGAAACGGATATGGAAGAGGTTCTTACCCGCCTCACTCCCGCGACACTCCCCACGGCCATTGCCCTTGCGGAATTGCCGCTGTCCATCAAAGGCTTCGGCCCGGTCAAGGACGACGCCGCGCAAAAGGCCGCAGAGGCCCGCGAAACCCTCCTCGCTACCCTTCGCGCCGGTGGCCCGCGACACAATGCTGCCGCTTGACCCGCGCATTGCAGCCCCTTCGTGATTTCGTTACTTGATCGTCATAGACTCCGTCAGAACGGGGCGACCCCGCCAGCCAAGCCACAGGACAAGACAGACATGCGCGATCGTCAGGTTGCACGGGACATTTCCTACGCCAGCAGCGCCGCCACACGCAGTGGGCGCGCCGTGATCCGTGTGCTGGAAAATGCCACCGGCCGGCTCAAGCTGATCCGCAAGGCCAAGGGTTACGATACCGAGGTCGCGATGGGCGCCGATTTCTGGAAGGTCATCTGCGACCGTTATGGTCTGACGCTTGATGTGGTGGGCGGCAGCCTGTCGAACATCCCCGCCGAAGGGCCGCTTGTCGTCGTCTCCAACCACCCTTACGGCATCCTTGACGGCCTGATGATGGGCCGCATCCTGTCGCAGGCCCGCGATGGCGATTTCAAGGTTCTGGCCCACCGTATCTTCCGCAAATCGCCCGATCTGGAACGCGTGATCCTGCCGATCTCCTTCGACGAAACCAAAGAAGCCTCGCTTCTGAACATCGAAACCCGCGCTGAGGCGCTGCGTTATCTGGGGCAGGGGGGCGCCATCGGCATCTTCCCCGGCGGCACCGTATCCACCAGCGCCCGGCCCTTCGATCCCCCGATGGACCCAAGCTGGCGCACCTTCACCGCCAAGATGGTTTCCAAATCGGGCGCGACCGTCGTTCCCGTCTTCTTCGAAGGCCACAACTCCCGCCTGTTCCAACTTGCCAGCCACATCCACTCCAACCTCCGCCTCGGGATGCTGATCCGCGAATTCAAGGCGCGCGTCGGCACCCGCGTCCGCGTGGTGATAGGCGAACCGATCCCCGCCGCCGATATCGCCCGCCACAAATCCGACCCCAAGGCCATGATGGATTTCCTCCGCAAGGCCACGTATGAATTGTCTCCAAAGCCCATCGAAACCAATCGGCTGGGCCACGAGTTCGAGGCAAAATACAGGACAAAGTCCGGGGGCAAATCAGATGGCAGTCGGGATCTTCGATAGCGGGTTGGGCGGCCTTACCGTCCTTGATGCAGTGGCAAAGCGGCTCCCTGATGTGCCGCTGGTTTATTACGGCGACAATGCCCACGCGCCCTATGGCGTGCGCACCCATGACGACATCTACAACCTGACCGTCGCCGCCACACAGAAACTGTTCGATCGGGGTTGCGATCTTGTCATCCTCGCCTGCAACACCGCCAGCGCCGCCGCGCTCCGCCGGATGCAGGAATCCTGGGTGCCCAAGGACAAACGCGTCCTTGGCGTCTTTGTTCCACTGATCGAGGCGCTGACCGAACGCCAGTGGGGCGATAACTCCCCCCCGCGCGAAGTTACCATCAAACACGTGGCCCTGTTCGCCACTCCTGCCACAGTCGCCAGCCGCGCCTTTCAGCGCGAACTGGCCTTCCGCGCCATCGGGGTTGACGTTGAGGGGCAGGCCTGCGGCGGCGTCGTCGACGCGATCGAGGACGGAGACCTGATCCTGGCCGAGGCGCTGGTGCGCAGCCATGTCGATGCGCTGAAACGCAAGATGCCCGAGCCGGATGCCGCGGTCCTTGGCTGCACCCATTATCCGCTGATGGAAGGCGTCTTTCAGGATGCCCTCGGTCCGGAGGTCAAGGTCTTCTCTCAGGCCAATCTCGTGGCCGAAAGCCTGGCCGATTACCTCACTCGCCGCCCGCAGATGATCGGGCCGGGGAAGGACTCCATGTTCCTCACCTCGGGCAATCCCAAACAGGTTTCCAACCGCGCGACCCAGTTCCTGCGCCGCAAGATCGAGTTTCAGCAGGCCTGACCGCGCGGCCCCGTCACGCCGTCTTAACCCTTGCGCATGACCGTGGCCCCGTTCCGTCCCCGGATCGGGGCCAAGGGCGCGCAAATACCGAAGAAAACACCGACGCAATACCGACAGAATACCGACGTGATACCGACGTTGCGATTCCGCCATTTCCCGCAATCAAAACATCAGCTTACACGGCGCCCGCCGATCCACCCCCCGAAAACCGCCGTTAACCACTCGAATCACCCGTTCATTTTCCCGCGTATCCCCGCCTCCGCGACGACAAGACGGCTTGCATCGCACGGCGTTGTAACCCAGATGAACGGCACCGAAAGGCACGGGAGACGGAGGGTCAGATGACCGCAAATGTCGCAATTCTGGGCGCGTCAGGCTACACGGGTGCCGAACTCGTTCGCCTCATCGCCACCCATCCCGGCATCCGCATCAAGGCCCTCTCGGCTGACCGCAAGGCGGGCCAGCAGATGGCCGATGTCTTTCCCCACCTCCGCCACCTCGACCTTTCCACGCTGACCACGATCGAAGAGGTGGATTTCAGCGCCATCGACCTCGTCTTCTGCGCGCTCCCCCACGGCCTGAGCCAGGCTTTGGTCAAGGGCCTGCCCCGTACCGTCAAGGTCGTGGACCTCGGCGCCGATTTCCGCCTGCGCGACGCCGCGGCCTATGAAAAATGGTACGGCGCCCCCCATGTCGCGATGGAGCTTCAGGCCGAGGCTGTCTATGGCCTGACCGAATTCTACCGCGACGACATCGCCAAAGCCCGCCTTGTCGCGGGCACCGGCTGCAACGCGGCGACCGTGCAATTCGCCCTCCGCCCGCTCATCACCGCCGGGCTGATTGACCTCGACGAGATCATCTGCGACCTCAAGAACGGCATCTCCGGGGCGGGGCGGTCGCTCAAGGAAAACATGCTCTTCACCGAACGGTCCGAAGATGTCGCGGGCTATTCTCAGGGTGGCAAGCACCGGCATCTGGGCGAGTTCGACCAGGAATTCTCGGCCCTCGCCGGGCGGCCCGTCCAGATCGTCTTCACGCCCCACCTCGTGCCCGTGAACCGCGGCATCCTCGCCACCTGCTACCTCAAGGGCGATGCCCGGGCGATCCACGCAGCCCTCACCGAACGCTACGCCGCCGAACCCTTCATCGTCGTCCTGCCCTATGGCCAGCTTCCCGCCATGGGCCATGTCCAAGGGTCAAACTTCGCCCATATCGGCGTAACGGGCGACCGCATCCCGGGCCGCGCGCTGGTCGTCTCGACGCTCGACAACCTGAACAAGGGCTCTTCCGGTCAGGCGCTCCAGAACGCCAACCTGATGCTTGGCTTTGACGAAACGGCAGGCCTCATGGCCCCGCCCGTGTTCCCGTAAGAGGGTCCGATGAAATCACTCAAGAAGCAGCGCCGCATCCAGATCATCGCGCTCACCTTTATCGCCCTCGCGATCTCCACCGCGATGATCGGCTACGCCATGCGCGACGGCATCAGCTTCTTCCGCACGCCCAGCCAGGTGGCGGAATCCCCGCCGCCGCCCACGGAAATGTTCCGCATCGGCGGTCTTGTCGAAGAAGGCAGCCTTGTCCGCGGCGAAGGCGAAACCGTCACCTTCCGCGTCACCGACGGCGGCGCCTCGGTCCCCGTGGCCTATACCGGCATCTTGCCTGATCTCTTTGGCGAAAAGCAGGGCATGGTGGGGCAGGGGCGTTATGTCGACGGCACCTTCGAGGCGGTTGAGATACTGGCCAAGCACGACGAATCCTACATGCCGGCCGAGGTGATCGACGCGCTCAAGGAACAGGGCGTCTATGTAGAACCGGGGGCATCGGACGCTGCCCCAGCGACAAATTAACAATCCCTGACGAATTCTGCCCCCATTCGCACCATGGGGGCATCATGCAATCCGTCACCGACATCACCAATGCCATCATCGCCCGCGAGGGCGGCTATGTGAACGATCCCGACGATCCCGGCGGGGCCACGAAATTCGGCGTCACCATCGGCACGATGCGCCGCCTTGGCCTTGACCTTGACCGCGACGGCAAGGTCACGAGCGCCGATGTCCGCCGCCTGTCCCGCGCCCAGGCAGCGCAGATCTTCATCGACCAGTACTATACCCGCACCCGCATCTGCGATCTGCCCGCGATTCTGCAACCCACCGTCTATGACATGCAGGTCAACGCCGGTTCCACCGCCGTCCGCCTGCTGCAACGCCTGATCCGTGACATGCGGATCGAGGTGTCGGTGGACGGCATCATCGGCCCGAAAACCATCGCCGCGGCGGTGCAGGCCGTCGCTGCAGCGCCCGACCACATCGTCGACGCCTACGGCATCGCCCGGCGCAACTACTATTACGCGTTAGCCGATGCCCGCCCCGCCAGCCGCAAATACG
>JBGSWJ010000099.1:0-1577 GCA_041752495.1 Rhodobacterales bacterium
TGGCGTCCCTGGCCGCGCCGCGAAGAACGCCCGCAGACCATGCATGACGAACATGCCGCCAAGGTGATGCTCGCCGCCGCCGGGATCACCATCCCCCGCAGCACCAGCGCCAAAACCCTCCAGGACCTCGACCTGACCAAGGCCCACCTTACCCCGCCCTACGCCCTCAAAGGACTTGGCTTTGCCCACAAGACCGAGTCCGGGGCTGTCCGCCTCAACCTGACAACCCTCGAAGGCCAGCGCGACATCCCCGGCGCAAAGGGCTACCTTGCCGAGGAAATGGTCACCGATGCCGTGGCCGAGGTCCTGATCGGCCTCCGCCGCGACCCCGTCTATGGCGCGACCCTCACCCTCGGCCTTGGCGGCACAGCAGCGGAACTCCTCGCCGACACGGTCACACTCGTCCTGCCCGTCACCGCTGACGACATAGCCGAAGCGCTGACCCGCCTCCGCCTTTGGCCGCTCCTTGACGGCTACCGGGGCCGCGCAAAGGCCGACACCGCCGCCATCGCCACCTCAGCCCTTGCGCTGCAAGACCTGATGGCCGCCCGCCCGACCCTTAGCGAAATCGAAATCAATCCGCTCATGGTCCGCGCCACAGGCGCCGTAGCCGTCGATGCCGTCATCTGGGAGGATGCATCCTAAATGGATATGCTGACCGAAGGCCCGATCCGCACCCGCCGCGAAGGTGCAATCCTTGAAGTCACGCTCGACCGCCCCAAGGCCAATGCCATCGACCTTGCCACCAGCCGGATCATGGGCCAAACCTTCCGCGCCTTCCGCGATGACGACAGCCTTCGCGTCGCCATCCTGCGGGCAGAGGGCGAGAAATTCTTCTGCCCCGGCTGGGACTTAAAGGCCGCCGCCGCCGGTGACGCGGTCGATGGCGACTACGGCGTGGGCGGCTTTGGCGGCCTGCAGGAACTCCCCAACCTCAACAAACCCGTCATCTGCGCCGTCAACGGCATCTGCTGCGGCGGCGGGCTGGAACTCGCCCTTTCCTGCGACCTCATCCTCGCCTCAGACAACGCGACCTTCGCCCTGCCCGAAATCCGCTCCGGCACCGTGGCCGACGCCGCCTCGATCAAACTCCCCAAACGCATCCCCTACCATGTCGCGATGGACCTCCTCCTCACCGGCCGCTGGTTCGACGCCAATGAAGCCCTTCGCTGGGGCCTCCTCCGCGAAATCACGACCCCCGCCGACTTGCTCCCCAAAACCTGGGACCTCGCCCGCCTTCTCGCCTCGGGCCCCCCGCTCGTCTTTGCCGCGATCAAGGAAGTCGTGCGCGAGGCCGAAGCGATGCGCTTTCAGGACGCGCTCAACCGCATCACCAAACGCCAGATGCCCACCGTCGACCGCCTCTACGGGTCCGAGGACAACAAGGAAGGCTTCCGCGCCTTTGCCGAAAAACGCGACCCTGTCTGGAGAGGAAAATAGGCCGCGCTAGCCAATCGCTTTTTCCCCGGAAACAGACCCCCGCCCAAGAGACCAAAGGCGAACTCTTCCAGCTTCTTCTGGTCCCAAATATCCCGGGGGGAGGCGCAGCCCGGGGGGCAGAGCCCCCCCCCTCCGCC
>JBGSWJ010000100.1:0-9865 GCA_041752495.1 Rhodobacterales bacterium
GCCTCATGCGCCAGACCGTGGCCAGCCCCTGCAAGGCGCCCCGGTCCCCACTCGCCGAGGGGGCGCTGCCCCCGCTCCTGCGGAGCCCCCCGAGGTATTTGGAAGACAAAGAAACCATGCAGGGCGGGTGCAACCCGCCACGCGCCCCGGGTCGCAGATTGGCCACCCTCACGTCGCCAGCGGAGGGTGCGCGTCTTGCACACCATCCCCGGCCCCGGCCCGGGAATTACCGCGACAGCCCGCCGTCCAGTGTCGGCACGTCAAGTGCGGCAAACCCATAGTGCCGCAGCCAGCGCAGATCGCTGTCAAAGAACGCCCGCAGATCGGGGATGCCGTATTTCAGCATGGCAATCCGGTCGATCCCCATGCCGAACGCAAAGCCCTGCCACAGCGCCGGATCAATGCCGCCATTCTGCAGGACCTTGGGATGCACCATCCCCGACCCGAGAATTTCAAGCCAGCTGTCGCCGGTTCCGACCTTGAGCGTGCCGCCCTCCCATGAACAGCGGATATCCACCTCGGCCGAAGGTTCAGTGAACGGGAAATGCGAGGCGCGGAAGCGCAGGTCGACCTGATCGACCTCGAAATAAGCCTTCACGAACTCTTCCAGCACCCATTTCAGGTTCGCCATGCTGATATCCTTGTCGATGGCTATGCCTTCGACCTGATGGAACATCGGCGTATGCGTCTGGTCGTAATCCGCGCGATAGACGCGGCCCGGACAGATCACCCGCATCGGCGCGCCCAGCGCCTGCATCGACCGGATCTGCACCGGAGAGGTATGGGTCCGAAGCACATGCGGCGGGCGGTTGTCGCCTTCCTTGCGGTGCATGTAGAACGTATCCATCTCGGCCCGGGCCGAATGGTGCGACGGCATGTTCAGCGCGTCGAAATTGTACCAGTCGCTTTCCACCTGCGGGCCTTCGGCCACGGCAAAGCCCATGTCGGCAAAGATCGCAGTCACTTCGGCGGTCACCTGACTGATCGGGTGGATCGTCCCCTGCGGCCGGTTCCGTCCGGGCAACGTCACGTCGAGCCATTCCGACCGCAGCCGTTCGTCCAGCGCCAGATCGCCCAGCGCGGCCTTGCGCGCGGCAAGGGCCGAGTTGATCTCGTCCTTCAGCGCATTGAGCGCAGGGCCCGCCGTCTGGCGTTCCTCGGGCGACATGGCGCCGAGCGACCGCATCAGAAGCGAAATCTCGCCCTTCTTGCCAAGGGCGTTGACGCGCACATCCTCGATGGCGGCCTCATCCGCCGCGTTTGCGATCAGGCTCAGGTATTTGGATTTCAGATCGTCCATGACGGGTGTCCCTCGGCTGTGCCGCTGGCAAATACCGCGCCCCGCCCAAAGGCACAAGCGGCCCCTATGCGAGGCGGATCAGGTCGCCCACGGCAATACTTCCACCCGTGATGATCCGGCAGTTCAGGCCCGACCGGTGTTCCAGCAAGTCGCAGACCGTCTTTCCTGTCACCATATCCAGATAGCGACATGGCGTGTTCAGCCGGCCACCTTCCAGCAGCACCGATCCGACAAGGAACCGCCGCCCGACCAGGTGGTTCAGCGGCACATCCCGCGTGGTCAGGTTGCGCCGGTGTTCGTCCGGGGTCAGGTCAATCGCGTGATCGCGCCGCAACGCCTGAAGCGTTTCGTCCTCGATCAGGGTCACTTCGCGAATGTCGGGAAAGGCGGAATAGGTGCCCCGTTCCGTGGCATAGCGGTCCCCCGCGATGCCCAGACCGGCAACAAGGTCAGCCGCCTGATGCGCCTGCATCGTCGCCCGCGCCTCGGCTGCCGTATGGATATGCAAAAGCCTGCCCTGCCACATGATCCGCCCCTCCTCTCGCCCGACAAGCACCGCAACAGGGCCAAAGGTCAACCCGCCCCTACGTTGCGGCACTGCTGACCTGCATCAGTGCCCGGCGCACCCGATCAGCCCATCCTGCACAAACGGCACCCTGCGGGGGTGCCGCAACCGCCATATGGAGGCACGCAGCATGGACAAGGACCGCATCGAAGGATCGGCGAAAGTCGTCAAGGGCAAGATCGAGACAGCCGTCGGCAAGATCACCGGCGACGCCAAGCTTGAGGCCGAAGGCCGCGCCGATCAGGTCGAAGGCAAGATGCAGAACGCCATCGGCGGCATCAAGGACACGATCCGGGGCAATTAGGCCCTGCGGCCGGGCGCCTTCCGCGTCCGGCCCGTCCCGTTCAAAGGAACCCAGACCATGACACTCGGCACTGTCCTCGTCGTTATCCTGATCATCTTCCTGCTGGGCGGCTTTTCTGGCCGTTTTGGCGGCTACGGCTATGGCTATGGCCACGGTGGCGTAGGGGTGATCGGCGTCATCCTGATCGTGATCGTAATTCTCGTCCTGACCGGACGGCTCTGACACCGCCCGCGGGCAGAAAACCAAAAGGGGAGGGGCCTTTCGGCCGCCTCCCCCCAGTATTCGGGCGGAGGCCCGATACTGTCACTCGCTACGAACTCAGGCCGCAAGCCGGTTGTCGGAACGTTGATCGGCACTGTGCAGCAGGAACAGCGCCTTCTTGGGCATCACAAACCGGTAACCGACACCGTAAAGCGTTTCGATCGCATCGAAGTCAGAGTCGACCGCGCGGATCTTCTTGCGGATGCGCTTGACGTGGCTGTCGATGGTGCGGTCGTCGACAAAAATTTCGTCCGAATAGACTTCGGACATCAGCTGGTCCCGGTTCTTGACCACGCCCGGACGGCGGACAAGGCACTTGAGCAGGTTGAACTCTGTCACTGTCAGCATGACCTGCTGTTCCTTCCAGATCACCTCGTGCCGGTTCGGGTCCATGATCAGGTCGCCATGGGCGATCACCTGCTCGGCGCCGGTCTGGGCGTGATGGCTGTCGGTCACGATGGCATGGCGGCGCAGCAGGCTGTTGATCCGTGCGGCCACAAGCCGGGGAGAGACGGGCTTGCCGATGTAATCATCCGCACCAAGACGCAGGCACAGGATCTCGTCGATCTCGTCCTTTGCACCGCTCATCACCACGACGGGCACGGTCCATTTGTCCCGGATACGTTCCAGCAGAGCCATCCCGTTGGCGTTCTGCCGCGAGATGTTGATCACCACCAGATCCGACATCCGCCGTTGAAACACAGCAAGGGCAAAGTCGGCGTCGCGGTGACGTTCGACTTCAAATCCTTCGCTGACAAGAAGTGCCCGCACAGGATCAAGTTCGTCCTGCTGGTCGTCGATAAACGCGATTTTCGTCATCTTTGTTCCCCCAAGAACAAGTCTCTTTTGGCTTTGACCAATCTGACGGGATCACCGTCTTTCCGGCCTCTTGCCGCGCCCAGAAGTCTGCATGGACCGTTTTGCGCGACACATACTGAATATGTGTTCCATCAGGGGTTGTCGCTTGCGGGACCGGATAACCTGCGGGAGGCAACGGCTAGTTGCAGGGCGCAATCGGACCCTTCGGGCGACTCCGCGCAGGGGATTACCCCCTTGGGATAGGGTCCCTATCCGCGAAATCGCGGCAATCCTGGCCGGAAGGGGCCAAGTTCCTTTGTCCTGTCCGGTCACCGCCCCAGAATACGCACAATCCTGCGACTCGCCCCCCGGCGGACCTGTGGGACGGCAGAAGCAAGTGACCAGGGAAATCGCGCAATCGGTGCAGCCGCCACTGCCCCGCAACGACAAAGGCCCCGCGCATCATGCGCAGGGCCTCTCCCGTGTAACCTCGGAAACCTGATCAGGCGGCCAGAGCGGCCTTGGCCTTGTGGGCAATGGCTTCGAACGCCGCCGGTTCGTTCACGGCCAGATCGGCCAGAACCTTGCGGTCCACTTCAATCCCGGCCAGCGACAGGCCGTTGATAAAGCGCGAATAGGTCAGCGATTCGTCAACCATCCGGCAGGCCGCGTTGATCCGCTGGATCCACAGCGCGCGGAAGTTGCGCTTGCGGACGTGCCGGTCGCGGGTTGCGTACTGGTTGGCCTTGTCGACCGCCTGCTTGGCAACCTTGAAAGTGCGGCGACGGTGATCGTAATAGCCTTTTGCCGCGTCAAGAATCTTCTTGTGACGGCGATGGGTGACGGTACCACCTTTGGTGCGTGACATCTGATGTTCTCCTTAGCGGTCGTAGGGCATGTAGGACTTGATGATCTTCGTGTCCTGCGCCGAAAGGACCGCGGTGCCACGGGCATCACGGATGAACTTGGTGGTCCGCTTGATCATGCCATGGCGCTTGCCGGCCTGACCTGCTTTGACAAGCCCGGAGGCCGTCATCTTGAAGCGCTTCTTGGCGCTCGACTTGGTCTTCATCTTGGGCATTTCGGTCTCCTTTACAGGGGATGAACGCGCGCCTCGGCATGCCACGTTGGCCGGACTCGCGGGGTGATAGAGCGCGCCGTATAGGCGGGCGGCGGATGAAGGGCAAGAGGGGTTGTGAAAGCCCTATTTCATATAGTGCCCGACGACCCGGACAAAGGCATCCGGTATGGTGTCAAGCGTATAGGTGTTCGGCTTCTGGTAAACCGCCAGCGCCACCAGCCCGCCGCCGATCATGACCATGATTGCGGCGGTCCGGGGCGGGCGCCCCTCGGTCAGCGCGCCGATGATGACCGGAAAGGAAAAGACCAGGATGACAAGCCCGATGACAAAGAACAGGTCCGTATCAAGCATGACAACTCCGGCCTAAACCAATGGAGCAAGTTTTACTCCGGTTCACCGAAGAAAATCAAACGTTCCTCGCAGGGGGCCACGCGCAGGATATTGGTCGAACCCGGCGTGTTGAACGGCACACCGGCGGTGACGATGACCTTGTCCTTCTCGGTCGCATAGCCCTGGTCCAGTGCCGCCCGCACGGCGGCGACCACGGCCATCTTGAACCGGTCCACCGGGTCCACGATCACACAGTTTGTGCCCCAGGACAGCGACAGCCGCCGCGCCGTCCGCTCGACCGAGGTCAGCGCAATGATCGGCACGCGGGGCCGTTCGCGCGCCACCAGAAGCGCAGTCGTCCCCGATTCCGAGAAGCAGCAGATCGCCTTGACCTCGGTCGTTTCTGCAATCTCACGCGCGGCGGCCACGATCCCGTCAGCAACGGATGTGCGGTGCGCGGTGCGGCTGGCCTCGATGATCTGGGTATAGGTCGGATCGCTCTCGACCTCGAGCGCCACGTTGTTCATCGTCTGCACGGCTTCGATCGGGAAGGCACCTGCAGCCGATTCCGCCGACAGCATGATCGCATCAGCGCCTTCATAAATCGCGGTCGCCACATCGCTGACCTCGGCGCGGGTCGGCATCGGCGATTCGATCATGGATTCGAGCATCTGCGTCGCCACGATCACCGGCTTGGCGGCAGCGCGGCATTTGCGGACCAGACGTTTCTGGATCGGTGGCACGTTCTGCACCGGAAGTTCGACACCCAGATCGCCCCGGGCGACCATGATCCCATCGGACACGGCAAGGATCTCGTCAAACGCCTTCACCGCAGCGGGCTTTTCGATCTTGGACAGGATCGCCGCACGGCCCTTGCACAGGTCGCGCGCCTCCAGCACGTCGGCGGGCCGCTGCACGAACGACAGCGCAAGCCAGTCCACGCCCAGTTCGCAGACGAACTCCAGATCCTTGCGGTCCTTGTCCGACAGCGCAGCCAGAGGCAACACGACGTCAGGCACGTTCACACCCTTGCGGTTGGAAATCGTGCCGCCCACGGTAACGGTGCAATTGGCATAATTCGCGCCGCAATCCAGCACCTTGAGCCGGATCTTCCCGTCATTGACCAAAAGCGACGCGCCGGGCTCCAGCGCGTCAAAGATTTCCTTGTGCGGCAGTTGCACCCGGTTCACGTCCCCCTCGGCAGGGTCAAGGTCAAGCCGGAACTTGGCACCGACGACCAGTTCGGCCGACCCTTCCTTGAACACGCCCACGCGCAGTTTCGGACCCTGCAGGTCCGCCAGAATCGCGATCGGCGAACCTACATCCTTTTCCACCTGACGGATGATCGCGTGCCGGGCGCGGATTTCGTCATGCCCCCCGTGGCTCATGTTCAGGCGGAACACGTCCGCGCCTGCCTCGTGCAGGGCACGGATCATGTCATAGGTGCTTGATGCCGGGCCAAGCGTGGCGACGATCTTGACGTTGCGGTGGCGTCTCATGAGGGGTGGTCCTTGCGGTCAGCGTCTGTGGCGCAAGCAGGTGTTACCGCTAACGCCGAATTTCGCGCCCTTATTGCCTAATTCCATTCGTCTCACAACTAGCCTAAGGGCCAAGGCACAATGAAGACAGGCACCTTTTGACCGAAATGATCCATCCTGCCTATGAAATCATCGGTGATGACCGATCATCGCGGTGGCTTGTCACCTGCGACCATGCGTCAAACGCCGTGCCCGACTGGGTTGCCGGCGGCGATCTGGGTCTGCCGCCTGCCGACATGGGCCGCCATATTGCCTATGACCTTGGCTCGGCAGGGCTGACGCGCGCTTTGGCCCGTCATCTGGACGCGCCCGCCGTCCTGTCCCGCTTCTCGCGCCTCGTGATCGACCCCAACCGGGGCGAGGATGATCCCACCTTGCTGATGAAACTCTATGACGGCACGATCATCCCCGCCAACCGCCATGCCGGGGCAATGGAACTCGAACAACGGCTCGACCGCCTTTACCTGCCTTATCACGATGCGCTGGCCCGGACCGCCGCCCGCCGCGCCGATACGGTGATCTGTGCGATTCACAGTTTCACGCCGCAACTGCGCGGCCGTAGCCCCCGCCCCTGGCAGATCGGGATTCTCTATTCCCACTTGGACGAACGCCTCGCCCTGCCGCTGATCGCCCGCCTGCGCGCCGAACCGGACCTGACCGTCGGCGACAACGAACCCTATGCGGGCCACCTGCCGGGCGATGCCATCGACCGCCATGCCCTCCGGACCGGCCGTCCCAACGTGCTGATCGAACTCCGGCAAGACCTGATCGCCGACCCGCAGAATCAAGAGGCCTGGGCCGCCCGCCTGACGCCCATCCTGCAATCCGTCCTTACAGAAACAGGGCTCTGATGCGCTATCACGCAGTCATCTTCGACCTCGACGGCACCCTTCTCGAAACCGAACGTCTGGTGGTCGAGGCGGGCCTTGCCGCCTTCCGCCGCATTGGCCTGCCCGAACGGCTTGATGTGCTGACTGACCTGATCGGCACCGTGGGCGACAATGCGATGGAGGTGATGACAGCCGCCTTCGGCCCGGCCTTTGATCCCGCCACCTTTGACGCCGCATGGAATATCGAGGTTGAACAGGCCTTTGCCGCTGGCATCCCCCTCCGCCCCGGGGTGACGGACCTTCTCAGCCATCTCGACCAGATCGCCATGCCCCGTGCCATCGCCACCAATTCCCGCACCGCACCCGCAACGGCCAACCTGACGGCCGCCGGGATCGCCGGTTTCTTTGACCCCGCCCATATCCATGGCCGCGACCGTGTAGACCTTCCCAAACCCGCGCCCGACCTCTTCCTCCATGCCGCGCGCGGCCTGTCCGTCGATCCCGCGCTTTGCCTCGTGTTCGAGGACTCCGACCCCGGCACCGCCGCTGCCCTTGCCGCAGGCATGACCGTGATCCAGGTTCCCGACCAACGCCCGCCCGCCACGCGTGACGCGCATTTCCTTGCCGAAAGCCTGCTCTCCGGCGCCCGCGCCGCCGGACTTCTGCCCTGAAAGGACGCCCGATGGACGACCAGACCCGTATCGAACTCGAAGCCGCCGCCTTCCGCCGCCTCCGCCAGCACCTGCTGACCGACCGGCCCGACGTGCAGAACATCGACCTCATGAACCTCGCCGGTTTCTGCCGCAACTGCCTCGCCCGCTGGGTGCAAGAGGCCGCTGCGGAACGCGGTATCACAATAACCAAGGACGAGGCCCGCACCGATTACTACGGCATGCCCTATGCCGACTGGGTCGCACAGAACCAGACCGAGGCCGACGCCGCCAAACAGGCCGCCTTCAAAGAGGCCTTTGCCAAGAATGTGGGCAAGGCGGACGAAACGCCGTGAACGTGGGTTGCACCCACCCTACGCAACCGCCCCGCAGGGTGGGTGCAACCCACCTCGCGCCTCTCTGACCCCTTGCCGACCCCGTCCCATGCCGTAAGGTAACCCCATTTCGGGCAGTCTCCTTTTCAGGTCGGGTTTGATGCGATGACTGGTTTGGTCAGATACCTCATCTTCATCTACGAAGCGAAAACCGCCAAAGAGCGCGTCATCCTGATCCTGGGCCTTCTGGCCATCATCGTGGTCACCACCGCTGTCACGATGTCGATGCGGTCATCACGCCAGCCCGCCATCGCCGCAGACATCGTTCCCGCGCCCGAGATTGCCGCGATCTATGACCACAATCCCCCGATCACCGGAACCATCGCCCTGAATACACCCGTGACCGGGGATCTGACCAGTGGCGGCACCGATGTCTGGACCTTTACCGGCAAGGCCGGGACCACAATCACCGTCTACCTTGAATCGGCCTGGGCCAACCACCTCACCCTTGGTGAGCCCGAGGAGTTCGGACCCTTCGCAGAGGCCTATAATGACCTCGGTGGCGGAACCGCCATCATCTGCAACAAGGCCCTCTCAGCCAGCGGCACCTACCGCCTCTATGTCCAGAGCAGCGTCAGCAGGCCGAACCAGACGCTCGGTCCCTATACGTTGCGTGTCACCGATGATGACCCGGCCCTGTCGCCCGCGCCGGTCACAGCCGAAGTCAGCTCAACCGGCGCGGCCCTTGTCATGTCGGTCCGGTCGCCCTGCCTGCCGGGCTGACCGGCCCCAGTTGCGCCTCAACGCCGGATCACACCGCCGCCTTACGGCTCTCTTCAATGTAAATCTCGCGCAGCCGCGCCGCGACCTTGCCCGGCACGCCGCCACCCAGCGCCACCCCGTCAATCTCCACCACAGGCATCACGAATGTCGTGGCGCTGGTGATAAACGCCTCATCCGCCCCCTTGGCCTCATCGACCGTGAACGCCCGTTCCTCGACCACCATCTGCGCCTCGCGCGCAAAGCGCAGGACGGCGGCCCGCGTGATCCCGGCCAGAATCTCGTTCCCCAACTGCCGCGTGACGATCGTATTGCCCTTCACGATATAGGCGTTGTTCGACGTCCCCTCCGTCACAACCCCGTCCTCGACCATCCAGGCATCGTCCACGCCCGCCTTCTTGGCCATCATCTTGCCCATCGACGGATACAGAAGCTGCACCGTCTTGATATCCCGCCGCCCCCAACGGATGTCGGGAACCGAAATCACCTTCATCCCCTTTTTCGCCGCGGGATTATCCGCCAGCCCGGGCTTCGACTGCGTGAACAACACCAAGGTCGACGGCGTCACCGCCGGATCGGGAAAGGCGAAATCCCGGTCCGCAGGCGCGCCCCGGGTGATCTGCAGATAGACCATCCCTTCGACGATTCCGTTCACCCGCACCAGTTCCCGGTGGATCTCCAGCAACTCGTCCATCGTGACAGGCGAAGCCATGTCGAGTTGCGCCAGCGACCGCTCCAGCCGCGCCGCATGGCCCGCGAAATCCACCAGCTTGCCGTCCAGCACCGACGTCACCTCATAGACGCCATCCGCCATCAGGAACCCCCTGTCAAAGACCGAAACCTTGGCCTGATCCTCGGGTACATAGTCGCCGTTGACATAGACGGTGCGCATGACTGAAATCTCCTAGCCCCAGAGCGCGGCATCGGGCGGGTGAACCCCCGCCGCGTCATACCGCAATGCATGGGCGCGGTCTTTCGCCAAAAGAAGCGGGCCGTCAAGGTCCACATAGTCCGCCCCCTGCGCCACCAGCACCGCCGGGGCCATGGCCAGCGACGTGCCCACCATGCAGCCCACCATCACCCCAAAGCCCAT
>JBGSWJ010000101.1:0-2876 GCA_041752495.1 Rhodobacterales bacterium
TTTGCCCGCGTCCTGGGCATGGTCGCGGGCAACCTCGCCCTGATCCAGCTCCCTTTCGGCGGGGTCTACCTCATCGGCGGGGTCTCCCGCGCCATCGCGCCCTTCCTCACCGAATTCCGGTTCGAGGCCGCCTTCCACGACAAGGGCCGTTTTGCCGGTTTCATGGCGGGCTTCGGCGTGGGTGTGGTCGAGGACGACTATGCCGCGTTGACCGGATCGGCGGCCTATCTCGTCGGGATGATGGGTTGACGCTCTACCGTCGTACCGATCCGCAGCATGCAGATGACCACTTTGGCCAAAGAGGCAGGCTGATCGCTTGACCTTTTGGCCAAAGTGAAAGGACCATGATACGTGCAGGGCATCTGGGCCTTCGTCCGTTCACTCGCCCGTTGACGCCCGCCGCTGTCCCCCCCGGCGTACTCCCAGACTGCAGATTTCAACCGCACCACAAGTAGTCCGGTTCGGAACCCTCCTCCCCACCTCTTGCCTCTGCGTCCTTCAACATGAGGCCCAACCTCCCGGTCAACGCTTCACCGCCCGCTCTGCGCCGTCCTACCCAACCCCCGCACCATTGTAGCGCCCGTCCTGCAGAGACCGGCGCAAAGCCACGGCATTACTTTCGCACCCGTCCAGCGGCGTCGGGGCCAAAGCCAAGGCACTGATTTCGCACCCGTCCTGCGGCAACCGGCCCAACCCCCGGCAACACTTTCACTCTCGTCCTGCGGCATCCGACCCAAAGCCTCGGCATCATGTTCGTGGCCGTATTGCGGCATCTCAACCAAAGCCCCGGCACCATTCTTTGCGCCCGTCCCGCGGCGCCCGTCCCAAAGCCCCGGCACCATTTTCGCGCCGATCCCGCAAACCCGGCCCAAACCCCCGTCATCACCCTCCCGCCCGTGCTGCGATCTCCCGCTCGCCGCGCCATTGTCGGGGTCCGGACACCATTCCCATTTCGCCGGAACCGGTTCCCCCACACCCCGTCCCGCACCACCTTCCGGCTCAGTGCAGTTGCCGCTGCACTGTCGAAGTCAGGTCGGTCAACGAAAAAGGCTTGGGCAGAAAGACCGAATTCGGGATCATTGCCTGCTGTTCGGCAAAAGCATCCTCGGCATAGCCCGACACAAAGACCACCTTGGTATCCGGCCGCACCTCAAGCGCTTCGCGCACCCATGTCGGGCCGTCCTTGCCCGGCATGATCACATCGGTCACAAACAGATCCACGTTCAGCGCCCTGTCCGACAACATCTCTAGGGCGCTTTCGGCGCTGTCCGCCTCAAGCACCGAATAGCCCCGCATCCGCAATGCACGTGACGCAAAGGCGCGCACCGGGGCCTCATCCTCGACCAGCAGGACCACACCCTCGCCCTTGCGCGGCCCGGCCTGCACTTCGGTCGCAGGGGCAGGAACAGCGGTGGTCGCAGGTTTGTCATACCCCGGGAAGTAAAGGGTAAATGTCGTCCCCTGCCCGACGATGCTGTCGACAAAGATGAACCCGCCCGTCTGCTTGACGATGCCATAGGCGGTGGATAGCCCCAAACCCGTCCCTTCACCCGGGCGCTTGGTTGTGTAGAAGGGTTCAAAGATCTTCTTGATCTTTTCGGGCGCGATCCCAACACCTTCGTCAATCACCCGCACCACCACATACCGCCCCGGCGGCACCGTGGCCCGGTCCCGCTCCAGCGGCATATCCAGCACGATATTCTCGGTCTCGACACGGATATCGCCCCCTTCGGGCATCGCATCGCGCGCATTGACTACAAGGTTCATGAGAACCTGTTCAAGCTGCCGCTTGTCCGCCCGGATATACAGAAGCGCCGGATCATGGTTGAGCGTGAGCAGCACCCGTTCCCCGACCAGCCGGTTCAACAGATGCGTCAGATCAGCCAGCGTATCGCGCAGGTCGAGCACTTCGGGCATCAGGTTCTGCTTGCGCGATACCGCCAGCAGCTGCCGCACCAGCGCAGCCGCGCGGTTGGCGTTCTGGTTGATCTGGATAAGGTCGCCGTAATCCTGATCCCCCTGATCGTGGCGCAGCAGAAGCAGGTCACAATGACCCGAGATCGCGGTCAGCAGGTTGTTGAAGTCATGCGCGACCCCGCCTGCAAGCTGGCCGATCGCCTGCATCTTCTGACTCTGGACAAACTGTGCCTCAAGCGACTTGTGTTCGGTCACGTCATTCAGGACGGCGATCAGATGCTGGTCCGCCCCCTGCCCCGCCGGGTTCAGCGAGACACGCAGAAAGGTATCCTGATGCGCACCCGTCCCGCGCAGGAATTGTGGCGCCGCCCCACTGCGGCCCTCCACGATATCCGAGAGCCAGTCGATCACCGGCCGCCCCAGCCCCTCAAGCAGATCCGACAGTCGTGTCGTCGGCCCCATCAGCATCGGCAACAGCGCCCGCGCCTCGCGGTTGGTCGCCAGGATCAGCCCGTTCGGCGCGAGTTTCATAAGCGGGACCGGCAGATCCTCGATCGCGTCCCAGTCTGCCTGACGTGGCGGTGGCGGCGAACCCGCCGCAGTGACCGGCAACAGATAGATCTCAGACCGACCGGCCTGCCCCATGACCTGCGCCACAAGGCAATCGACCGGCCCCGTTGCGGCCTCGACCCGGTGCACCTGTCCGGGCACCAGCGGCAGATCGCGGAAGACGAGGTCAAGCGTTCTGGGCCGCCCGCCCGTCAGCTTGCGAAACGCCTCGTTCATGTAAAGGATCGTCCCCGAAGGCCCCGCCGTCAGCATCGGCAGGCCAAGCCCGTCGCCCGCCCGGGGCACGGGGTGCTTTTCGGCCAGTTCCTCAAGCCGCCAAAGGTAGACGCGCTCATCGATCCTGTGGGCCGACAGCCGCAGATGCCCCTTGCGGGTCACCAGATCCTCGC
>JBGSWJ010000102.1:0-2190 GCA_041752495.1 Rhodobacterales bacterium
TGGCCGGGTTTGACGGCGCGGCCGAGGCGGCATGGCTCGCGCGGTTGTTCGCGGGGGCTGAGGGCCTGCCGGTGAGGCCGGAATGACGTTGACGGTGGGGGCCGTGGCGATCGGGCGGAACGAGGGGGAGCGACTGGAGCGCTGTCTGACGAGCCTGACGGCGCAGGGGGTGCGGGTGGTTTATGTAGACTCCGGGTCTTCGGACGGGAGCGTGGGTTTTGCCGAAGGGTTGGGCGTGGCGGTGGTCAGGCTGGATACGTCGGTGCCGTTTACCGCCGCCCGGGCGCGGAATGCGGGGTTTGCGGCGCTGGAGGCGGGCGGGCTGCCCGATCTGGTGCAGTTCGTGGACGGGGATTGCGGGGTGGCACCGGGGTGGATCGGGATCGCGCGCGACTTTATGGCTGTGCGGCCCGATGTGGGGCTGGTGACGGGATGGCGGACCGAGGTGGACCCGGCGGCCAGCCTGTTCAACGCGATGGCCGAGGTGGAGTGGCACCGGCCTGCGGGAGAGATTGCGGCTTGTGGCGGGGATCTGATGGTGCGGTCGGATCTGTTCCGGGCTGTGGGCGGGTTCAATCCGCGGCTGATCTGTTCCGAGGATGAGGATTTTGTCATCCGGGTGCGGCGGACGGGGGCAAAGGCCTGGAGGCTGCCCGAGGTGATGACGCTGCATGATCTGGCGATGACGCGATTTTCCGCCTGGTGGAAGCGGACGGTCAGGACGGGCCATGGGTTTGCCGAGGTGGGACGGATGAACCCGCCGCATTTCCGGCGGGAATTGCAGCGGGCCTGGGTCTATGGCGCGGTGTTTCCGGTGCTGGCTTTGGCGGGCGTTCTGGCCGGGTGGTGGTGGCTGACAGGGCTGGTGGCCTTGGGTTATGCCGTCAACTGGCTGCGGACGGCGCGGGGGCTGATGCGGGACGGGATGGCGCGGGGGATGGCGCTGCATCAGGCGTTTTACCTGACGTTGTCGAAGGTGGCGAATGTGCAGGGGATGCTGACCTATCATCTCCGGCGCTGGCGCGGGGCCGATATGGTGCTGATCGAATACAAGTGATCTTTTGTCGGTTTTCAGCTGGGGAAAACCGACAAGCGCGGGGATCAATGGCGTAATTCTGCCAAGATTGTCCTGCAAGAGAGTTCAAAGGCCCCAAGGGCCAAGACAGGACCTGCCCTGATGACCAACGAGACCACACCGCGTGGACGCAAGACCCGGCTGGACCCGGCGGCGCGGGTGCGGCTGATGGAAGAGATCGCGCGTCTGGATGCGGCTGCGGGCAAGGCGAAGGCCCCCCCTGCCCCTGCCCCGGCCCCGGCAGAGGTGCCGCGTGCGATCCTGCAGAAGCAGGATGTGTTTCAGAACCTTGAAACCTTTGCCGTGGATGAGGCGCTGCTGAACCGGAACCTTGTGATCACGGCGAGCCGGCAGAACCCGGCCCATGCAGCGTTTGACGTGCTGCGGACGCGGTTGTTGCAAGCGTTGACGGATAATGGCTGGTCACGAGTGGCGGTGACTTCACCAACGCAGGGATGCGGCAAGACGTTTGCCGCGGTCAATCTGGCTGTCACGCTGTCGCGCTATGACCGGTATCGGACGGTGCTGATGGATATGGACATGCGGCGGCCTTCGATGGCGCGGTATCTGGGGGTCGAGAATGCGCCGTCGATGGGGGATTTCCTGCGGGGGATGATCCCGGTCGAGAAATTCTTGCGCAAGCCCGGACAGAACCTGTTGAATATCGGGGACAATATCGCCTTTGGCCTGAACGGGCGGACCGAGGGTTATGTGGCGGAGTTGTTCCATGATCCGGTGACGGCAGCGGTGATCGAGCAGATGGTCGCGGATGTCGAACCGGATGTGATGATCTATGATCTGCCGCCGGTGCTTGCCCAGGATGACGTGATCGCGTTCAAGCCGTTCTTTGACTGCATCCTGATGGTGACGGCCGGGGGGATCACGACGCCCCGGCAGATGAAGGAAGCGGCGCGGCGGCTGGGCGAGGACAAGCCTGTCGTGGGCGTGATCCTGAACAAGGCCGAAGGGGCCGACATTAACGATTATCAATACTGACCGGGGTCAGGCGCGGCGCGGCACCCGGAGCAACGCGGGGGCCGGTTTGCGCGGCATGAAGCCCGGGAGACGGTCGATCAGACCGTTCCGGATCGCAGCCCAAAGCGTTGCGGCCAGAG
>JBGSWJ010000103.1:0-2389 GCA_041752495.1 Rhodobacterales bacterium
CGATATAGAGTTTGGCGGTGCGGTCGAGCGGGTCGGTGGGTGCGCCTGCGCCGGTGAAGGGGGCGATGTTTTTCAGCGGTTTGGCGGCTGTGGCGGGTTTGGTATAGCTTTGCAGGCCTTCCCAGCCGCCTTCGCGCCCGAAACCGGATTCGCGGGTGCCGCCAAAGCCTGCGGCGGCGTCAAAGAGGTTGGTGGCGTTGACCCAGACGACGCCCGCGACGAGCTTTGGTGCGATGTCGAGGGCGAGGTTGATGTTTTCGGTCCAGAGGGTCGCGGCAAGGCCGTAGCGGGTGTTGTTGGCGATCTCGACCGCCTCTGCGGGCGTGCGGAAGGTGGTGGAGACGAGGACGGGGCCGAAGATTTCCTCTTGCATCAGGGTCGCCGCAGGGGAGAGGCCGGTGATAAGCGTGGGGGGGTAGAAGCTGCCCTTCTGGGGCAGGGCGCAGGCTGCGCGATAGTGGTCGCCTTCGGGGTTTTCCGTGACAAGCTTTGTGATCGAGGCGAGTTGGACGGGGTCCACGATGGCACCCACGTCGATGCATTTGTCGAGCGGGTCGCCGACGCGGAGGCCGTCCATGCGGGTGCGGAGTTTGCGGTAGAAGCGGTCAGCGATGCCTTCTTGCACCAGAAGGCGGGAGCCTGCGCAGCAGACTTGGCCCTGGTTGAACCAGATGGCATCGACGAGGCCTTCGACGGCGCTGTCAAGGTCTGCGTCGTCAAAGACGATGTAGGGGGATTTGCCGCCGAGTTCGAGGGTCAGGGATTTGCCGGAGCCTGCGGTGGCCTCGCGGATTTTCCGGCCCACGGAGGTGGAGCCGGTGAAGGCGATCTTGTCCACGGGGGCGTTCACGATCATTTCACCCACCGCGCCGTCGCCGGTGACGATGTTGACAACGCCGGGGGGGACGCCTGCGTCAGCGCAGATATCGGCGAAGAGGAGGGCGGTGAGGGGGGTGTATTCGGCAGGCTTCAGGACGACGGTGTTGCCCATGGCCAGCGCCGGGGCGATTTTCCACGCGAGCATGAGAAGCGGGAAGTTCCAGGGGATGATCTGGCCGCAGACGCCAAGGGGGGCGCGGCCGGGGAGTTCGCTGTCCATCAGCGTGGCCATGCCCGCGTGGTAATGGAAGTGGCGCTGGGCGAGGGGGATGTCGATGTCGCGGGATTCGCGGATCGGTTTGCCGTTGTCGAGGGTTTCGAGGACGGCGAAGAGGCGGGATTGTTTCTGCAGGAGGCGGGCAAGGGCGTAGAGGACGCGGGCGCGGGTGTGGGCATCCTTGGCCCAGGCGGGTTGGGCGCGACGGGCAGCCTTTACCGCGGCGTCGACGTCTTTCTGCGTGGCTTGAGTGATTTGGGCCAGCGGTTCGCCGGTGGCGGGGTTGGTGGTGGGGAAGGTGTGGCCGGGTTTCGTCCAGGTGCCGCCGATGAAATGGCCGAAGGTGCCCTTGTGGGAGGCGATCCAGGCGCGCGCCTCGGCCGATGACTCGGGGGCGGGGCCGTAGGACATGGAGTCGAAGATTTCCTTGACGGTCATGGTCTTATCCTTTGGGGGTGGTGGGTTTCACCCACCCTACGAGGGTGGCGTAGGGTGGGCGAAGCCCACCTATGCGAGCGCATGCCGCCAGCTGGCGGAATACTGGCCTGTCACATGGTGTTCGAGCTGGCGTTCGATATCGCCCAAGAGGGACGACGCGCCAAAACGGAAAAGGTCGGGCTGGAGCCAGCGGTCGCCCAACTCGTCCTTGATCATGGAGAGATAGACGAGCGCGTCCTTGGCCTTGGAGATCCCGCCGGCGGGTTTGTAGCCGACCTTGATCCCCGTGCGGTCGTGGTAGTCGCGGATGGCGCGGATCATGGTGAGCGTCACTGGCAGGGTAGCGTTGACGCCTTCCTTGCCGGTCGAAGTCTTGATGAAATCGGCGCCCGCCATCATGCAGACAAGGCTTGCGCGGGCCACGTTGCGGAGCGTGCCGAGTTCGCCCGTGGCGAGGATCGCCTTGACATGGGCATCGCCGCAGGCGGCGCGCATTTCGCGCATTTCGTCGTAAAGGCCCTGCCAGTTGCCGGTGAGGACAAGGCGGCGGGAGATAACGATGTCGATTTCGCGCGCGCCGGCGCGGACGCTTTCGCCGATTTCGGCGATGCGGAGAGGGAAGGGTGAGAGGCCCGCCGGGAAGCCGGTCGAGACGGCGGCTACGGGGATATGGGTGCCTTGGAGCGCTTCGACGGCGGTAGCGACCATGTCGTGATAGACGCAGACGGCGCCCACGGTGAGGCCGGTCATGCCAAGCTTGTCGAGGATCTCGCGGCTCACCGGCTGGCGGGCCTTGGCGCAGAGGCGGCGGACGCGGCCCTCGGTATCGTCGCCGGCGAGGGTCGTCAGGTCGAT
>JBGSWJ010000104.1:0-2077 GCA_041752495.1 Rhodobacterales bacterium
AGCCGGGCATAGGCGCGGCTGACGCCGCCCTGGGGCGCCGTGATGTTGAGACGGCCGCTGGCATAGGCGGGTTCGGCCCGGTCAAGCGCCTGACAAAGCTGGGCCAGCAGTTCGGGGCTAAGGGTGACATCGGCGTCAAGATAGGCGCGGAGGGCGCCGTGGGCGGCGGCGTCGCCGTGATTGAGGGCGTTGAGCTTGCCACCCTGGGGAAGGTCGATGACTGTAAGGGTCCAGCCGCGGGCATTTGCGGCGGGGATATGGGCCGATGCGGCGGCGACAGTGGCATCGCGGCAGCCGTTGGCGACAACGACCACCTCGACCGCGTGGCGGGTAGGGGTGGAGGCGAGGAGCGCGGAGAGGCAGGGGCCGATCAGGCGTTCTTCGTTGCTGGCCGGGATGATGACGGTGATCATGTCATCGCGGAGCGGCGGCAGAGAGGTGATCGGGTGCGGCGTGGTCATTGCTGCACCATTGTTCCGGTGAAAGTGCCGGGAAGGCGGGTTTCCCATGTGACCGGCGTTTCGGCGTTGTGGCGGGCGATGCTGGCCCAGCGGGGGTTCATGTCGTCCAGATGGCGGAGCGCGCCCCAGCTGCCCCAGCGCGAGGTCGGGGCGACATCGACGAAGCCCATGAAGAGCGTGCCGCCCGCATCCTGCCAGCCGGCGAAGAGATCGTCGTAGAGGGCGGCCATATCCCTGCTGTAGTTGTAGTCGGCAAGGAAGGTGGTGATCGCCGCGTCATCGACGACGGGGCCGACGCCGGTCAGGTGGGTGCCGCCTTCGTACATAACAAGTTGCAGGCCGTGATCGGCGGCAACATCGGCGTGATAGGGAAAGAGATCGTTGACCAGATCATCGAAAGACCCGTCGCGCAGTGCATCGGTCACGCGTTCGGTGGCGTCACCTTCGGCAACCCATTCGCGGAGATCATCGGCCATGTCTTCAGTCCCCAGATCATAGCCGAAATAGCCGGTGATGGCGTAGGCGTCGAATGATTCATAGGGGGCCGGCAGGCCCTGGGCCTGGGCGAGGGGGGCGTTGAGAAGCGGGTCTTCGAGACCTTTCCAGCCGGTCTGGGTTGCGATGACGCGGACAAGGCGGTCGTCGGCCTGATCGGCAAAGACGGCGGTCCAGATATCGGCGACCTGCGCTGCGCGGAGGCCCGCGAATTGCATCCAGCCGCCATTGTCGGCGGCAACGTCGCCCCAGCGGGCAACGGCCTGTTCCTGCGCCCAGTGGGTTTGGGGGAAGATGAAGTTCCAGACCTCGTTCGACCATTCGGCATAGACCTTGAGCCGGGGATCAAGGGTGTCGCGGACATAGGTGGCGAAAGAGGTGACATAGGCGTCATCGGCCATGTGCGGCAGCGTGAACCACGGGTCGGCGCCGATGGTGTTGGCAAGATCGACCATCACCTCGACCGGGACGCCGCGCCAGCCGTAGGTGTAGTCACCGGGCTGCGGGCGGTCGGCCCAGGTGACCTGGGTCGAGCCGTTGGTGGCCATCCAGTCCATGAAGCGGATTGCGCGCAGATCGCCCACGATGCGCAGCCAGTCGGGGTTGAAGCGCTGGCCTGCGTCATAGAGGGGGATCAGGTCCTCGCGCATCACCCTGATGTTGCGGACGGGGTCGGCGGGGTCGGTGGCGCTGATCCCGACCGAGACGACACCGGGGCCGGGGGTGTAGCTGAACCAGATTTCGTTGGGGGCGGCTTCGGGATCGCGGGCGAGGCCGCTGACGGTGACTGTCCCCTGCCCTTCCCATGTCACGCGGTAGCGCCCGGCGAGGGAATGGAAGGCGGCGGGCTGATCGTTGAGAAACAGCGCCTCGACCCGGTCGAGTTCGGGGGGGATGGCGCGGAGCCAGCCGTTTTCATCGAGATAGCCTTCGTCGGCCAAGCGGGTGGCATCCCAGGCGCCCCATTGGTCGGCGGTATGGCCGACCCAGGTGCGGGCGGTTTTCATGACGTCGATGAGGGGTTGCTGGGTGGCGTAATCGGCGATGCCGTTCAGCCCCATGCCAAGCCAGGGATCGGTGAGTGGCCCGGCGGGGGGGATGACAGCGGCGTCCTGCGGCAG
>JBGSWJ010000105.1:0-12720 GCA_041752495.1 Rhodobacterales bacterium
CGCTGGCGCCGCAGGTTCAGATCAAAGGGTATATGGTCCAGATGGGGGCCAAGGTGATCGACCGCGCGCGGTTTGACTGGGATGCGATTGACCGGAACGATTTCTGGTGCCCGGACGCGCAGGTCGCGGCGGAATGGGAAGATTACCTCGATTACCTGCGGCGGAAGGACCACAATTCGGTGGGGGCCACGATCGAGGTGGTGGCGCGGGGCGTGCCGGCGGGGCTGGGCGCGCCGATTTATGGCAAGCTCGACAGTGATCTGGCGAGTGCGATGATGTCGATCAATGCCGTGAAGGGGGTCGAGATCGGGGACGGGATGGCCGTGGCGGCGCTGACCGGGCGCGACAATGCGGACGAGATTTTCATGGGGCCGGAGGGGCCGGTCTATGGGTCGAACCATGCGGGCGGGATTCTGGGCGGGATTTCGACGGGGCAGGATGTGGTCGTGCGGTTTGCGGTCAAGCCGACGTCGTCGATCCTGTCGCCGCGGGCGAGCGTGAAGATCGACGGCACGCCGACCGAGGTGGTGACGAAGGGGCGGCATGACCCCTGCGTGGGCATCCGGGCCGTGCCGGTGGGCGAGGCGATGATGGCGCTGGTGCTGGCCGATCATCTGCTTTTGGACCGGGGGCAGACGGGCGGCCTGCGGGGGCGGATCGGCTGATTTTCCGGGCTCTGTGCAGGGGTGCACCGTGCGTTGCGGAGAACTGGTTTTCGTTCGCTGGCGGCGGGGTTTTGGGGGTCTTTGCCGCCTTTCTTTCAACCCGCTGAATTTGCTTCATTTTCCGGCGCGGTGAACGGTCTGTATCGCGTCGGTATCACGTCGGTATTTTTTCGGCATTTCGGGGCGTTTTGCAGGGTGCCGTCGGGCATGCGACCAGTTTCGGAGGCATATCTGAACGACGGGTAAAGGCACCGCGCGGCTGCGGAGCGCGCCGCAAATCCCCCGTCTTTGCACAGATGAAAGCCGCTGAAACGGCACAATGACACAACTGCACCCAATTTTCGCCATTTTCCCTGTGTCTTTTGGAAACAATCGAGCAGTTCAAAAAGAACAGGAAACGATATGGCAACCGAAGCAGGCAAAGCGACCCGCATTCAGGACGAGTTTTCGGCCTTCGTCAGGACGGTCGCTCAACCCATCAACAGCCCCCTTGCGACCACCAAGGGCAATGACGGACAGACGCTGACCGGCACGTCCGGGGACGACAAGATCAAGGGCGGAGCGGGGTCTGACACGATCAACGGGGCGGCGGGCCGCGACTGGATCGACGGCAGTTCCGGGAATGACTGGCTTTATGGCAGCGAGGGCGACGATTCGCTGTATGGCAGTTCCGGAAATGACAGCCTGTATGGCGAGGCTGGCAACGATTATCTGGACGGCAGTTCGGGCATGGACCGGCTTTCGGGCGGGGACCAGAATGACCGGCTGTATGGCGGGGCCGACAGCGACCTTCTGTATGGCGGCAACCATAATGACAGCCTGTATGGGGAGTCAGGCAACGATACCCTGTATGGCGGGGCCGGAAACGACATTCTTGACGGCGGAACGCAGAATGACCTGCTGTATGGCGGCGATGGCGATGATCGGGTCCTGGGCGGAGAGAACAGCGATACCGTCTTTGGCGGACTGGGGAAAGACAGCCTGGATGGCGGAGGTGCGACGGACTGGCTTTGGGCGGATGACGGGGATGACTCCGTTTTGGCTGGGGGCGGGAACGACACGGCCTATGGCGGGGCCGGCAAGGATACCGTTGATGGCGGGTCGGAAAGCGACCTTCTGTATGGCGGTAATGACGGCGATCTGGTGCTGGGCGGCAGCGGGAACGATTTCCTGTATGGCGGCAGCGGGAATGACCGTCTGGATGCAGGGTCAGGCAATGACATGATGAAGGGCGGCGGCGGGGCGGACAGCTTTGTCTTTGTCGTGGGGTCGGGCGATGATCAGGTGCTTGATTTCAACGGGGCCAAGGGGGACCGGCTGGTTCTGAGTGCGAAGCTGTGGGGCGGCGGTCTGACCGTAGAGGAGGTCGTCAAGAAATATGGCGTCGTCGCCGATGACGAGGTGGCGCTGGTGTTTTCCAAGACGGACCAGATCCATCTGGACAATGTCACCGACCTGTCCACGTTGAGCAAGTATATTGATATTGCGTGAGGCGTTGGCACGGAAGGTGCGCTGAAGCGCACCCTACGCTGGCGATCCGGTGTTGCGGAGGCGGTCGACGTAGCCGCGCAGGAGTGCTGCGCGGTGGGGTCGGAAGTGTTCACCGGTCGGGGTGGCGCTGTCGATCCGGTCGATCCGGAAGTGGCGGTAGTCATCGCGCAGGAGACACCAGCCCAGACACATCAGCGTGTCATCCATGAAGGCGATGGTCAGGGGCCGGATGCTGCGGTCGGTCAGCCGCCCGTCGGCATCGCGGTAGCGAAGGTGCAGCACCTCTTCATCCCAGCAGGCCTGACGGATGACTGTGACGTCGGGGCGGGTCTGGCCGCCCCGGCCATAGCGCTGGACATATTGCACCGCATGGGCGGCTTCGCGCTGCTGGCGTTCGGGCAGGGTGGCGGTGATCTTGGCCAGCACGGATTCGGCGGCCTGGGCGATCTGGGCATCGCCGGTAAAGCGGGCCTCGGCCATGCCGAAGAGGAGAGCCTCGATCTCGATCCGGGTGAAGGACTGGGGCGGCAGGGCGGGATCTTCGGCGAGGGCATAGCCGTAGCCCGCCTCGCCTTCGATGCGGGCACCAGCGGCGCGGAGAGCGGCGATATCGCGGTAGATGGAGCGGACCGAGACCTCGGTTTCCTGTGCGAGCCTGTCGGCGGTGACGGGGGGCGGCAGGCTGCGCAGGACGTGGAGAAGGCGGAAGAGGCGGTCTGAGCGGGGCATGGCGGCTCCTGTCGGGAATTGTCAGGAGGGTGGCGCGATAAGGGGGGCATCGCAACCCTGAAAGGACAGACCGATGCTAACGCTTTATCACTCCGCTTTCTCTCGCTCGACCCGCGTGATCGCGCTTTTGCAGGCCATGAACGCAATGGACCGGGTCGAGATCCGGCCTGTGTCAATCATCCGCAATGACGGCACGGGGCGACGCGATGCTGGCAACCCGCATCCCGAGGGGAAGGTGCCGCTTCTGATCCATGATGGTGCCGAAATCTGGGAGAGCGGGGCGATCATGGTCTATCTGACCGACCTGTTTCCCGAGGGCGGCATGGGGTTTCCGCCGGGCCATCCGTTGCGGGGGACCTATCTGTCGTGGATGACGTGGTATGGGTCTGTTCTGGAGCCCGTGCTGATCCAGAAGGCGGCGGGGGTGGATCATCCTTGGCTGCATGCGGCGATACGGGGTGTGGAGGAGGCGACGGCGCGGCTGGCCCGGGCGCTGGACAAGGGGCCGTGGATCATGGGGGATCGTTATACGGCGGCCGATCTGCTGCTGGCATCGCCCTATCTGTGGTTCGCGGATGCTGTGCCCGACGTGACCGCGATCCGCGAATGGGTGGCCCGCGCGGCGGCGCAGCCCTGCTATCAGACGGCACGGCAGTATGACGGGGGGCTTATGGCCGCGTGACATTGAGGTCCGGGCGTGGGAAAACCGCCCGGACCACTATCGCTCAGGTGGCGGTGGCGGCACCAAGGGCTACATCCATCAGCGCCTGAATCTCATCCTGTGCCGTGCCTGCGACGATCCGCCCAAGTTCCTGATTGCCCTTGAGCACGACGAGCGTCGAGCGGCGCGGAATATTGAGGCCCGTCGTCAGCGGGTCATCGGCATAAAGATCCCAGTCGACATTGATGAAGGTGATGGCTGCTTCATAGGCCGGGTTGGCCGCCTTGAGCGCGTCAAGAACGCGTTCCTGAGCGGCGCAGGTGGAACACCAGCTTGCCTTGAAATCAAGAAAGACAGTGTCACCGGCGGCAAGGCGTTCTTCGACCAGACCGGGGGTGTAGTCGAGAGGGGCGGCATAGGCCAACCCGGGCGCAATGGCCGGGACCAAAGCAGCAGCGGCCGACAGTTTGAGCAGGGCGCGGCGGTTCATGTGTTTCTCCATCAATAGCGGACCGACAGGTCCTGAAGCCAGAAGGGCAGGGTTTCGATCAGCCAGATTTCAGCGGTGCGGTGCAGTTCAAAGAAGAGGACGAGGCCCGTCAGGACAAAGACGATCCCCATCGCGGGCCTGGCCTTGCCGGCCAGTCCGCGAAGCCAGTCGCGCCGGGCCCGGATCGCCCCTTGGGCGCCATAGCCCAGCGCAAGGATGATCGTGGAAATGCCTGCGGCAAAGCTGACCATGATGGCCGCCGCCCAGACCAGGCTTTGACCGGCAGAGGCAAGCGCGATCGCCCCGCCCAGCGTTGGCCCGACACAGGGCACCCAAACGGCGCCCAATAGCACGCCGCCGATGAACTGACCGCGCAGACCTGTCTGATCGATCGCGTCAATTCCGGCGTCGGCGCGGGCGGCAACCCCGGCGGTGGCAAAGGCGAACCCTTGGGACAGACGGGGCACAAGCATGACAAGGCCAAAGCCCACCATAAGCAGCGCCCCGGCGCGGGCCATCTCTTCGGGGCTGAGGCCGATGGCGCGGCCGAATACGGCAATTCCCATGCCGAGCGTGACAAAAGACAGGCTCATCCCGGCCGCCAGGGCCACAGGCCCCCCGCGACCGCTTTGTAAGGCGGTGACAAGCACGATGGGCAACACCGGCAAGACGCAGGGGTTAATGAGGGTCAAGAGGCCCGCAAGATAGGCAAAGATCAGATCCATGCAGGGTGTTTGCCGGGAAATGGTGTTTCAGTCTTTCAACAATCTGGTGAGGTCACGGCTGCGTGTCCCGTCATGGTCCCTTGGCCAAGGCCGCCGCATTGTCGGGGTCGTGGCTGGCAAGGAAAAGCGTCTTGCCCTGTCCCAGTTCGCTGCGCAGGGTTGCGAGGGTTGCGCGGGCGGCCTTTGGGTCGGCGACGATCCCGGCCATGTCGTTGTTCAGCACCTGACCGATGTTGAACGCGGCATCGCCGCCGATGATCCAGGTCCGGTTGCCATGGCGCAGGACGACGGACTGATGGCCTGGTGAGTGGCCGGGTGTGGGGACCACCGTGATGGAACCGTCCGGCGTGAGGTTGGCCCCGCGCCCAAAGCTGCGGAAATCGCCGGGGGTGTAGGTCAGGGGGATGCGTTGCAGGCCGTCGGGCATGGCGCAGGGGACAGCACCGAGATGGCCGCCGAAGTCGACCTGAGAGATCAGGAAGCGGGCGGTCGGGAAATACTTCATCCCTCCGGTATGGTCGGAATGGAGATGCGTCATGACGACGTCGCGGACGCGGGCGGGATCGAGGCCGAGGGCGCGCATTTGCGGGCCGATCTCCTGATCGGGCGTCAGGGTAAAGCGGAGGTTGCGGCCATAGAACCACGCATCACCCGGCGAACAGGCCAGATGGGAGGCCGGGTCGGTCATTGCGGCGGTTTCCCCGGTATCGACGACGAACAGACCGTCGGGATGTTCGATGACCCAGGCGCGGACGGGCATCCATTCGGTGAAGGACCGGGACAGGATGACGGCAGGAAGGCGGAGGGCATCGGGGCCGGTCCAGCGGCGGTGTGGCGTTTTGACCGAGACCCAGCCTGTCTGGATCATGTGGAGGCGGAGGCCGGGGGCGATTGTGACCGTGACCGGAGGCGGGTTTTCAGGGGCCAGAGCGGCAGCGGGATAAGGGGCAAAGGCGGTGTAGGCTGTGGCCCCAAGGGCCGTGGCGAGGCCCGCACCGATAAGGGTGCGGCGGGAGAGGGTGAGAGGCATGGGATAGCGTCCAATAATGAATGAATGTCATTCATTTTAGTACACTGCGATGCTTGTCAAGCGCCGCGATGAACTTTATTCATTTTCGCGGAGGCGATGATGACCGAGACAGACCCCCGGAAAGACAGGATCCTTGCCGCCGCGCGGGACCATTTTGCGGCGCATGGGTTTGAAAAGACCCGGCTGGCGGATGTCGCCAAGGCGGCCGATGTGGCCGTGGGGACGATCTATCTGCGCTATCCCGGCAAGGCCGAACTGCTTGCCGGGGTGCTTGGCGAGATCGAGGATCGCTTTGCGGCGGCGATGGATACGCCTGCGATCTGGGCCCTGCCCTGGCCCGAACGGTTTCAGGCGGTGTTTCGGGCCAATCTGGATCTGGCGCTGTCTGACCCCGACCTTGCCAGCCTGATGGGCCTTGCGCCGTTCGCGATGGGCGTCTGGCGGCCCGGCGACAGGATCAGGCCGATGATCGTGCGGCATATCATGGCCGGACAGGCCAGCGGGGCATTGCGGCCCGGGTTTGATCCGCAGATCGTGGCGGCCATTGCCTATGGGATGGTCGAAGGGGCGCTGGGCGAACTTTCGGTCAACCCCACCGCAGGCCCGGACCAGTATCTGGCGCAACTGACAGAGGCGGCGCAGGGGTGGCTTTTATCGCGCGGGGCGCACGCCCCATAACAAATAGGGCCGCCCCCGAGGGACGGCCCGTCACAGGTACCACAAGGATATGTGGATCAGCCGTTGACGCTGTCCTTGAGAGCCTTGGCGATGGTGATCTTGACCACCTTGTCGGACTCTTTCTTGATCGTTTCGCCGGTCGCGGGGTTGCGGACCATGCGTTCGGGGCGGGCGCGGCAGTAGATCTTGCCCACGCCGGGAAGGGTGACGGCGCCGCCGGCGGCGACTTCCTTGGTGATGATGGCGGTCAGGGCATCCAGTGCGGCGCCTGCGGATTTCTTGTCACTGCCCGTTGCCTCGGCAATGGCAGCCACAAGCTGCGCCTTGGTCATCTGATTGGCCATTCCTTACGTCTCCTGTCTGATGCCCTGTCAGTAGGGCCTGTCTTTGCGTGAACCACGCGATGTGGGACAGGTCCACAACGAATTGTGGCCATTTGCAAGCGATTTCCTCATATTTTGATGGGATCGCTGCGATTTCAGAGGAAAGCCGTCTCTTCAAAGCTACGCAACTTGCGGCTGTGAATCCGTTCAAGTGGCATGTCGCGGATCCGTTCCATGGCCCGGACACCGATCATCAGGTGGCGCGAGACCTGCGTCTTGTAGAAGTCGGACGCCATGCCGGGGAGCTTGAGTTCGCCGTGGAGCGGTTTGTCCGAGACGCAGAGAAGGGTGCCGTAGGGCACCCGGAAGCGAAAGCCGTTGGCGGCGATGGTGGCCGATTCCATATCAAGCGCGATGGCGCGGGATTGCGACAGGCGCTGCACGGGGCCGGACTGGTCGCGCAGTTCCCAGTTGCGGTTGTCGATGGTGGCAACGGTGCCGGTGCGCATGATCCGCTTGAGGTCGTAGCCCTCAAGCTCGGTCACCTCGGCCACGGCGCGTTCAAGGGCGATCTGGATTTCGGCCAGTGCCGGGATGGGAACCCAGACGGGGAGGTCCGCATCAAGGACGTGATCTTCGCGCAGATAGGCGTGGGCCAGGACGAAATCGCCCAGCCGCTGCGAATTGCGCAGGCCCGCGCAATGGCCGACCATGAGCCAGGCATGGGGGCGCAGGACCGCGATGTGGTCGGTTGCCGTCTTGGCATTCGACGGGCCGACGCCGATGTTGACAAGGGTGATCCCCTGCCCGTTCCGGCGCTTGAGGTGGTAGGTCGGCATCTGCGGCAGTTTGGCCGGCAGCGGCAGGGGCTGGTCGGCCTTGGTGATGACAACGTTGCCGGGGCCGACAAAGGCGGAATAGCCCGAACGCGGATCGGCCAGCATATGGCGGGCATGGGATTCGAATTCGTCCACATAGAACTGATAGTTCGTGAAAAGGACGTGGTTCTGGAAGTGGTCGGGCTGGGTGGCGGTGTAATGGGCCAGCCGCGCCAGCGAATAGTCGATCCGCTGTGCCGTGAACGGGGCGAGCGGCATCGAGCCGTCGGGATAGGTCCAGCCATTGCCGTTGACGATATCGTCATGCGTCGTCGTCAGGTCAGGCACGTCGAACACATCGCGCAGCGTGAATTCCATCGCACCGTCCTGCGGGACGGTGATCGCGGTGTCATTGGCCACCGCGAAATGCACGGGCATGGGGGTGGAGGACGGGCCGATCACGACCGGGACATCGTGGTTCTTGATGAGCAAACCGATCTGCTGTTCGAGGTAGTTGCTGAACAGCTGCGGCCGCGTGATCGTGGTGGAATAGGTCCCCGGCCCCGCGACATGGCCGAAAGACAGGCGGCTGTCGATATGGGCAAAGCTGCGGGTGACAAGGCGGATTTCGGGGTAATAGGCGCGGATCCGGCCCGGGGGCGGGCCCTTGCGCAGCACCTCGGAAAACTGCTGGGTCAGGAAATGGGCCGAGGCATCATAGATCTCGCACAGGCGTTTCACGGCGCGGGTGGCATCGGTGAACTCCTCGGGCGGAGGAAGCTGCGGGGTCAGGGTCAGAAGCGCGGGGTCGGCGGCGTTCATGCGTTATCCTCAAAGAGGTCGGTGATCTCGAACCTTGTGACGTCGACCAGACCCATGTCGGAAATTCGTAACTCGGGGATGACAACGAGCGCGAGGAGCGAGTGCTGCATATAGGCATTGTTGAGCGTGCAGCCACAGGCGGCCATGGCGGCGACCATATGGCTTGCCTTGGCGGCGACCTCGGCGGCGGGACTGTCGGACATGAGGCCCGCGACGGGCAGTTCGACGCAGGCAATTTCCTTGCCGTCCTTCCACACGGTGATGCCGCCGCCGATCTGGCCCAGCCGGTTGGCGGCGGCGGCCATCATGGCGCGCGAGGTGCCGACGACGATCATGTGGTGGCTGTCATGGGCGACGGTCGAGGCGATGGCCATCTGGCCGGTATAGCCAAACCCGCTGACAAAGCCGTTCACCACCTTGCCCGTGGCGCGGTGGCGTTCGACCAATGCGATCTGGCAGACGCCGTTTTCACCTTCGACCAGCCCCTCGACAACGGGGAGTTCGGCGGTCAGCGCCTTGGTCGGGGCCTGATTTTCGATGACGCCGATGACCTTGGCGCGGACGGCATTGGCGCCAGCGGGGGCGGTGATGCCAAAGTCGGCGGCGGTCAGCGTCTTGCCCAACCTGACGGTCTGGCGCACCTCGGCGGGCCAGTTGTAATGCGGGCAGGTGACGGTGATCTTGCCGTCGAGCGCCACAGTCTGGCCCCGGGCGATGACGTGTTCGATGGGGAGCGTCGTCAGGTCGGACGTCAGGATCAGATCGGCCCGGCGGCCCGGCGCGATGGAGCCAAGTTCGCGTTCCAGCCCGAAATGGGTGGCGGTGTTGATCGTGGCCATCTGGAGGGCGATCAAGGGGTCGCAGCCGCAGGCAATCGCATGCCGCACGACGCGATCCATATGGCCTTCGTTCACGAGCGTGCCGGAATGGACGTCATCGGTGCAAAGGATAAAGTTGCGGGGGTCGAGACCCTTTTTGGTGATCGCCGTGATCTGGGATTCGACGTCATACCAGGCCGAGCCAAGCCGCAGCATGGACCGCATGCCCTGCCGGGCACGGGCGATGGCGTCGGCCTCGGCGGTGCCTTCGTGATCGTCCGACGGGCCGCCCGCGACATAGGCGTGAAACGGGATGCCCCGGTCGGGCGAGGCATAATGGCCGCCAACCGTTTTGCCCGCGCGCATCGTCGCCGCCATTTCGGCCAGCATCTGGGGCGATCCGTTCACCACGCCGGGATAGTTCATCATCTCGCCCAGACCGATGATGCCGGGCCAGGTCATTGCTTCGGCCACGTCGTTTTCGTCGATCTCGAACCCTGTGGTTTCAAGGCCGGGGGCCGAAGGGGCACAAGAGGGCATCTGGGTAAAGATGTTGACGGGCTGCAGCAGTGCCTCGTCATGCATCATGCGGACGCCACGCAGGCCAAGGACGTTGGCGATTTCATGCGGGTCGGTGAACATGGTCGTCGTGCCATGCGGGATCACGGCGGCGGCGAATTCGGCGGGGGTGAGCATGCCGCTTTCGATGTGCATGTGCCCGTCGCAAAGACCGGGGATGAGGTAGCGGCCGGCGGCGTCGATCACCTCGGTATCCGGCCCGACGCAGTGACTGGCGTCGGGGCCGACATAGGCAAAGCGGCCTGCGGCAATGGCCACCTGCCAGCCGTCAAGGATTTCGCGCGACTGGACGTTCACAAGGCGGCCACCCCGGATGACACGATCGGCGGGGGCGCGGCCTGCGGCCACAGAGACAAGGCGGGGGGCGCTATCGGCCCATGAGGGGAAGGGGATATGTTCCATGCGCCATTTGTTCCAAACCGGGGCCCCTGCGCAAGCCCCAAGGCGGATGTCGCCGCCTAAGGTTTCTTTGTCTCTGAAATACCTCGGGGGGCCGAAGGCGGGGGCAGAGCCCCCTCGACGGTGGCTAACCGCGCGGCGCTGGACGGGTGTGTAGGGTGGGTGCAACCCACCGTGTCCCGCAGGTGGGTTGCACCCACCCTACGCAGTCACGCCCGTTTGCCGACCACGGCCACGCCAAGGACGGACAGCACCTTCGCCTCGATATCCGCCGCGTTCAGGCCGGCGGTGCGATACATGTCAGAGGGGCTGGACTGGTCGATGAAAATGTCGGGCAGGACCATGGAGCGGAAGCGGAGGCCGGTGTCGAACACGCCCTCTTCGGCCAGAAGTTGCGCGACATGAGAGCCGAAGCCGCCGACCGCACCTTCCTCGATCGTGATCAGCGCCTCATGCGTGCGGGCGAGGCGGAGGATCATGTCGGTGTCGAGCGGTTTGGCAAAGCGGGCGTCGGCGACGGTGGGGCGGATGACCCGCGCCTCGAGCGCTTCGGCGGCCTTCATGACTTCGGAAAGGCGGGTGCCGAAGGACAGGATCGACACGCGCGACCCGTCCTGGATCATGCGGCCCTTGCCGATTTCGAGCGGTTCGGGATCGCGGGGCATGTCGACGCCAACGCCTTCGCCCCGGGGAAAACGGAAGGCGATGGGGCCGTCATCGTGTGCTGCGGCGGTGGCGACCATGCGGACAAGCTCGGCCTCGTCCGCTGCGGCCATGACGACAAAGCCGGGCAGGTTGGCAAGGAAGGCCACGTCAAAGGCCCCGGCGTGGGTCGCGCCGTCGGCCCCGACAAGGCCCGCGCGGTCTATGGCAAACCGGACGGGCAGGCGCTGGATCGCGACGTCATGGACGACCTGATCGTAGCCGCGTTGCAGGAAGGTCGAATAGATCGCGCAGAAGGGGCGCAGGCCCCCGGCGGCAAGGCCTGCCGCAAAGGTGACGGCATGCTGTTCGGCGATGCCTACGTCAAAGCAGCGGGAGGTGTAACGCTCCATGAACTTGGACAGGCCCGTTCCGTCGGGCATGGCGGCGGTGACGGCGACGATGCGGGGGTCTTTCGCCGCTTGGGCCAGCAGCGCCTCGGCAAAGACGTTCGTGTAGGAGGGCGCGTTCGAGACGGTCTTGGCCTGTTCGCCGGTCAGCACGTCAAACTTGCCCGTCGCGTGCCCCTTGTCGCGGGCGTTTTCGGCGGGGGCATAGCCCTTGCCCTTTTTCGTGATGACATGGATCAGGATCGGCCCGGTCGCCCGCACCTTGACCGTGCGCAGGACGGACAGAAGCTGTTCCATGTCATGCCCGTCGATGGGGCCAAGGTAGGAGAAACCCAGTTCCTCGAACAGAGTCCCGCCCACGGTCATGTGTTTCAGCATGTCCTTGGCACGTTTCGCCCCTTCGCGGAAGGGTTCGGGGAGAAGCGATACAGCCCCCTTGGCGGCGGCTTTGAGTTCCTGAAACGGATCGCCCGCGTAAAGTCGGGAGAGGTAGGAGGACATCGCACCGACGGGGGGCGCAATGCTCATCTCGTTGTCGTTCAGGATGACGATGAGGCGTTTCTTCAGATGGCCCGCGTTGTTCATTGCCTCATAGGCCATGCCCGCGCTCATCGAACCGTCTCCGATCACGGCGATGCAATCGCCGATCCCGTGTTCCGGTGCGCCGCCCAGATCGCGGGCGACGGCAAAGCCCAAAACGGCACTGATCGAGGTCGAGCTATGGGCGGCCCCGAAGGGGTCATAGGGGCTTTCGGACCGTTTGGTGAAACCTGACAACCCGTCCTTCATCCGCAGGGTGCGGATGCGGTCGCGGCGGCCTGTCAGGATCTTGTGCGGGTAACACTGGTGGCCCACGTCCCAGATGATCTTGTCACGGGGCGTGTCGAACACCGCGTGCAGCGCCACGGTCAGTTCCACCACGCCCAGACCCGCGCCCAGATGGCCCCCGGTCACCGACACGGCGGAAATCGTCTCGGCCCGCACTTCATCCGCCAGACGGCCAAGGTCGCTGTCCGAGAACCCCTTGAGATCGGCGGGAAGGTTCACCCGGTCAAGCAGCGGGGTCTGGGGTTTGTTGGTCATTGACGCGGCCTTGCCTAATTCCGGCGTGCGATAACAAAGCGGGCGGCAGCACGCAACGTTTCCGCTTCCTCGCCGTAGGGAGATAGGGCGTCGCAGGCTTGGGTCACAAGGGCGGCGGCGCGGCGTTTCGCCTCGGCCAGACCCAGGAGAGAGACGAAGGTGGCCTTGCCCGCCCCGGCATCCTTGCCCACGGCCTTGCCCACGGTGGCGGCGTCGCCTTCGACGTCCAGAATGTCATCGGCGATCTGGAAGGCGAGGCCCAGCGCATCGCCGTAAAGCTGAAACGGGCGTGTATCGGCCCCGGCGATGCGGGCACCGGCCATGGCGGACCAGTTGATGAGCGCCCCGGTCTTGCCC
>JBGSWJ010000106.1:0-17315 GCA_041752495.1 Rhodobacterales bacterium
TGCGGCGCCCGTCGCTGCTGCGGCCCCCGTCGCAGCCAAACCTACCGCCACCGGCATGCCGACCGGCCCGTCGACCGAAACCGTCCTCAAGATGTATGCCGACCGCAAATACGAAGAGGTCAAACTCGACGGGATGCGCAAGACCATCGCTGCGCGCCTGACCGAGGCCAAACAGACCATCCCCCACTTCTACCTGCGCCGCGACATCAAGCTTGACGCGCTGATGGCCTTCCGCGCCGAACTCAACGCCAAGCTCGAAGCGCGCAAGGTCAAGCTTTCGGTCAACGATTTCATCATCAAAGCCTGCGCCCTGGCCTTGCAACAGGTGCCAAACGCCAACGCCGTCTGGGCCGGTGACCGCATACTCAAACTGAAACCCTCTGACGTTGCCGTGGCCGTCGCCATCGAAGGCGGTCTCTTTACCCCTGTCCTCAAGGACGCCGACCAGAAATCCCTCTCGGCCCTCTCTGCCGAAATGAAGGATCTCGCCGCGCGCGCCCGCGACCGGAAACTCGCGCCCCATGAATATCAGGGCGGTTCCTTCGCGATCTCGAACCTCGGGATGTTCGGCATCGACAACTTTGACGCCGTTATCAACCCACCGCATGGCGGCATCCTCGCCGTCGGTGCTGGTGTGCCCAAACCCATCGTCGGCAAGGATGGCCAGATCACCGTCGCAACGGTCATGTCCGTCACCCTGTCCGTCGATCACCGTGTCATCGACGGCGCTTTGGGCGCACAACTCCTTCAGGCGATCGTGGACAACCTCGAAAACCCGCTGGCGATGCTGGCCTGAGTAACGACCAGGCAAAACGGATAAGCCGCCTCTGAATTCTTATCAGAGGCGGCTTATTCATTAGGCTTTATTGATCTGTCGCAAGGCGCGCCTGTCGCCAGTTGCCTAGTCAGGGTAAGCCACTCTGACAGGAGCATAAGATGGACTGGAAAGCCGAACTCGCCGCCACCAACAAAAACCTTGATTCCTTTCGTGCCGTCAATCCAGACGCCGGCAAAGGCTTCAGCACGCTTTACGTCAACACGATGAAGCCGTCCGCCCTCGGAGCCAAAGAAAAGGAACTCATCGCCATTGCCATCGGCATCTACAGCCATTGCTCCGACTGCATCGGCTTTCACGTCAAAGGCGGCATCAGGGCCGGGATGACCCGCGAAGAATTGGCCGAAACGGTGGGCGTGACAATGATGATGGGCGGCGGCCCCGCCTTCATGTACGGGGCCAAGGCGCTGGAAGCTTTCGATCAGTTGTCGGCTTGACGCCTTATCCGGTCGTGTCGGCCGCCAGCACCAGTTTGTGATCCATGCTCATCGCGGGCTGGGCGCAGCCCGCCTCGCCCACGATCCGCGCAGGCACGCCGGCAACCGTCTTGCAGGGCGGCACGTCAGACAACACGACAGACCCCGCCGCGATCCGGCTGCAATAGCCAATGCTGATATTGCCAAGAACCTTGGCCCCGGCCCCGATCAACACGCCATTGCCGATCTTGGGATGACGGTCGCCGTCCTCTTTGCCCGTCCCGCCCAGCGTCACCGAATGCAGCATCGACACATTATCGCCGACCACTGCCGTTTCGCCGATCACGATGGAATGGGCATGGTCGATCATGATGCCCTTGCCGATTTTGGCCGCCGGGTGAATATCCACGCCAAACGCTTCGGACACGCGCATCTGCACGAAATAGGCCAGATCAGTCCGGCCCTTTTGCCAAAGCCAATGGCCCAACCGATAGGCCTGCACGGCCTGAAAGCCCTTGAAATACAGCAATGGCTGCAAATACCGATGGCATGCCGGATCGCGGTCATAAATCGCGCCCAGATCGGCCCTTGCCGCCGCACTTAGTTCCGGATCGTCCTGATAGGCCTCGTCCGCAATCTCGCGCAAAATCTGTTCAGACATCTCGTTCGAGGCAAGCTTCAACGATATCCGATAGGCCAGCGCCCGTTCAAAGGTCGAATGGTGCAAAACACCCGAATGAATCAACCCGCCCATCAAGGGCTCCGCCGCAATCGCGGCCTCTGATTCTTCGCGGATGCGATGCCAGACAGGGTCCAGTTCAGCGATATTGTGACGAGCGATGGCCATGATCAGTCCTCCGGTTCAGCGCTTTCTTACCTCAGATAGGGGCCTCTGGGAAAGATCAAACCCGTGATGACGCTGGTCACGACTTCTGATGGGTGCTTTTGGACTGGGCCGCCCGCACAGCCCGCTCCTCTCTCCAGGCCCTGACGGCCCCGACTACCGTGTCTAGCGCGGCCCAATAGGCCGCGTCGCAAAACCGATGCGGTGTCCTGTCACACCGCGCCGCAAGCCACAGGACGGATCCGTCGCCATGCTCCGGATGCACCCGGCCCAACCGCTTACGGAACCGGTCGGCAAGATCAGCGCGGTCCAGAATAGCCCGCACCGTCGCCGATCGTGCGGCTGGCGGCAGAACCAGCACAACCCGGGTCAGTATATCAATGTCAGGCGGCGGGATTGGACGCACGCAATCTCTCAGGCGCCATCAACCTGAACCACAGCAAACGGCCCAGCCCCGAACCGATCCGAAAGCTGCGCTACGGCAATGGTAAACGCGCCGGAGACGCTGTCACCCCCCCGCGCAGTTGCCGGATAGCTCCACGACGGGGCACTCACCACAACCTCCCGCCGGATCGTCCCCTCCGTGATGACCCGGACAACATACCTTTCCATGTCCTCTCCCAAGGGAACATCCTGCGTCCCCCACAGGTCGCCATCAACCCGCGTCCGTCGGATCCAAGACGCCGCTACATCGCCATCCGACTGCACGACCGCTGCCAGGTGACAAACCGAATAGGGCCGCAGCCCGATCCCCCGGAACGCAATCTTGCGGCTCCGGTAGGACGGATCGCCAATCGGCCGTCCCGCGGGACCCCAACGATAGGTCCGTTCGATATCTCGCGCGGCCGATGACAGCGCGATCTGCTCCGGCCCCGCATCCATCAGCACAAACCGCGATCCCGTGGGCCAGTCCTGGGGCATAACACCGTCCGTCCCCGCCTGCCCCCGCAGCCGCAGCCGCAGGTCATATGTCCGGGCCTCCACCAGTTCGGCCTCTGCAAACTGGAACAATTCCCACATGTCCGTCACCCCGTCACCGATCGCCGCCAGATTTGCCCCAGCCAGCAGCCGTTCAACCGAGGCCGACGAAAGGGCCCCCCGGACCAGCCGCACGCGCAGCGCAGGCCCCCTGTCCCAGACGCCGGCGGATGCCGAGAACAGCGGCGACAGGGTCTCACCGATTATCCCCGAACTGGAAACAATCTGTTCCAGAGCATAGCCACTGTCGCCGGAACTGGAATAAAGCGCCGCCGAACCCGGCCAGGCCCGTGCCGACATGACCAAATGTGGCGCATGTGGAACCTCGTCCCCGGTGATCAGGGGCAGATCCAGAAAAACGGCCTCGACCGGGCTTGGCGCGACAAAGGCGGCCGGTGTTCCCGTCTCATCAGCCACCTCATGAGGATGATAGACCTCCGGCTCGACCCGCACAGCTTCCACCGCAGCAAATGCACCACTCTCCATCCTGTCGATCCGATACAAGGTCCGGCTCGTTTCGGTCTTGACAGCAAGCACATCCCCCGGACCAAAACCAAAAGCCGAAGGCGGCAGGGCAAACTGTGCCGTATCCCGCGCCACCCGCGCCTCGGCCAGCCAGCGTTCGGCAATCTGCTCGCCCTCGGACCGGGTCAAGGCAAGCGGCAACTCGGTCTGGGTAGCCGATTGTCCGACCTCATCGGAAAAGACAGCCTCGGATGCCGCCAGATCGTAATCCGTATCCGCATCGACAAAGGACACCCGCACCCGCCCCGAAACCGCAGCCTCGGGTGCCCGCGTCACAACCAGTGTCGCCTCGGCCTCGGGGTCAAGGACAAGGGCCTCCGCCCTATAGTCTGCCAAAGGCAGGCCGGTCCGTGTGGCAAAGGCCAGCGCCCCGTCCCGCTCCATCGCGTCGAAACCATAGGCTGTCATCAACGGTTGCAGCGCCGCCCGCGCGGTCGCCGTCCCGTCCAGATGATATCCCCGGACAACACCCCAAAGCTGATCGGTCTCAACGCGGCTGACACCCGCCTTGCGGCAGATCTCGGCCACCACGCCCGCCACCGTGCGCGAATTGCTCCGCCCGTTCAGCCAATGACCCCGCGCATAGTTGTCCCCGTCCGACCACATGGCTGAATTCGAAGGAAAATGCGGAAAAGGCCGCGCGTCCCATGCCCAGACATGCGTCCGTGCCGTATCGACCATCCGTCCGCTATATTCGCGCGACTCCGGATTGGCCTCCGGATTGGCCCAGTGCCGGTGCACTGCCCGCAGATACTGCATCTGCATGAAGTCATCCCGCAACCCGTTGGAATACCTGGGCAGGAAAGATTCCGACGACTTCGGATCAAGAAACTTGTTGGGCTCATTGGCCCCCTTGTCGATGGCCGCGCACCCGATTTCGGTGAACCAGACAGGCTTGCTCTCGGGCACCCAAGGGGTCGCCACAGCAACCCGCTCCCCGTTCACGCGGTCATGATGCTCGTTCTGCCACCAGCCCTTGATATCCTTGTAGCGCCAGACCCAGGGCTCATCCCAGAAATCAGAGATCGGCGTCCTGATCTGCGCGTCCTGCGCCTCTTGCGAATGATAATACCAATCATATCCTTCGCCACCTGCAACATTCCCCGTCAGATAGTCCAGGTTGTAGATCGCCCCCGCCGCGGCATCAGCATGATCTACTCCATCCCGCCAGTCCGACAGCGGCATGTAATTGTCGAATAGATGACGGTTTGGCCAGTCCGGGCTAATTGGAAGTGCTTAAGGTTATGATTTCTTAGCACAATTCAGAACGGACAGGCTGCTCGGTAGCTGTCCAAAAGCCTGTCAGACCTGACCTGGACCCGATAATCGGAAAAACTGGGTTCCCTGGGCTACCATCTTGGGGGTCATGCCTTGCCCTATAGCCCTGACGCTTTTGTGGTCTGCGTCAAGCTTTACGGGCGTTCATGCTTCCTTTAGAACGTATGGAGAACATGCAGAAGTTGCTGACAAGCTTCCTCGGGCAGGTTACACCATGGCCAGGGCATGTGGCCAGAGGCGCGCCGAGATGTAGAGTCTGGCCACCTCACAGCGCGTGAGAGCAATAAGAAACGAAGCGGGAGCACCGGACCATGGCAAGCGGATTTACCTTCATCGACCTTTTCGCAGGCATTGGAGGTCTTCGGCAAGCTATGGAGAGCATCGGCGGGCGCTGCGTCTTCACCTCTGAGTGGGACAAGTATGCCCGCATCACATACGAGGCCAACTACCGGGACAACCGGCCCATCGCTGGCGATATTCGCGAAGTGAACGCAGCAGACGTGCCCGACCACACAGTCCTTTGTGCGGGGTTCCCTTGCCAGCCCTTCTCGATTGCAGGCGTTTCCAAGAAGAACTCACTTGGCCGCAAGCACGGGTTTGAAGACGAAGCTCAGGGCACCCTGTTCTACGATGTGATCCGCATGTTGAAGCACCACCGCCCCTCAGCCTTCCTGCTGGAGAACGTGAAGAACCTTCGCAGCCATGACAAAGGCAAGACTTACACGGTGATCGTGGGTGCCTTGGAAGCGCTCGGTTACACGGTGAAAGCCAAAGTGATCGACGCCAAGCACTTTCTGCCGCAACACCGGGAACGGATCGTCCTGGTCGGCTTTCTTGAGGATACGGGCTTCACGTTCGATGACTTGGCGCTGCCTGAGAAAGGCCTCGTCACAATGTCGAATATCCTGCACCCCGAAGATGGCACCGAGACGCCAGAGCGTGACTACACGGTTGGGCCGGATGCCGTCGTCAACCCGAAGTATACCCTCACCGACCATCTTTGGGGATACCTCCAAGGGTATGCTGACAAGCACAAATCAGCGGGCAACGGCTTTGGCTTTGGCCTGGTTGGCCCTCGCGACACCTGCCGCACCCTGTCCGCCCGCTACCACAAGGACGGGTCCGAGATACTGATAGCCCAGCCTGGCAAGAACCCCCGCAGACTGACACCCAGGGAGTGCGCCCGGATCATGGGCTATCCCGAAAGCTTCATCATCCCGGATGAACCGGGCCGAAAAGTCAGTGACACCCAAGCCTACAGGCAGTTTGGGAACAGCGTGGCCGTGCCAGTCTTCAAAGAGGTCGCCAAGATCATGGCCCCTCACATTGCAGCTTCCATTGATCTGGATAAGCGACTGGCGGCCGTTGGCTGACGTCCACGACAAGGCCACCCGCAGCCGAAACATGGCTGCAATCAAGGCCAAGAATACAAAGCCCGAGATGATTGTCAGGCGTGGCCTCCACGTACGGGGGCTAAGGTTTCGCTTGCACCGTCGAGACCTGCCAGGCTGCCCCGATCTGGTTTTTCCAGCAAAACGAACAGCCCTCTTTGTCCATGGGTGCTTCTGGCACGCCCATGATGGTTGCCACTATTTCAAGCTGCCCGGGACAGACCCGGATCGCTGGCGCACGAAACTTGAGGGCAACAGGACCCGCGACAAAAGGGACCAAGCTGCCCTCATAGCCTTGGGCTGGCGTGTCATAGTGATCTGGGAATGCGAATTGCGAAGTGGTGGAGCGAAGCGGCTTGACGAGCTTGCGGAGATGATACGAGCCTGAGGCCAACGATTCCATAGGGATGGCCAATGCTCGATACCTCAGTATTCAAGAAGCTAGCCCACAATGACACCGGGCAGGCAGCCGGCCACCAAGGGGGGATCGTTATCCCCAAGGATATATCGCAATTCTTCCCGCCCCTTCCGGCTGTGACCGCCACTGGTGGGCCTACAGTGGACTCGATCCTGTCCGCCGACCTGTTTGTGGATGGCGTTAGAGTCGATACAGTCCAGACCCGCTACCAGCATCAGACCTGGGGTGGCACCCGGTCGCCTGAACGGCGACTGACTGACAACTTGGGCCCGCTCAGGAACGAAGCATCGAAAGATGACATTCTCCTGTTCACCAAGGACCTTGATGATGACGGCTATATGCAGCTTCACCTTCTGCGAAAGGGCACCCCCGAATATGTTGCCCTCAACGCCAAGATAGGCACATCAAGGTGGGGGCCAGTGGACCCCGCCAATCCGCCCGTCACCATCACCCAGATAGTCGAGGCCGAGGAGTATGTTGAGGAGGAAGCCGCTGAGCCTCCATTTGCCTTCGATGAAGAACGCGGGACAACCGAGACCACGACCATCCGGAAGGCCCGCGACAGGGCATTTCGGGGCAAGGTATTGGAACAGTATGACAACCGCTGTGCCTTCACAGGGCGGAAATTCATCTCACCAGTCGGCAACATGGTCCTGGGGCTGGACGCTGCTCACGTGATCCCCGTCAGTGAGAAGGGTTCGGACCATCCGGCAAACGGCCTCCCATTGACCAAGGACTTGCATTGGGCATTTGACCGCGGGCTGATTGGCGTTGCGCCTGACCGGACCATACTTGTGCCTGCCTCAGTGCGCGCCCTCCCCGGCAATGAGTTCTTGCGTGACCTCCACGGGCAACCGATCAGGGAAGCCCACGACGCCAATCTTCGGGTGATGGACGAAGCCCTGCAGTGGCACCGGCTGAACCGCGTTGTTGAATAGCAGCCAAGAACCAGCCCGGTCCGTGGCACGTAACAGTTGATTGGCTGTCTCGGTGCCTGTTTGGCTATGCCGAACAAGCGCTTAGTCGTCCGAGACGTCTGTCGAGGCTAATCTGAGACCGGACAAGAGATGAAAAAGCCCGCACGAAGCGGGCTTTTCCTTCTTACTCTGCGGCGATACGCCATTTTCGTTTTGGTGGCGGTTCTCGCATCAGTTGACGTAGGTCCTGAATGGCGGCAAGTTCCTCGCGAAGCAGTTTCTCATAGACTTCCTGCTTTCGATGGTTCCTTAGAGCGTTACCTCTGCGGACTGCCGCTTGGATTGGTGTCTCTTGCGCTCTCACCATGTTGAGCAAGAGATACCTTTTCATTCAGTGGCAACCTTTCCGCCACGACGTTTCGGAACGTTCACACCATCTTTCCTGAGGCGTGCCGCCACTGAGGCAACCGACCTTGCACTCGTTGAGCACCCTTGGAATTGAGCATGTATCATGCTGACGATTTGGTCGTATGAGAGAGTGGCATCCATCACCAATTCGGTGACGGCAGCACCAATCGTCTTGGTCTTTGCAGGCGTCTCGGAAGCAGTCGCTTCCATCTCAGGTTTAGTAGGTTTGGTCATGGTCAGTCTCCTATAGAACCGAGCCACAGCGGCCAGGTTCTAGAGGATGATGTCGCGTTCCTCAGACCTCGCGGATGCTGCAAGTGTCCGTTCCCGCTCACAATTTCAGCCGGAATGCTTCGATCAGTGGGCACTCGGAGCGGGCGACCGGATAGTGCCAAAGACCGAGCACACCGAAAGCCTACCGGCCAGGTGCACGCGACCGGGGAGACAACCAGGTCGCCTGGTGCGCGCCTATCCGGGTCGTTCGGAATTGAGGGTCCGGTTCCGCCATCTTTTCAGACACATTGGGTTGGAAGGAGAATACCCGACCATGCAGACGATTAATAACTTGAAGGACCTGGTGCCACTATTGGCTGGCATCACGCAGCGCAACGCTTTTTGCAAGGTGATCCTGGACAACGTGCCAGCCAAGCTCAAAACGCCGCTTGGCCGCGCAGCACGGGATTTCTATGGGCATGGTTGGCCAGACAGTTCTTTAGCAAATGGATTTTCACCCAGCACACACAATGGACAAAACAAAGCTGCCAATAGACTTCTAAGCACAGCCTATGGCCGAGCCAATCGGCTTGATGGTCTTATCAAAAGCTGCAAGAAAAGCTCAAAGAAACGTGGACACTCATTTACAGAGGCCGACGAGCAGCACATGCGGGACCTGTGGGCTGATGCCCAGGCGGGCAAGACTCCGTGGACTGGCCTGCTTGACTTTGCAGCTTATGGTGAGACCCTGGAGACTGGCAATGCGGGCAGTCCTTTTTCACCGGCTTTTGATAGGCTGAACAACAAGCAGGGCTATTGGCCAGGCAATGTGGTCGTGGTTCCTAATATCCTCAACAAAACAATCAAGGATTTTAATCGGCGTCTGACAATTGAAGCCATTGTCAAAGCTGGGCTGTCAGAAACACCAGACTTGGCCCTCTTGCAATCTGTCCGGGTTGACCGCAAGCAAATTCACACCTATATTTCAGGCAAGGGGACCCAAGTTTTCAAGTCGCACCCGGCCTTGAAGCCCTACCAGGCAGCGATGCTGGAGCTTACCAAGCAGGCAATTTACGAGCGCGGCACCTGTGTAGTGACTGGCTTGGCGTTTGTAGCAGAACCTGGCCATCCTTGCATGCCGTCTTGGGACCTGATTGACCAAACCAAAACAGGTAAGCGCACTTGGCAGGGATCAGGCAAAGCTGCACGCCTTATAAGCACCGAGCCAGGGACCGAGACCCTACGGGATATGAGACTGGTATGTGGCTTCTTCAATGTAGGGCGCGGCGCCTGGACCGATCATACCTGGTGGACCCTGGCTGCCCGTGTCCGTGAGATTGTGAAGCAGGGCCAAATCGACACGCTGCTGAGAGCCCCATTCTAGCCTGACAGCCCGAGGCCCTGATAACTGCCAATTTTATCAGGGCCTTGGGGAGCGTTTCTCCGTAATGGGAAATCACTGGTCGATCCCAGAAGCCTTCCATTCTTCCTGAGCCCGCCACTTTGCAGCATCTTTGGTGCGCTGTGCTGATAATTTGGAGCCTCTCTCATGACTTATCCGTGCAGCTTTGTCCGGGTCACCACCCGCGGCATAAAGCATTTTGCGATAGTTCTTTACAGTGCTTTCAGTTGAACCAATGAGCTTGGCCACCTCCCTGCCTTTCAGCTTTGGAAGCGTCATGTCAAGTTTGGCAATCTTGTGAAAGAAGGTGGGACCTTCAATCTCCATTGTGGGCTTTTGAAAATCTGGGCTTTGGGCTTCTTTACGGCGTCTTTCCGTATGAGCATCATTGCTAACCTTGTTTCGTCGCTGAATGGCTAGTATAGGATTGCCACCTGCTCCATTCAGATAAACTCGATTTCGTTGAACGGAGGTGGCGGTTGAGCCTATCCGTTCAGCAATTTCTTCGTGCGAGAGATTGGGTTCCTCAGCCAAGAGTTCCGCAATCTTGTGAATATTCTGGTGTTTGATAGGTTTTTTCATGCCTGTGGCCTCCATTGGTTTGACACCAGTGGAACAGGAGAAGCGTGGCAAAAGTATGAAAGCACAAAGGCGCCGGGTGTGACCCCGACGCCTTCGCCTTGACCCCGCAGCCAGTCCGCAACACCCTGAAACGCCTTGACTGCCGGGAAGATGGTCCTGGACGACCTGGCTTGACACAGGCCGCCCAGGGTATCCCAACGACTGGCTTGACACAGCCGCCAGGAATTTGCGGACGGGAAATGGACTAACCCGCCCCGGGGAAACAGCCTTACCCGTCCGAAGACACGAGGCGCCCCTAGACGCTGCCGGTTGGAGGTGGCCCGCCAGCAGCGTTTCTGAATTTGGTGGAGCCGGCCGTCCCCATGTCAAAAACGACCGGCTCCTAGTCCGCACCTGCTCGCCGGAGAAGACAAGCAGGGGACTGTCAGCATGGCTCCCCAGGAGGTGGGCCACACCGATTGGATTTCAGTAGCTGGGCTGCGCCTCGATCATGCGGGAGCATTCTTCCCGCTTGGTCAGGATGCGATGGCCGAGTTCGGTCTTGCAGACGGCCCCGTAGCTGTCGAGGTAGTCACCGTTGTGTTCGGCAGCATGGTCTTTGGCGAGAGTGTCCAGCATCTCGTCGGCATCATCACGCAGGGAGACCATCCGTTTGCGGACGTCTTGTTCGCCTGCATGCTTGGCAATGAGTTGGTCAAGTTGGTCCATGGTGGTGGTTCCTTTCAATTGTCCAAGGGGTCGGGCGCACCGAGCCTAGCGGCCAGGTCATAGTCTGCAGGCCTGGTCGCATCGCTCAGGCCGTCCGTGTTGAAGCCCGTCACCCTGGCCCCGAGCAGCTTGAAAAGATCGGGCGCGTGGGTGCGGATGGTCCGCTTGATGACGAGCGCCATGAGCCCCCAGCTTGCACGATGCTTGTCCGTCTGGCCAAGGGCCTTGTCGAGGCGGGCGATTTTGCCATTCAGTTCCTGGAAGCCCACCAGGCTGGCGTTCACGTCCTGAAGCGCAGCATCCAGTTCAAGGGCTTGCTCGTGGCGCAGGGCCAAAAGCTCCTGGCGTTCGGCTTCCATGGTAGCAGCCTGGCGAGCCCGGTCAGCAGCGGCAGCATTGGCAGCGTCTTCAGTCAGCACCTCAAGTGCGGCTTCCGCGCGAATGTCTTCCAGGGTCTCGGAGTGCAAGGCCTGGACCACGGCGTCAAACTGGTCCGGTGCGGACAAAGCCAGCCGCTTTTCGGCGGGTGTCAATTCCCTGGGCTTGCGGCCCCTGGCGATAAACGCTGCGACCCTGGGGCCAAGTTCAGTGAGGGTAAGCATGGGCATTCTCCGGTTATGCAGCCAAATTGTCGGGCTTATGCAGCCGGTGAAACCAGCGTTTTGAATGCGGCTGGCAGTTCCACAATCTTGCCCACCATTTGCGGGTCTTTCAGCAGCATGTTTTTATACCACCGAAGGGAGCCATTTGACGGGGAGTGGCCTGCCCGCTCGCGCAGCACCTCGCTGACAGCCGCAAGGCCCCCATATGGCAGTGTGAGGTTGCCAGTTTCAGCCATGGTGTGGGCCAATATCAGATAGGCATTCACGGCCACGGCTTTCTTGGGGCTGAGCGCGGCCTTGTCAGCAGCCCTGGTTACGGTGTCGCGGAAGGTCATTGCGGATCACTTTCGAAATAGGCGCTGCGTTTGATATGGGCGGCCAATTGCTCGCGCAATTCTGGCTTGAGGCCTGGATGACGCGCAGCCTCTGCGGCCGCCTGGTCACGCACCAGCTTTGAAACCCAGGGCACAGGCTGGCTGTCACCCCCGAAGTGATCGCTGCCTTCCATCTCGCCCTTGAGTTCAGCCAGGACACCACCTGGAGCCCAAATGTGGCCAAGGGTGACGCGGGCCGTGATGAACCCATCCGCAACCTGGCGCTGCGAAATGCCACTGGGCATGACATACTGGGTCGTTATGTGCAGGCGTTCAGCCATCGAATTCGTCTCCTGGAATGACTAGCCGCGGGCGTGCGGGGAGTTCGGTGCCCACATTGTTCGTGTTGTTCACCTGGACCAATGTGGCCGGGCCGGGCTTGTCGGCCGATTGCAACACCTTCGTCAGTAGCGTGGACAGGATTGCCGCGTTTCCGTGCACCAAGCGCTCGGCGCGGACAGCCTCGAAGTTGTCATCAAGCAGCACGTCGCCAGTATCCGGGTGGACCAGTTCCATCTCGACCACCGTTCCCGTGGCCACCAATGCCTTGCGGAGCGTCTGGTGAATTACCTCGTCACGCCGTGCCAGGTCGGCAAAGGTCCAAAGCTCGTCAAACGCAGGGCTGGCGCAGCGGGCCATGTAGAGGCTGATGAGGTTCGTGCCCGCCAAGGTCGCCGCTGCATTCGGACCCTTGCCATCCAGGAGCGACGCCAAAAAAGCCATCTGCACGGGCTCGTCGGGCGGCTCGATGGTGATGGTCGCAAGGTGGTTCATTGGGCCCTATAGAAGTCTGGTTTCTGTCAGCATCCAAGCTATTGGGAACAAAGGGACAAACTGACCCTTTTCCTGTCATGTGATGCTTGATCCTGTGCTGGCAGCATGTCGCTGTCCGCACTAATGACAAACCAGCAATTGCCAGATCGGTCAGACTGGCCAGTTGCTCAGCCAGGTCAGCGTCTGGATAGTCCCCTGGCTCAATGTGCTCGCGCCAGGGGCTTTCGATGATGCACAGCTAGGGCTTTACCGTTCGGATCGCCAAAACGCTCTGTGAGCCCCTGTGACTTCCAATCTAGCCAGCCAAAGCAGCAAGGGGATGGTAAAGAATTTGCTGCCTCACCCAATTGGCCAATCGATTGCTGGGGACTCGGGGAATTGGCTCAAAGTCCGCTGAGAGGAGGGGTTCGCCCCGCTCGTCAACCCAATAGTGCGGGTAGGCCAGGAGCAACGTTTGGCCCCTCTGTGACTCACGGACAAGGGCGGCCTTGAAGGCAGGTTCCCTTGATGCTTTGACGTAGGGGGCAGCAGTTGACACCCCCACATAGGCACAAGCATCTTTCGGTGCCATGCCCAAGCCAATCAACCTGAGATACAAGTCCCACCTTACAGTTGTATATCCCGCCATTGCACCACTCCAATTCACTTGCAGATAGAATGCCCTGCACTTAAAGCGTGGGAAACCATCAATGCTGATTTGTTATGTAAGTTATCCACAGTTATGTCCGTTAGCTTCCAATTCATCCAGGGCAAATATCAAGCTGGCAATTAGGCATAATTCCAATTGGGTCCGTGCCGTCCGCGCGGTCTGGCTACTATTTGACTTTGTTTATAATATTCGCTGTATTCTCCCAGCTTCCATCATTATCAGGATCAATAGATATTATTTTTTTGTGTGCGTAGCTTAAATAGTAGCCAGACCGCACAGACAGTTGTTGTTTTAACAATCAGAAACAACAGCTTAATCAGTCCGATAGAGAAAAGTTAGCCAGACAGTTAGCCAGACGCCAGCAAAGTTAGCCGGACCCACTATCCGCCTCCCAGCCATGGCGAACCACACTCCAAACCGTCCTCCCAGCTAAAATTAGCCAGACCGCACGGACAGCGCTGTTCCTGGGGCACTCACTTGGGCGCGCTCGGACGAAAACTAGCCAGACCGCACGGACAGCGAGGACAAGGGCGTCTGGCTAACTGTCTGGCTAACTTTCAGCGGGCCGGACTACCGAAACCTTGGCAGAATAGGAAAAGCCACCCGAAGGCGGCTTGACCCTGCTCCTGATCCGTAGATTGGAAGTCATTCGTCGTCAGGAAAATCAGTCCTTGCCACGAAGTCGAGGCGCAGGCCAACTGCTGCATATGGGCGCCCGCCGTTCACCTTATCAGTGATCCGAGTGTCGCCAAACTTCACCCCAGCGGCCCGAAGGTCACGGAAGAAGTGGGTGATGTGACCGCCATAGGTGATGCCCGCCTCACGCGTCCAGATGTAGAAGGCGTTGAAGATTTCCTCCTTGAGCGTGATGGCTTCCGGGTCGGCAGACAGGCACTCGTTAGCGAAGGTCTTCACAGGTGCAGCGGACATATCCAGCGCATCCAGATCAGCCTGAGACGCCGCAGGGTTCACAAAGTCGCCACGCTCTTTCAGCCTTTTCAGCCCCTCAAGCGACCAGTTCAAAATCCCTGGCAATTCTGCCGTCAATTTGTCCTTGAGCTTGCGGTCTTCACGGCCCTTGAAGCTGCGACGGGTGCGAAGGGAAATGATCCTGGACATGAGCGCCGCAGAGTTGTCCTTGAAGTTGGGCATCGCGTTGCCGAGGATAAGAAAGCGGGTATTCAGCTTGCCAATCCAAGGCTGCAAATACTTGCGGTTGGCATCCACTTCATCTTCGCCACTGATTGAAAGCAGCACCTCTTCCAGTTTCACCAGGGTGCGCCGATCATACTCCCGAAGGTCTGAGATGGTGGCAAGCTGTTTGCCAATCAGCGGCTGTTTGCCAAAATCGCCAGCAAGGTCTTTGGCGCTGGGGCTGGAATAATTCCCCTTCCCGATAAGCTGCTGGATCGCCCAGTTGGCCGTGCCCTTACCCGAGCGCGGCAAGCCGATCAGGATGAAGAATTTCTGCAAGCTGGTGTCTTGGGTCAGCAGATACCCCATGACTTCCTGCAACGTGTTGATGGACTCCCAGTCAGGCTGATCCAAGCTGTTCCCATTGGTGTCATCCTCAAGCGGGAAGATTTCCTGCACAAAGCTGAGCCACCGGGTCGGTTCAGGTGCGTTCGGATCATATGCGACAGGCGAAGCGTTGCGCGACACAAACCGAGCGGTCTTGGGATACAGCGTCAAGGTGGGGATATGCAGCATCCCATTCTTGACCACGAGCAGTTCGCGAGGGTCAATGTCATCGGGCCGCCGCTTCAACCAGGCGGGCAGGATTTTGGGACCCTGCGAATTGCTGACAACCGCAGAGACCACTTCTCCGACCAGGGCCTTCCTAGCACGAACCACCTTCTCTTGGCCGTCCTCGCCCTTGACCACCCGCTTATCAAGCCAGATGTGAACCTCTGAGGTGACCTCTTCATTGGTCGCGTCAATGTAGCGGTTTTCATCCCGATCATATTGCAGCCACTCGCCTTGATGCCGAAGGCGATAGGGCTGGTTGTGGATGAAGGATTTGCCAAGGTCATTCGGCGCAATTGTTGGAAGCGGTGGAGGGGCTTTGTCCCGGACGTCTTTGCCCGCCATGGCATTCACACCAGTCGGGTCGTCAGGGTCGGCCCCCTCGTCAGCATCGGCAAAGTCTTGGGCAGCCGATGCGGCCATATCCTCGAAGTCGCCCCGTTCCCAAACGTCACCGGCGCCAACTGCTTTCAGTTCACGCTGAAGGCTCTTGAAGGTAATGCGGGCGCCCTTATCCGAGTTCAGGCCGCACCACTTGCTCCCAATCTCCTCGCCTGCGTCACAGTAGGCCGCATCCTGGGTAGACCACGCGACAAACACCCCGGCCCCGCTGCCTCCGGTCGCATCGTGGCAGGCGCACATGAGGTTGAACCACTTCTCATAGTCCTGGAAGTCTTCAGGGTTCAGCCGCGCCAGAAACTTCTCCAACTGCTCGTCGGAGAACATACCGGACTGGCCAGACACCGGAGGCATCCCCCGGGCTCCTGGTTCGCTCCCTGGGGCATCGTTTGCATTGCCCTTGGCAACCAGGTTCCGGAACGCCGAAAACGCGCCAGAGGACAAATCTGGAAGCCCCTCGATACCGCCCTGCATATCCCCGAAAGGGTCAACCTCGAAGGTGTAGGGCTTGCGGGTCTCGGGGTGGATCGAACCTGCCCCGACCACCTGTGTTCCGGCCGTCTTAAACTCCAAGCCGGGATATGCTGCCAGTGAGCCCGCCACGTCCAGTTCAACGGGTTTCTTGAAGAACAGATGGAGGCCACCCGATCCGGTCACCTGGCGCGGGTAGTGATCGGTGAAGTCATAGCCCGCGTCAGCGCTGAGAAGCGCCAGGCTGTCCACGCCATTCTCGAAGTTGCGCGGATCGACGTCCACCACCAGAAGGCGACGGGTCAACCTGATCCCGATATTGGCCTTCGGGTTCTTCTTGGCATAGGTCAATGCGCCTGCGTTGTCGGCGGGCAGCTTGGTCCAGTCACGTTCAAACGGCGCCTTGCCCTTGGCGATCGGTCGGCGCTCTTTGCCCGTCTTCGGATTGATCTTGGGCCGACCCGTTGCAGGGTCGATCGGTGGCAGGTCCACTGCATCGAAGTCATGCAGCTTGACGAGTTCAAAGCCTGCTGCATCGAGCAGGCCAAAGGCTTCCATCCTGGTCATGGCTGATTACTCCGAGACGGAGGATGCAGCGGCCAGCTTGGCCTCAAGCCACTTGTCAAGCGCGGCCAAAGCCTCGGCCCGGTTGTCCCCAACGAACCAGGCACGGACAGCTTCCACTGGTGTGAAGGTCCGTCGACCGCGAAACCTGCGGCCCGAATAGCTCACGCCTTCCACCAGCTTGTGGTGGCCGGGGGCCAGCCGCCCGTCATTGCGATAGAAGCGGACTGCGGACAGACTGAGGTCCGCCAGTGTGGCAATTTCCTCGTCCGTCAGAAACAATGGCGTAGAGACAGCGCTGCTGATGCTATTATCCATAGCATGCTCCTTTGGTAGGGTTGCAATCACTGTCTAGTGGGCGAGGGTTTGGTCAGAACCCTCGCCCTAATCGTTTGTAGTGTCAGTATGCTCGGGCGGCCATCCTGTTAAAACCAACAAACTCGCACCAGGCTGCAAACGCTGGCCACTCACCTCATTGCATGGCGCGTTCAAATTCCTCGTCTGTCACGCCAACAGGCGCACGGGCTGGGGTGCGGACAGGTGCCCTGAAGATGCGGGTGGCGCGCTGAAGCGGCAGCCCCAGGACGTCGGGCATTATCAAGGCGTCGGCATAGGGGTGTGGCCACTGGCCCTTCGCAACTTCTCGCTCAAGCTTCGAAAGCAGGTAGCGCTCAAATGCCGCCTGGCCAGGACGCTTCAGGAGCCGCATCATCAGCATCACTTCATCGCAGCTATAGGTCCACGGGCGCTTCTTGATATGCTGGTCATCGAGGCCCCGCTCGTCGATCAAAGTGGCCTGCCACAGTAACCCCGTGGTGATG
>JBGSWJ010000107.1:0-4405 GCA_041752495.1 Rhodobacterales bacterium
GCCGCTTGCGGCCGGACGCGCTGCGGGGTCTTGCCGACTGGCTGGACCCGTTCCGCCAGCAATGGCAGGGCCGCTTTGATCGGCTGGAAGAATTGAGCCAACAACCCGCAGACAAGGATGCCGCCAAATGACCCAAGGACGCTTCACTCTGGATGAAACCACACATGCCATCCGCATGGACCGCCGCATTCGCGCCACGCCGCAATGGCTGTTCGCGGCCTGGACCGATCCAGAACAACTGCGGCTGTGGTGGGACCCGAGCGGCGCGCCCTTGGCCGTCTGCGAGGTGGATGCCCGCGTCGGCGGCGCGCTGCGGCTGGTGACCGCAGATCACCCGGACCATGCCTTCGCGGGCATCTATCGCCGCATCGACCCTCCGCACAGGCTGGAGTTCGATGCGATGGGTGCCCATGGCACGGTCACGTTCCGCGCCCTGGGCGATGAAACCGAGATGGTGGTGGAGATCCGCTGCGCCTCGGCCGAGCATCTGGCGCAGTTCGTGGCGATGGGGGTGGCAGACGGCACAGCACAGACCGTGGACAATCTGGTGGCGCGGGCGGGCAGGGTTCTGGCCCCCTGATCCCGCAGCACGCCGGCCACCCTGCTTTGGGGCGGCCGGCGAAAGCGGTTACATCTTCGGCAGAAGCACCGTGTCGATCACATGGATCACACCGTTCGAGGCCGCGATGTCGGCCTGCACCACAATGGCGCCATTCACCTTCACGCCGTTGCGGCCATCGATATGGACCGTTTGTCCCTGTACCGTCGCCGCGTCCAGCTTCTGCCCGGCCAGCGAGGCCGACATGACCGCGCCCGGCACCACATGATAGGTCAGCACGGCGATCAGCTTGTCCTTGTTTTCCGGCAGCAGCAGCATGTCCACCGTCCCGGCAGGCAGCTTGGCAAATGCGTCGTTCGTGGGCGCGAACACCGTGAACGGGCCCGGACCTTTCAACGTATCAACCAAACCGGCCGCGGTGACTGCCGCGACAAGGGTCGAGAATTGCGGGTTGGCTGCCGCGATATCCACGATATCGGGCTGCTTGGTCATCATCGGCTCGCAGGCGGCGACCAAGGCTATGGCGGCAACACCGGCGAAGCCAAGGAAAAGGCGACGGTTCAACATTTGATCGGGTCCTCCTTGCTGTTTGTGTGGGTTCTTGTGTGAGAAAGGCCGGCCGCCCCACCAGGGGGGCGGCCGGCGCCTGGCCTTACATCGGCGGCAGGATGACCGCGTCGATGACGTGGATGACGCCATTGGTCGCCGCGATATCGACGCCCGAGATCATCGCGCCGTTCACTTTCGCGCCGCCGTCCAGGGTGAAGGTCACTTCGCCGCCCTGAAACGTCTTGGCCATCATGCCTTCGGTCAGGTCCTTGGACATCACCGCGCCGGGCACGACGTGATAGGTCAGGATCGCAACGAGCTTGTCCTTGTTCTCCGGCTTCAGCAGGTCTTCGACCGTACCTGCGGGCAGCGCGGCGAAAGCGGCGTCGGTCGGGGCGAAGACGGTGAACGGGCCGGGGCCCTTCAGCGTTTCAACAAGGCCCGCTGCGGTGACAGCGGCGACGAGGGTGTTGAAGCTGCCCGCCGCAACGGCGGTGTCAACGATGTCCATGTCGGCGGCATAGGCCGGAGCGGCCAGTGGGGCAGCGAAAAGGGTGGCCGCCGTCAGGGCGAGGAAGGTTCTGCGGGTCATTGGGGGCACTCCATAGGTTGCCGGGATTGGCAAGCAGACTACGGCGTGACCGGCCCGGATGGATCACTGCACGATTTTCCTCTCACACCGCAATTGTCACTATTTTTGCGCCAAACTTGGCAGTTTGGGCCAATCCGATCACGATTGTTTGACCAGTTGACCGTGAAACCTCCGCAAAAGCTGCAACGTATGGATAGCTAAGGCAGCATGATGCTGCACAAGCGCCGCCAACCATGGGAGAGGCCGATGGCTTTCAAGACTGATCTGAACTGGTCCGACGTGACGCCCGAGGCGGCTTTCCTGAATCGCCGGCAGTTGATGAAGGGCGGCAGCGCGCTGGCTGCACTGGCGCTGGCCAGCCCGGCGCTGATCGGTGCGGCGCGGGCGGGCAGCCCCTATTCCACCAGCGATGCGCCGAACACGCTGGATGAGATCATCAACTACAACAACTACTACGAATTCGGGCTCGGCAAGGAAGATCCCGCCGCCAATGCCGGCATGCTGACAACCGCCCCCTGGACGGTGAAGGTCGATGGCATGGTGGACAAGCCCGGCGACTACACCCTGGAAGACCTGATCGCCGGCCTGCCGGTGGAAGAGCGCATCTACCGCTTCCGCTGTGTCGAGGCCTGGTCGATGATCATTCCCTGGAACGGCATCCAGCTGTCGGGGCTTCTAGACAAGCTGGGCGTGCAGGCGGGCGCGAAATATGTCGCCTTTGAAACCCTGGTCCGTCCCGAGGAAATGCCCGGTCAGAAGATGGGCTACCTTGACTGGCCCTACCGAGAGGGGTTGCGGCTGGACGAGGCGATGCATCCGCTGACGATCCTGGCGACAGGCTTGTATGGCAAGCCGCTGCCGAACCAGAGCGGCGCGCCGATCCGGCTGGTCGTGCCATGGAAGTATGGTTTCAAGGGCGTGAAGGCGATTGTGCGCATCACGCTGACCGACCAGATGCCGCAGACCACCTGGAACATGATGGCCGCCAACGAATACGGCTTCTATGCCAATGTGAACCCCGAAGTGGATCACCCGCGCTGGAGCCAGGCTTCCGAACGCCGCATCGGCGCGGGCCTGTTCGCGGGACGTCAGGATACGCTGATGTTCAACGGATATGGCGATCAGGTGGCGAGCCTCTATGCCGGCATGGATCTGGCGGCGAACTTCTGATGGCCGCGCAGACCATCGCTGCGACCCTGGCTCCCGCGCTTGACCCGATCAACCGCGGTCTGAAGCGCGTACCCACCTGGACCGTCTATCTGCTGGGGACGCTGCCGTTCTTCTACCTGGTCTATCAGGTGCTGACCGGCACGATCGGCGTCGATCCAGTGCGCGGGCTGGAATGGGGCCTCGGTCTTTGGGCGCTGAGACTGCTGCTGTTCTCGCTGGCCGTCACGCCGCTGCGCTGGCTGGGGCTGAACCTGTTCCGCTTCCGCCGCCAGATCGGCCTGGTCGCCTTCGCCTATGTCGTTTTGCACTTCGCCAGCTGGCTGACCATCGACATGGGCCTGCGGTGGAGCCAGATCGTGGGCGATCTCTACAAGCGCTGGTATATCCTGATCGGCATGTCGGCCCTGCTGCTGCTGATCCCGCTGGCGGTGACCTCCAACAACGCCTCGATCAAGCGGCTCGGCGGGCAGATGTGGAACCAGATCCACAAGCTGGTCTATCCGGCAGCGATTCTCGCCGTGACGCACTATTTGATGGTCGGCAAGGTCACGACGCGCGAACAACTCGTCTATGCGGGCATCCTGGTCGTGCTGCTGGGGTGGCGGTTCGCCAGACTCGGCCCCAAACGGATGCTCGTGGCCTGAAGTTCCACGGATCACGCGGACGATCACGCGTCTGTGCGGAAACAAAGTTGCGCAAACCGGGGTCGTTTTGGGGCGAAGTTTGCGCCAACCCCAAGATATTGTAGATAATTCCGGAATAACGAAGAAAATGTGACGACAGGCGTTTTTTCCTCTTGCGGGTTACGGCGACCATCCGTAAATACCGCCTCACCGAAGCGAACCAGCGACGGTGACGGGAACGAACGGCGGCGCAAGCAGCTCGAAACACCCCGGAAAATCTGAAGATGAGGCGGACGAGGATCGCTAGGAAATCTAGCGCGCTTCGCTTTGCGTGTCGGACGATTGCTCTTTGAAACTGTTATGATGAGAAGGGATATGTGGGCGGTTTGGGCGCATCGGCGTTTAATCGTTTGCATATCGGCTCGCTAGGGGAAACCCGATGATGCGAGTGTCAGCTTCACTGTTTTGCGGCTTTTGTTATTTCGGTAACTGAAGCACAGAACGGTTAAATGACTTGGACTTAGGTTCAAGCAGATGTGCGAAGGTTCGACGTCAAGAACCGTAGAGATACGGTTTCAACTTGAGAGTTTGATCCTGGCTCAGAACGAACGCTGGCGGCAGGCCTAACACATGCAAGTCGAGCGGACATCTTCGGATGTTAGCGGCGGACGGGTGAGTAACGCGTGGGAACGTACCTTTTGCTTCGGAATAGCCTCGGGAAACTGGGAGTAATACCGGATGTGCTCTTCGGAGGAAAGATTTATCGGCAAAAGATCGGCCCGCGTTGGATTAGGTAGTTGGTGGGGTAATGGCCTACCAAGCCGACGATCCATAGCTGGTTTGAGAGGATGATCAGCCACACTGGGACTGAGACACGGCCCAGACTCCTACGGGAGGCAGCAGTGGGGAATC
>JBGSWJ010000108.1:0-3296 GCA_041752495.1 Rhodobacterales bacterium
GCGGCCGGCAAGATCGCCCAGGCGGTCGCGTTCGTTTGTGCGCGCCTCAAGCGCGGCAGTGACCTTTTCCAGCGTGTCGGCCTGTGTGCCCGCGAGGGCGGCGAGGCGTTCGGTCAGTGTGTTGGCGGTGTCGAGATCGGCGGACAGTTCCTCGATCTCGTCAAAGAGGGCCGACATAAGGTCGGCTGGGAGGGCAGGTGCGGCGTTGATCGTGGCCTTGAGGTTGCCGGGGAGCGCCGAAAGGTCCACGCGCCAGTGGCCCTGATTGTCACGACGGGCGGGGATCACGCCTTTGGCGATACCTTCGCGCAGCTTGAGCCGGGACAGGCCAAGCCTGACCGCGGCCTCGGCCAGAGGCAGAAAGCTGTCGTTGGTATCAGACCCGCCGTCCATCGCTACTCAGATGATCCCCCGTGCACGCCAATCGTCCAGCTTTTCCGACGCGATGCCAAGGATTCCCTTGAGCACGTCGTCGGTATGTTCGCCGAGTTCCGGCCCGGCATGGCGCACCGCGCCCGGCGTGTCGGACAGGCGGGGGGCGACGTTTTGCATTTTCAGCGATCCGAAGACCGGGTGCGGCACATCCACGATGGCATTGCGCGCCTTGAAATGCGGGTCGTTGAGCATGTCGGGCGCGGTGTAGATCAGGCCGCAGGGGACGCCGTGATCGGTCAAAAGCGCCTCGAGCGGTTCAAGATCGACGGTTTTCGTCCAGTCGTTGATCAGCGCGTCGAGTTCGACCTGAACCGCACCCCGGGCGGCGTGGGTGGCATAGCGGGGGTTCTGGGCGAGTTCGGGCTGGCCCATCGCATCGGCCAGACGTTTGAACACGGTATCCTGATTGGCTGCGACGAGGAGAAGCTTGCCATCCTTGGTGTCAAACACGTTCGAGGGCGAAACGTTGGGCAGGATCGGCCCGGTGCGTTCGCGGATGTATCCGGCGGCGGCATATTCAGTGACCATGCTTTCCATCATCGCCAGCACGGCCTCGTAAATCGCCGAGTCGACGATCTGCCCTTTGCCGGTGCGGTCGCGGTGATGGAGCGCCATCATGGCACCAAGGCAGGCATAGGTCGCGGCGAGTTCGTCGCCGATTGAAATGCCCATGCGGGAGGGCTGGGTCGAGGGATCACCCACGACATAGCGCAGGCCGCCCATCGCCTCTCCAATCGAGCCATAACCGGCGCGGGAGGAGTAGGGGCCGGTCTGGCCAAAGCCCGTGACGCGGACCATGATCAGTTTCGGGTTGATCTTGCTGAGTTCCTCATAGCCGAGGTTCCAGCGTTCGAGCGTGCCGGGGCGGAAGTTTTCGATCAGGATATCGGAGGTCGCGACCAGATCGCGGATGACCTGCTGGCCTTCGGGCGTGCGGAGGTTCAGCGTCAGGGATTTCTTGTTACGCGCGACGACGGGCCACCAGAGCGATTTGCCATAGGGCTTTTCCCGGCCCCATTCGCGCATGGGATCGCCTTCGCCCGGCTGTTCGCATTTGATGACCTCGGCCCCGAAGTCGGCGAGGAGCTGACCGCAGAAGGGGCCGGCGAGGAGCTGGCCCATCTCGATCACGCGGATATCGGTCAGCGGCCCCTGACGGGGTGGCGCGGTATCGGTCATTCTGACTCCCTGTCTTTCGGGCATCATTGCGCAAGATGGTTGCGCAAATCTTACCCTGAGTCTTGCTGTTGTTGCTTTGAAGGATACATCGATGTATGCAAAAGAAAAGCCCCGGGAGCACATTTCATGCCAGATTCTGCCAAATCCATCGAAATCGTCGAGGTTTCAGCACGCGACGGTATACAGAATGAGAAAACGATCCTGTCAGTGGATACAAAACTGGCATTGATCGAAAAGGCGATCGCGGCGGGGGCAAGGCGGCTTGAGGTGACGAGTTTCGTCAATCCGGCCCGCGTGCCGCAGATGGCGGATGCTGCGGAACTGGCCGCGATGCTGCCCAAGGGGGCGGCCAAATACATTGGCCTTGCGCTGAACATGAAGGGGTTTGAACGGGCGGCGGCGGCGGGGCTGGACGAGGTCAACTTCGTCGTCGTTGCCTCGGACACCTTCAGTCATCGCAATCAGGGCATGGGGACCGAGGATGGCATCCGCGTCTGGGGCGAGGTGTTTGAGGCGGCCCGTGGGCGGGTGACAGCAGGGCTGACCATTGGGGCGTCGTTCGGCTGTCCGTTCGAGGGCGAAATTTCGGTGGCGCGGCTGTTGCATGTGGTTGAAGGCGCGATGAAACATGCGCCCGCCGAGATTGCGCTGGCTGATACGATCGGGGTGGCGACGCCTGCCGATGTGGCCGAACGGGTGGCGGCGGTAAAGCGGGAGTTTCCGGATGTGCGCATCCGGCTGCACCTGCACAACACGCGCAACACCGGGATCGCCAATGCCTGGGCCGGGGTGCTGGCGGGGGCGGTGGCGCTTGATTCCTCGCTGGGGGGCGTGGGCGGCTGTCCTTTCGCGCCGCGCGCCACGGGGAATATCGCGACCGAGGATCTGGTCTATATGCTCGAACGGTCGGGCGTGCGGACGGGGATGGATCTGGAGGCCTGCATCGAAGTGGCCGAATGGCTCGAGGCGCAGTTGGGCCATGTCGTGCCGGGGATGGTGATGAAGGCGGGCGGTTTCCCCCCGCGTGAGGCGGCGTGATGCGGGGCGACGATGACCGTCCGGCGTCAGCGGCAGAGACGGCCTATCTGGTTATTCGCACCGACATTCTGGAAGGCGTGTTGCAGGCGGACGAACGGCTGACCGAGGTGACGTTGGCCGACAGGCTGGGGATTTCGCGGACGCCGGTGCGCGAGGCGGTCAAGCGCCTGCTGATTGAAGGGTTCCTGAAGCGGGCGCCGGGTGAGGGGTTGCGCGTGACGGGGCTGAACCCGGACGAGGTGCAGCAGATTTTCCTGATCCGGACGATGCTGGAAAGCTATGGCGCGCGGCGGGCGGCGGAGTTTGCCACGCCTGCGGAATGTGACGAGTTAAGGCGTTTGGCCGAGGTCATGTCGGCCCATACGCCGCCCAAGGGGCGCAGCGATTATGATGTGATTTCCGAGGCCAATGCCGCCTTTCATAACACGATCATGCAGGCGGCACAGTCGCCAAGGCTGGCGGCGATGCTGTCGCTGGCGGTCAATCTGGGATTGGTGCTGCGGACCTACAAGATGTATTCCGACCACGACATGCTGCGCCAGTCGCGCCACCACCATGACATTGCCGAGGCGATTGCCGCACGCGATCCGGACTGGGCCGAAGCGGCGATGCGGGCGCATGTGCTGGCGGCGGCAGGGGTGGCG
>JBGSWJ010000109.1:0-3036 GCA_041752495.1 Rhodobacterales bacterium
GGCGGACTTGCGCCAGAAAGGCCGCGCCGTTGCGCGCGCGGCGGCAGGCCTCGGTCGCCACCAGACGCATCCGTGTCACCTGATGGCGGGCGAGCTTTTGCTTGCAGATTCTCAGCGCGTTGATCGTGCGTGCCATAGAGGCCCGTGACAGCTTGCCCGAGCTTTCGAGGCCCTGACCCAGCTGCACGGATTTTGAAAAGCTGTCCACGACGTGGAACTGACTGCCCTTGGGTTGGGCAATCAGCATGCGGCAGCTATTGGTTCCCAAGTCCAGCGCCGCATAGAGCGTGCTGGGATCGGGCAGTTGGGGCGCGGGGCTCTCGACCGCTTTCGGGAATGCGCCCGCGCTGTCGGGACGCTTGGGCGTCATCTCACGCCCTCCATTCTAGGTTAGTTTCAAGTTAGGCATCGGCAGGAATTTGCGCAAGCGTCCTGAAGGGGGTTGCCAAGGCAATTCGGGATTAACCGGTCTCATCTTTGTGATGAGAATTTCGGGGGCGGGGCCCGCTGGCGGAAGGGCCGCGCCGCGTGCATATGGTTCAGGTGCGACAGATGTCGTCGCTTGCCGCGCCCGCCATGTCGAAAACCGACCCCGTGTCGCGGACAGAGCAGCGTAGAAGCAGGCAACCCGAGACCGAGGAATCAGATGCCCGAAGTTACCATCGTCTATTGGCGCGATATTCCGGCGCAGATCATTGTTGGAAAAGGCCGTCGCGGGTCCAAGGTCCAGCTGTCCGAACGTTTCGAACAGGCGATTGACCGCGCCGCCATGAAGACCGGCGCGGCCGGGACCGATGAATACCTGGCCGAATGGCGCAAGGCCGCGCCCTATGAGGCAGAAGGCGAGCCCGAAGAGGTGGTCGCCCGTGAAGCCGCCCGGATCGAGGCGGAATATGACAAGGCGCGCCTGTTGGCACTGATCGATAACGGCGGCCGGGCGTGAGCCTGTGCAAAGCCCGCCCCTGACCACTCGCATGAAGGATGCCCTGATGGCCCTGCTTCCCTTTCTCAAGCGCAAAGAGACCCCGGCAAACCCGACCGAGGCCATGTCGCAGTTCCTGAACAGCTATTCCATCGAGGTGATGCCGCGCACCGCCGAGAAGGTCGAGGATTTCAAGGCGATCCTGCCCAAGGGGACGCGCGTCTATATCGCCCATATCGAAGGCACGCCGATCGAGGACATGGTCCGCACGGCTGCGCGTCTGGCGAAGGACGGCTTTCCGGTCATGCCGCATTTTCCGGCCCGGATCATCAAGAGCCGTGACGAGCTGGCCGACTGGATTGCGCGCTATCAGGCCGAGGCCGGGGTGACGCAGGGCCTGCTGCTGGGCGGCGGTGTGACGACGCCCGCGGGCGAGTTTGATTCGTCGATGCAGATGATCGAGACGGGTCTTTTCGACAAGGCGGGCTTTACCCGGCTGCATGTCGCGGGCCATCCGGAAGGCAACAAGGATATCGCGGGTGGCGAGGCCGTGCTGGTCGAGGCGTTGAAGTGGAAGCAGAAGTTTTCCGAACGGACTGCGGCCAAGATGGCGATCACGACGCAGTTCTGCTTTGAGGCGGGTCCGGTGATCGAATGGGCCAACAGCCTGAAAGCGGCTGGGATCGACCTGCCGGTGCATATCGGCGTTGCGGGCCCGGCAAAGCTGCAGACGCTGATCAAGTTCGCCATCGCCTGCGGCGTTGGCCCCTCGCTGAAAGTGCTGCAAAAGCGGGCGATGGATGTGACCAAGCTTTTGCTGCCCTACGAACCCACCGATTTCCTGACCGAGCTTGCCGCCCACAAGGCGGCGACGCCGGGGTTCAACATCGAACAGGTCCATTTCTTCCCGCTGGGCGGGATCACGACCAATGCCAACTGGGCCACGGAACACGGGCCCGCTTCGGCCCGCCCCGCCGCCGCAATGAACGGATAAGACATGACCCGCACGATCGTAGAATCAAAGACCAAGACTGTCATCATCGGGTTCGACCAGCCCTTCTGCGTGATCGGTGAACGGATCAACCCGACGGGCCGCAAGAAGCTGGCGGCGGAGCTTGAGGCGGGCGACTTTTCGACCGTCGAGGCCGACGCGATTGCGCAGGTCGCCGCCGGGGCCAATGTGCTTGACGTGAATTCGGGCGCCGTCTTTACCAACAAGATGGCAACCGACGTGCGCTATGCCGACAACAACTTTGTCGAGCCGCCGCTGATGACGGAACTGATCAAGCGGATTCAGGCCATCGTCGATGTGCCGCTTTGCATCGACAGCTCGGTGCCCGGCGCCCTTGAGGCGGGGCTGGCAACGGCTGAGGGCCGTCCGCTCCTGAACTCGGTCACCGGCGAGGAAGAGCGGATGGAGATCGTCCTGCCGCTCGTCAAGAAATACAATGTGCCGGTCGTGGCAATCTCGAACGACGACACGGGGATTTCCGAAGACCCCGAGGTGCGCTTTGCCGTGGCCAAGAAAATCGTCCAGCGGGCAGCCGACTATGGCATTCCGGCGCATGACATCGTGGTCGATCCGCTGGTCATGCCGATTGGGGCGATGGCGACGGCGGGGCTTCAGGTCTTTACGCTGGTCCGCCGTCTGCGCGAGGAACTGGGCGTGAACACGACCTGCGGTGCGTCCAACATTTCCTTTGGCCTGCCGAACCGGCACGGGATCAACAATGCCTTCCTGCCGATGGCGATGGGCGCGGGCATGACGAGTGCCATCATGAACCCGGTAGCGCTGCCGGTCACGCAGACCAAGATTGCCGAAAAGAAGGCCGAGATTCTGGCCGCCGGGATCATCCTGCCCGAGGATATCGATGACGAGGTTTTCGTCACCCTCTTTGGCATGGGTTCGACCAAATCCCGCCCCGGCAAGGAGATGGAGGCGATCCGCGCCGCCAACTTCCTGACAAACAATGACCCGTCTGGCGGCGACTGGATCCGCTTCTGCCGCCCACCCGGATCGGAAACGACCGGCGGTGGCCGGGGCGGCACGGGTCGGCGCAAGCGTGGCTGAGACCGGGGAGGGGGCGCTGCCCCCCGGCTTCGGCTCCCCCCAG
>JBGSWJ010000110.1:0-1968 GCA_041752495.1 Rhodobacterales bacterium
GGACGTCAGCGCTTTACCCTCGCGAACGCATTCCTGATCGCGAATACCGCTGCGAACGGCGATATCAGGGCAGCACTTCAGGCAAACGCCCGATGGGCGGCAGATAATCTGGTTCTGGGTCAGGTCGTCTGGAACAAAACCAAGTTCGAGGCGTTCCTGGTAGATCCCGATGAACTGCCAGTTCTCGACACCAACACGATCATCACCGGCCTCAACGTCGAAAGCGCCGTCCGACCGGGCCTCCTCCTTGGGGCGAGCTATGTGACAGTTCCCCAGTCAACCTACAATTACTTCTCCCCGGTCGGAACCATCGCTGGCACTCGTGAGGGGCTCGGTCTCTGGGACGTGCGTTTCAACTACGCCCAGCCCGGGGGACAGTCCGGCTTCTTCTTTGGCGGCGAAATCGCACGTCAGACCAACAGCAACTTCGCGATGGACGCCCGGGCCGCATACGGTGAGGTCGGCTACAGCTTTGCAGAGACGGCGTGGTCGCCTTCAGTCAGCTATCGCCTGTCCTACTTCAGCGGCGACGATCCCACGACGGCCGCCTATGAACGCTGGGATCCGCTGCTGTCGGGCGGCAATGGCGAACAGTGGGTCCAAGGGGCCAACAACTTCAAGGTCGTGCAGGACAGCAACGTCATCGCGCATCGCATCCAGGCCCGTTTCCGCCCCACTGCCCGGATCGAAGTCGTGCCTCAACTCTGGGCCTTCTACGCCGATCAGACCAACAACATCGGCGGCAACCCTGCGCTGACGTTCATGTCCGACGACGAATACGGCTACGAGGCCAACGTCACGGTCAAATGGTTCGCGAGCCGGCAGGTCTACGTTCACGGTCAGGTCGCCTACACCATCCCGGGCCAGGCTGTCTCTGACGCTCTGGACGGAAACGCCGAGAACTGGCTCAGCGCCATGCTTCTTGTCCGCTACTCATTCTAACCCATCAAACCCAAATCACGGAGAACCCGAAATGGTCGAACGTCGCGACGTCCTGAAGAGTATTGGTGTGGCCGCAGCCGCAGCGGCTGCGGTCACCGCCGCTACCGAGGCGGCAGAAGCGCAAGCCTCGGTTCCGTTGGGTCCCTATGCCACGCCGTGGGACCCGGCCGATCCGAACATCCCTGGTCGGCAGAATGTCGTCCCCGTGTCCGAGGACTATTTCCTCCCGGGCCGCTTTGCCGGAAAGACTGTCATCGTGACTGGCTCTGCCCGGGGCATGGGCGAAGTTGCAGCCCGGCGGCTGGCCAAGGAAGGCGCGAACGTGGTCGGTGTCGACATCCTTGAGGGATTGGGAGCGTCCGTAATCGACGCGATCAAGGCCGATGGGGGTAGCGCCACATTTGTCGCGGGCGACATTTCCGAGAACTCAGTCTGCGAGGAGATGGTGCGCACGGCAGTTGCCACCTACGGCGGGCTGGATGGCGCGATCAACAACGCAGGCGTGATGGACGCACTCTTTCCCGATGAGGCCATTGACTACGTCAATCAGAAAGACCGCGTTATGGCACGGTTCGACGAGGCCGGTGACGAATACTTTGACCGTGTGGTCAAGGTGAACGTCTATGGCACGTTCTATTCCATGCGGCACGAGATGCGGCAGTTGATCGCGCAGAACCGTGGCGGTGCCATTGTCAACGTCGCATCCGTCGCAGGGATTCGCGGCTTTGGCGGCACAGTTCCCTATGTGACGTCCAAACATGCGGTGCAGGGTATGACCAAGACCGGCGCGATCGACGGCTCCGCCTATGGCATCCGCGTCAATTCGGTCGGCATGGGAACAACGCTGACCCCGATGTATGACCGCGCGTTCGAGATTATTGGACAGCGGCGCGCGACGGGTTTTGCCGATACCGGCATTGGCCTCTATAAGAGCCAGAGCCTTCTGCAGTTCAGCGACCAGAAGAAGCGCGGATCGACCCCATCCGAACAGGTAGCGGTCATGCTGTTCCTGTTGTCACAGGAAGC
>JBGSWJ010000111.1:0-9306 GCA_041752495.1 Rhodobacterales bacterium
TGAACCCGCACCCGCCCGCCGCCAGCAAGGCCATCACGGCTGCCAGGCGGAACAGGGCAGGGTGCAGGCGGTCAGATGACAACATTGACGATGCGGCCCGGCACCACGATCAGCTTCTTGACCGCGCCGCCCTCCAAGGCCCGCACGACAGCCTCATCCGCCAGCACCAGTTTCTCGACCTCGGCGGCCGGCATGTCCTTGGGCACCGTGATTTCAGACCGCCGCTTGCCGTTGATCTGGATCGGCAGCGTCACCGTGTCGTCGATCAGCATCGCCGCGTCCGCCTTGGGCCAGGGCGCCACAGCAATCAATCCCTCACCACCCAGCATCGCCCAGATCTCTTCGGACAGATGCGGCGTCATCGGCGCCATCAGTTGCGCCAGCGCCATCGTCGCCTGCCGCTTGGCCGCAGCCCCGGCACCCGACCGCCCCAGCGTATTGGTGAACCCATAAAGCCGCGCGATTGCCGCGTTGAAGCCAAAGGACTCAACCCCCTGCGTGACCTCATGGATCGTCTTGTGCATCGCCCGCAGCAGGTCTGTATCCTCAGCCGTAGGCCCGGTGTCAGCCATCGCCGCCACCTCGCCCGCAATCCGCAGCACACGCGCAAGATGCTTGGCCGCCGCCTCGGCCCCCGATGCCGTCCATTCCACATCCCGTTCGGGCGGGCTGTCAGACAGCACGAACCACCGCGCCGTATCGGCCCCATAGGTCGTCACGATGCTGACCGGGTCCACCACGTTCTTCTTGGACTTCGACATCTTGGCCGACGGAATGATCTCGACCTTTTCCCCCGTCGCCTTCAGCGCGCCGTTCTCTACATCCTCAGGGAAGTGGTAAACGGGCCGCCCGTTCTCATCCCGGGTCATATAGATTTCGTGCGTCACCATGCCCTGCGTGAACAGCGCATCAAACGGCTCGATCGCCTTCGCGGGCAGGTGCCCCGTGATCTGCATCGCCCGGGCAAAGAACCGGGAATAGAGCAGGTGCAGGATCGCATGTTCGATGCCGCCGATATACTGGTCCACGTTCATCCAGTATTCGGCATCTGCCATCACCGTCGGCGTCGCCGCATGGGGCGCAGTGAACCGGGCATAATACCAGCTCGAATCAACGAACGTGTCCATCGTATCAGTCTCGCGCCGCGCGGGCTTGCCACATGACGGGCAGGCACAGTTGCGCCATGTCGGATGCCGGTCCAGCGGATTGCCAGGCACATCGAACGTCACATCATCGGGCAGGCGGATCGGAAGGTTCTCCTTCTTCTCGGGCACCACACCGCAATTTTCGCAATGCACCACCGGGATCGGACAACCCCAATACCGCTGCCGCGACAGACCCCAGTCACGCAGACGATATCGCACCTGACCCTTGCCAAGGCCACGGGCCTCCAGCCAGTCAATCGAAGCCTCAATCACGTCATAGGCCGTTGCCCGAACCAACCCCGTGAAATGGTTGACATACTCCACAGTCACGTCTTTGCCGGGAACAAGGGCCTCTTTGCCGATGACATTCGTCTCGCCCGGCATGTTGAACGCATTTACGACCGGAAGACCGAACTTCACCGCAAAATCAAGGTCGCGCTGGTCGTGGCTCGGACAGGCATAGATAGCCCCCGTGCCGTAATCCATCAGCACAAAGTTTGCGATCCAGACCGGAAGCTGCCGGTCGGGCCAAATCGGATGCCGCACGGTCAGGCCCGTGTCAAAGCCCTTCTTGTCCGCCTTTTCGATAGCCTCTTCTGTGGTTCCGCCCTTGCGGGCCTCCAGACAGAACGCGGCGATGTCAGCCGAAGATTCGGCCAGCGTCTTGGCAACCGGGTGGTCGGGCGATATCGCCATGAAGGTCGCGCCGTGCAATGTGTCGGGCCGGGTCGAATAACAGACAAGCGACTCGAGACCCGCTGTCGGCGTTGACAGCGGGAAACTGATTTCCACCCCTCGGCTGCGGCCGATCCAGTTCGCCTGCATCAGCTTGACCTTGGCCGGCCAGCTATCAAGGCTGTCGATCGCCGTCAGCAATTCCTCGGAATAGGCCGAGATATTGAAGAACCACTGCGTCAGCTCGCGCCGATCCACATCCGCGCCAGACCGCCAGCCCTTGCCGTCGATCACCTGCTCGTTGGCCAGCACGGTCATGTCGACCGGGTCCCAGTTCACCACCGCATTCTTGCGATAGACCAGCCCGGCGGCCAGCATGTCGATGAACAGCGCCTGCTGCTGCCCGTAATACTCGGGGTCACAGGTCGCGAACTCGCGGCTCCAGTCAATCGACAGGCCGAGCGGCTTCATCTGCGCCCGCATGTCCGCGATGTTCTGATAGGTCCAGTCCTTGGGATGCCCGCCGCTCGCCATCGCGGCATTCTCGGCCGGCATCCCGAACGCGTCCCATCCCATCGGATGCAGTACATTATGCCCCGTCGCGATCTTGTAGCGCGCGATCACGTCGCCCATCGTGTAGTTGCGCACATGGCCCATATGGATGCGCCCCGACGGATAGGGGAACATCTCAAGCACATAATACTTGGGCTTGTCCCCCGACCGGCTGGCACGGAACGTGCCCGCCTGTTCCCAGGCGGCCTGCCACTTCGGTTCAATCTCGGATGCGATGGTGCGGGACATGCGTATTGGTCCTTGGAAGAGGTGATAAGGCGCTGGGATGCGACGGCGGTGTTACCCCGCCCGTGCGGACAAGGCTAGAGTCCGCGATCCTGCATCCGCAGCTGACGCGCCCGCGACAGGATCGCATCCTCGATGGCTGTCGTTGTCTCGACGGACGCCGGACCGTTCCGTGTAGCAAGCGATACGTTCAGCGACCGCGCATCTAGGGCAGGATCCCTGATATATATGGTCGCCCGATAGGCCGTCGATCCACCCGGCGGAGTCCCGAAACCTGTCACGATCACACCGGTAAAGGGATCAGCAGATTCAATGGGCAGAAAGTCCAGAATCTCAAGCGATGCATACCACAGATAGCGGTTGACGGCGACCGTCTCGGCCCCCCGGGCACGCGTCGCCTCGGTCGTCGCATTCGGCCCGGCACCGCCGCCGCATCCACTCAGGACGGCAAGCAGGGCAATCGCCGCCACAGTCAGGGTTGTGCGCAAGGTGCTGTTAGTCAGGGTCAAAGTCATTCCCCCAAGGGATCAGGCGGTTGGGAACCTGTGTAGCGAAGCCCCCAAAGGCTCACAAGGCCCAAGGCCGGGGCGCAGGGGCCAACACCCGTTTCACGCCGATCCGCCAAAAGCAAAGAGCGGCCCCAAAGGGCCGCTCCCGCTTCGCTTCGGATCCGTCAGGATCAGAAGTTGAAGGTAACTTCGGCGGTCAGACCTTCTTGCAGGTCGAACTTGCCGATTTCGTCGTCGCCCGAGTCGGTGACCGGGTCGTAGCTTTCGTCAACAGCGTAGGAGATGCCGACCGAAGCGCCGAGGTCATCTTCACCGGCGAGGTCGATCAGGCCAGCGACGTAGTAGCTGTCGCCGTTGTCGTCCACACCAGCAGCAACGATGAAGCCGTTGCCGATGTCATAGGCGGCATCGACGCCCCAGTCGTCGTTGTTGAACGCGTCGGTTTCGTAGCTGGCTTCGACCAGGATGGCGCCCGAAGTGTAGGCGGCCGACAGGCCCCAGTTGTCGCCAACATCATCAACAGCATCCTTGGGCTGGTTGTTGAGCGAGTAGTAGGCGTCCAGCGACAGATCGCCGATGGCGTAGCCGACAGCGATACCGATGTTGTTCTGCCCGGACGTGATGTTCTGGACGTAGGCCAGATCAACGTTGAAGCCCGAGAAGACCGTACCAACGGTGGCACCCCAGACGTTATCGGGGTTGAAGTCGTTGTACGCGGCATACACGCCGGTGTCTTCCGGAACGCCCAGTGCGTCCGATTCGTCCTGATACGCGAACGAGTAGGTGAACGCGGCGTACTGGCCAGACGCACCGAACGACAGCTGGTCGATAAAGTTCGGAGCGCGAACGTGACCGGCGCGGAGCGAGCCGGGCTCGGTATCGGTTGCAGGAACCTGGAAGTCTTCGGCACCGTCAGCAAGGTTACCCGACAGCGAGAAGGAGTTGTCGCCGAAGGAGTAGTCACCGCGCAGAGCGATTTCGTTGTCCTGCTCAGAGAACACGTCGGCGATCAGCGAACCGGCAAAGTCCCAGTGGGTTTCGGCGGCGAACGCCGTGTCACCGAAGTACAGGCCCGAGTTGTCCGAGATGATGTAGAATTCGAAATCACCGGTTTCGAGCGTCTGGCCCAAGTTGTCGTTAGACAGTTCGATGCCCAGGGTACCACCAGCGGTCAGACCGTTGTCGAGCTCGTTGATGAAGCCCAGGTTCAGGTTTGCCGACCAGTAGAAGCCATAGTTGTCGCCAACCGTCGAGTTGTTGAAGCCCAGGGTGGCATCAGCACCGAAGGTAACTTCGGCAGCAGCGGCGCCAGCGAAGGCGACCGTAGCGACCGAGGCAAGAAGGATGCGTTTCATGATATTCCCTCGTGTTTTGCATTCTCAAGAATGCCAGTGCAACTAGCATTGATCCCGTATTTGCGCCCAACCGAGTGCACACTCAAGCGATTTGGTCCAACCGGGCAAGGCTGCCGCCAAAATGATGCAACATGGCCACACAGGTGGCGCAGGGCTGGAAATCATGGCAAAATCAAGGCAACTGCTCTTGAAACGCCACCGCATCCGCGCCTGACGCAGGGGAAGGAGACCGCCTTTTGGCCCTGTCTGACATTACTGCAAGAATCGCCGCTGCCGCTCTTGCTGCGGGCCGTGCCCCCGCATCGGTCCGCCTGATCGCCGTGTCAAAGGTGCAGCCGCTGGAACGCGTCATATCTGTCCTTGACGCCGGTCACCGCTGTTTCGGAGAGAATCGGGTGCAGGAAGCCGCTGGAAAGTGGCCCGCCCTGCAAGACCGGTTCGGCAGGGTCGATCTGCACCTGATCGGCCCCCTCCAGACCAACAAGGCCCGCGCCGCCGTCGAGCTTTTCGACTGCATCCAGACGCTCGACCGTCCGCGGCTCGCCGAAACTCTCGCCCGTCTGGCACAAGAACGCGGGAAAAGCCCCTCAGTATTCATCCAGGTCAACACCGGTGCCGAACCACAAAAGGCCGGCTGCCTTCCCGAACAGGCCGATGCCTTCATCGCCCTGACCCGTGCTCTGGACCTGCCGCTTCTCGGCCTCATGTGCATCCCCCCCGATGGACATGATCCCGCGCCCCATTTCCGCATGCTTGCCGATCTTGCCGCCCGAAATGGCCTCACTGGCCTCTCGATGGGGATGAGCGGCGATTTCGAAGCCGCCATCGCCGCGGGAGCAACACATGTCCGGGTTGGCTCGGCGATCTTCGGCGAACGCGCGTCAGCCCACTGACCTGACCGGCGTCACCTCAGGGCTTGTTGTGCCGCCACTGCCAAAGCATCGGCAAGCACTGAGGCTTCCGGTGGCGTTCCCTGCGTCTTGCGCCATGTCAGCGCCAGTGTCCGCGAAAGTCTTTTACCGACAAGCGGTCGTGTCACCACGCGACCATCGGACCTGACCTCTGAAACGGCATAAAGCAGCGGTGCAAGCGCGATCCCCGGACCAACGGCACACATCATCCGCAGCGCATCCATGCTGCTGCCCTCATAGCCGTTCGACAAGACGGCCCCCGAATCCTCGACCAGCCGCTCGGCCTGCCGGGTCAAGGCAAACGCCGAGCCCAGTGTCAGAATCGTCTCGCCTTTCAGCATGGCCGGCCTGATCGATTCTCGCGTTGCCAAAGGGTGATCGACAGACATCATCAACAGGATCGGTTCTTCAAATACGGGACGAGATACCAGACCAGGTCCGCGCAGCGGCAGCTGCGTCAGGATCATGTCATGCAGACCCTCTCGCAAACCGTCTGCCAGACCATCTGTCGTGCCTTCGCGCACCAAAAGCTGCACACCCGGTGCAGTCTGGCGAAGGATCGTCGATGCATAGGGCAAAAGGTACGGCCCCACCGAAGCACTGACCCCGATCCGCAGCACCACTTCGCGCAGCCCTTCTTTCCCCGCACCCGGCCCGCCCGTGCGCCCCCGATCGGCGATCCGCTGCACGGCATCCATCACCTCCTGGGCCAAGGCGGCAACCGCTCGGCCCTCGGCAGTCGGGATAACCCCGTGCGACCTGCGATCCAGAAGAGGCACGCCCAACTGCTCCTCAAGCGCACCAACCTGCGCACTCAGCGCTGGCTGACCCATTCCAAGCATGACCCCCGCCTTCCGGAATGAACCCGTATCGATCACCGCCAGAAGCGCTGAAAGCTGCCGCAAGGAAGGCTTCACCGGATAAGACATCTGGCACCGCGATCAGGAAAAACGATCACCGGTATATGTCACGCCCACCTTCCGGAACAAGGTCACGCCCCCATCTCTCGACATGGTTGGGGAGACAATGATGTCGGCGGGCGAACCTGAAAGAGGCATGACATGGCACTTGATGTAAACGGTACGAACGGCAACGACACGCTGAGCGGCTCGGGCGGCAAGGACGATATCTATGGCCGCGACGGCAATGACCGGCTGTTTGGCGGCAATGGAGACGACGATCTCTACGGCGGCTCCGGAAACGACACGCTGGACGGTGGCGCAGGCAATGACGATCTTGTGGGCGGCGATGGGAACGACACCTTTGTTGTCGGCTCCGGCCATGACAGCATCGAATTCTTCCGGCCCGGCGACGTGATCTCGCTCACCTCATCTCTCAGGGTCGACGACTTTGCTGATGTCCTCTCGCTGGCGCGCGCGGTCGACGGCGGCGATGACACGCTGATAGACTTTGGCAACGGCAACTCCGTCCTGCTCGAGGATTTCACCATCAGCGGCCTCAACGCGGCGATGTTCGGGTTTTCGGCATCTCCTCCGGCAGCCCCGCCGCCGTCAATCAATACGCCCACTCAGGGCAACGACACCCTGAATGGAACCAACGGCGTTAACGATATCTCGGGGCTTGGTGGCAACGATGTCATCAATGGACTTGGCGGCAATGACGATCTCTCTGGCGGCTCCGGCAACGACACCGTGAACGGCGGCGACGGCAACGACGACGTGACTGGCGGCGGTGGTGCCGACAGGCTGTCCGGCGGAAACGGAAACGACGACCTCCATGGTGGTGACGGCGCGGACGTGTTGAACGGTGACAGCGGCACCGATGATCTTGTCGGCGGCCGGGGAAATGACGTGTTGTCCGGAGGGAGCGGCAACGACAGCCTGACCGGCGGCAGCGGCGCGGACGAATTCCGCTTCAGCAGCGGTGCCGACGTGATCGAAGATTTCGACGGCAGCGACGTCATTGCGATTTCTGCATCGCTTGGCATCACGTCTTTCTCGGCCCTCATGGCCGCAACGACGACCGTGGGCCGAGGTGACGATCTGCTGATCGCTTTCGCGGGCGGCCACACACTTCGTCTCGAAGACACCACCCGCAGCGAATTGACGGCGTCAGACTTCATCTTCGTCTGACAACAACAGGTCCTAAAGAACGATCAGTCGCGTCCCGTACCGCATACGGGGCGCGATCCATGTCAGCGCAGCGCGGGGCAGGGCCACACAACCAGCCGTCGGATAACCCGACCGCCGCCACTGGTGGATAAATATTGCAGACCCGTGCCCCCGCACCGCCCGGGGCCAGTTCCAGTCGGTCAGGATCACCAGATCATAAAGCGGATCCGCCCGGCGCAGCTTTTCGTGACTGTGACCATAGGGCGCCCGCACCATCAGGTTATAGTCCTCATCCCCGGGATCATCCGACCACAGATCCCCCGGCCTGATCGGCAATGCCCAGTTCGCAGGCCGCGCCATCCGGTCGGGCCGGTAAAGCATCCCGATGATCCCATGCACCCCGCGCGGCGTGCAACTGTCGCCCTCGCGCTTGCGGTCCGTCACCCCGTTCCGCCCGATGGTGCATGGTAAATGCCGCCCCATGAACCGCAGGCCCCCAGGCGAGACGACAAGATCGGCGGGTGTCATGTCCCGGCACCCGCAAGGTCTATCAGCCCCGCCGCGGTCGGGCGGAACCCGCAGCCTGCATAAAAGCCGGTCAACCTTTCTTCATGATCCACATGCAGCCAACGCGCGCCACGCGCCCGCGCCGTATCCGCCGCCACCCCGACAATGCGCCGCCCCAGCCCCGCTCTCTGAAATTCTGGCGCGACCGTGGTATCCACAAGGAACGCATGCGCACCCCCGTCCCAGGCGACATTCACGAAACCCACCAGTCGGTCACCCTCATAGGCGCCAACATGGACAAGGCTCCGCTCAAGCACCTTTGCCCATCCTCCTTCCGACCGGCCCTCCCAGGCCAGTGTCATTAATGCGTCCAGTTCCGCCTCACCGGGAAACGGATCAACGGCAACCCTCACAGCAGATGCCCCGACTTGGCCGCCTTCGTCGCCAGATAATGCGCATTGTGCCGGTTGCCGCCCACCTTCAGCGGCACCCGCTCGACCACATCCATCCCGCAATCCTGCATCCGCGCCACCTTGGCCGGGTTGTTCGTCATCAGCCGGACCGACCGGAACCCCATCTTGCGCAGGATTTCCGCCCCGATCCGAAAATCCCGCTCGTCATCCTCAAACCCCAGCCTGTGGTTCGCCTCGACCGTGTCGAATCCCTGATCCTGCAAGGAATAGGCCCGCATCTTGTTGGCCAGCCCTATCCCGCGCCCTTCCTGATTAAGATAGAGCAGGACCCCGGCCCCTTCGGCTCCCATCTGCGCCAATGCACCCCGCAACTGCGGCCCGCAATCGCATTTCAGCGAACCCAGCAGATCACCCGTGAAACAGGCCGAATGCAGCCGCGCCAGCACCGCCGCATCCCGCGAAGGTTGCCCGATCTCGACCGCATAATGCTCCTCGGCCCCGTCATCGGGCCGGAAGATGTGAAGCCGCCCCGCCTCGGACACTTCCAGCGGCACCCGGGCCGATATGGTATGGTGAAGCGGGCTGAGCGCGGTATCCAGCACCCCCGCCGCCGGAATCACCGTCAGATCGTGCATCGCCGCAAACCCGGCCGCATCTGCGACAGTCAGAACCAGCGCCGCCGGCAACAGCCGTGCCGCCTTGGTCAATGCAATCGCCGCCCGGTGCAGCCCGGCATCCCCGTCCCGCAACGTCCGCAAAGGCCCCTTCATCGGTGCGCGCAGATCATCCGCCGGGTCTGCAATCGACCGCACCCAATCGACCGTCGCATCTGATGGCAGCACAACCCGCGCCAGATCCCCGTCATAGGCCCGCGCCCGCAGCGTTTCGGCCCGCCACCCCGACAATGCGCCGCCCCAGCCC
>JBGSWJ010000112.1:0-2796 GCA_041752495.1 Rhodobacterales bacterium
CCGCGACAGCCGCACCCAACGTCGCGTGCGCCTCGGGCTCATAGTGAACCCCGTCCACCGGGCTTACCGCGATCAGCGTCCCGGCATCCAGAAACCCGACACCCCACGTCGCCGCCAGCGCCTGATAGAGCGGCGGCAGAGCCTGCGACATGGCCGCCCCGCCCCAGAAGATCTCCTTCAGACATCCTGTCTCCACCACCGGCGGCGGGCAGATCAAAAGCGTCTTGAACCCGCCATGCCGGTCCTGCATCGCCAGTGACTGCGAGATCATCAGAAGCCCGGCAATCCCGCCCATCACCGCCCCGGGCGTCGCGCCGAAACAGGTCTTCACATCATTCGTGCCCAGCATGATCGTCAGCACGTCAATCGGTCCGTGGCTTTCCAGCGCGATCTTCAGCCCCGACACGCCGTTCATATGCGTCCCCATCACCGGGTCATCGAACTGCGCCGTCCGCCCCGGCAGCCCTTCCTCGACCAGATCCCACCCCGGCCCCAGCGCAGCCAGCGCACGTCTGGGCCAGCGTGTTGCCGCGTCATACCGCCGGTACGGCTCACCAAGCCGCTGCAAAGGCGGCGACCCATGCGTATTGCTGTCCCCGAAACAAAGCAGTGTGCGTGTCATCTGCAGAACTCCTCCCAGACTTTCCTGCACGCTAGGCCCGCCACGCCGCCGGGTAAAGCGCACCGAACACGCAATCCCCCTTGGCCTTGCCGATGCGGACGCACATATAAGGCCCGTCAGATCACCGCGAAGGAATCGTGTCATGCTTGGAACGGCAGAACAGCACATCAAGGACGGGACCGATGCCGGTTTCATGGCCGACGTCGTCGAACAGTCCAAGACCGTCCCCGTCATCGTGGATTTCTGGGCCACATGGTGCGGACCCTGCAAAACCCTCAGCCCCTCGCTCGAAGCGGCCGTGAACAAGGCGGGCGGCAAGGTCAAGATGGTCAAGATCGATGTGGACAAGAACCCCGCCTATGCCGGGCAACTCCGCGTCCAGTCCATCCCCACCGTCTATGCCTTCTGGCAAGGCCAGCCCGTCGACGGCTTCCAGGGCGCGATACCGCCCTCGCAGGTCGGCGAATTCGTGACCAAGCTTTCCGCCCTCGCCGGTGACGGCGGCCTGTCCGAGGCGCTCGAAGCCGCCCAGCAGATGCTCGACGAAGGTGCCGTGGCCGAAGCCGCTGAAACCTTTGCCGCGATCCTGCAGGAAGACCCGGTCAACGCCACCGCCTATGCGGGCCTCGTGAACTGCTACATCGCACTCGGCGAACTCGATCAGGCCGAAGCGATCCTGAACGGCGCCCCCGCTGAAATCGCCAAAAAGCCCGAACTCGAAGCCGTCCACGCCCGCCTCGAACTCGCCCGTCAGGCCGCCAAGGCTGGCCCGGTCACCGATCTGCAAAAACGTGTCGAAGCCAACCCGGCCGATCATCAGGCCCGGTTCGACCTCGCGACAGCGCTCCATGCGCAAGGCGATGTGCAGGAAGCTGTCGACCAACTTCTCGAACTCTTCCGCCGTGACCGCGAATGGAACGATGGTGCCGCCAAGACGCAACTCTTCATCATCTTCGACGCTCTTTCGGCCAAGGACCCCATCGCTCTGGCCGGTCGCCGGAAATTGTCCTCGCTCATATTTGCCTGATCGGGGGTACGGGCTAGGTCCATCGCCATGATGACACAAGCCGACCTGCCTGACACGATCCCGATCTTCCCGCTGCCGGGTGCGCTGCTTCTGCCGCGCGCCCGACTGCCGCTCCATATCTTCGAACCGCGTTATCTCGCCATGATCGAGGACGCGATGAAGACCAAGACGCGGCTGATCGGCATGATCCAGCCCTATGACGCCCCGGGCGCGGCAGGCAAACTCCACGCCATCGGCTGCGCGGGCCGCCTGACCGCCTTCTCGGAAACCGAAGACGGCCGCTACATGATCACCCTCTCGGGCATCTCGCGCTTCCGTCTGGTGAAAGAGGTGCAGGGCTTCACCCCCTACCGCCGCTGCGAAGCCAGCTGGACCGGCTTTGACCGCGACATGGGGCCATGTGAAAAGGACGAAGGGCTCGACCGCCAGAAGTTCCTGAAACTCCTGAACCGCTTCTTCAAATCCCAGGGCCTGTCGACCGATTGGGAAAGCATCCGCGATGCCGAGGATGAGTTGCTGATCAACTCCCTCTCCATGCTCTGCCCGTTTGAGCCCGAAGACAAACAGGCCCTGCTCGAAGCGCCCTCGCTTGACACGCGGCGCGAAACTCTGGTCACCCTGATCGAATACGCCCTGCGTGGCGGTTCGGCGGATGAGGTGCTGCAATGACCGAAGGCGAATTCGATCCCCGGATGCTCGAGGCACTGATCTGCCCGATGACGCATCAGACACTGATCTACGACGCCGCCCGTCAGGAACTCATCTCCCGCGCCGCCGGTCTCGCCTACCCGATCCGCGGCGGCATCCCCGTCATGCTCGAAGACGAAGCCCGCCGGCTGGAATAACGTCCAAAAATCCTCGAGGATTCTTGCCAAGATCATTCCAATGATCTTGGTCCCGTCACCCCCGCATCAGTTCCGGCAACTCCCCAGTCAGCCCCGCAGCCTCGCGCATGAACCCGCGCCGCAGGGAAGGGACCGCATTAACCGCCCCCATCCCCAGATCGCGCAATCCCCGCAACACCGGATTGTCGTTGGAAAACAGCCGGTTGAACACGTCCGTCGCCATCGCCAGCGTCGCCGTGTCGAACCGCCGCCATTCCTGATACCGCTGCAGCGCCTGCGGCCCGCCCGGGTCTTCACCCCGT
>JBGSWJ010000113.1:0-1553 GCA_041752495.1 Rhodobacterales bacterium
GGGGTGTTCCGCTGGACCGAGGCCGAGGCGGCGCTGGCGGGCGACTTCAGCGCGGGCGCGCTGGACGGGCTTTTAGTGCCCGCCGAGGGGATGATCGGTGACGTTCACGCGACGCCGGAGTATCGCGCGCATCTGGTCAAGGTGATGGCAAGGCGCGCGGTGGGAGGCGCTGCATGAAGGCATGGGGTGCCGTGCTGGGGCTGATGGCGGGGACCATAGGCCAGATGGTGGCGGCAGAGGGGCTGGGGCTGCGATCTGTGCCGGTGGAATGCGCGGCGCTTGAATCGCTTGTCGTTTATGGGCTGATCGACGGGGGCGAGGGCGGGGATACGACCGAGCTGACGGGGGTGGTCGATGCCGGCGACGGGGCCCTGTGTCTGGATTGGCTGGACGGCTATGGCTATGCCGGTGGCTTTGCGGACGAGGATTGTGCAACCGCCTTTGAAATCTTTGCGCGCGACTGGCCGGGGATGGATGACGCTGAGACGCAGTCGATCATCGTGGGGTTGCTCACGCCGGATTCGGCGCAATTCTGCGATGACATGCTGTTTGATCTGACAGCCGGTCAGTAAGAACGCAGCTTCAAAACGGAAAAGGCCGCCCGAAGGGGCGGCCTTTTCCGTTTCGGTCCCTGATCCCTACTTGGAGGGTCCGATCATCATGACCATCTGGCGGCCTTCAAGGCGGGGCATGCTTTCGATCTTGCCCACTTCCTTCACGTCCTCGGCGACGCGTTCAAGCAGGATGCGGCCGAGTTCCTGGTGGGCCATCTCGCGGCCACGGAAGCGGAGCGTGATCTTGACCTTGTCGCCCTCTTCCAGAAACTTGAACACGGACCGCATCTTTACCTCGTAGTCATGCGTATCGGTGTTGGGGCGGAACTTGACCTCCTTGATCTCGATGATCTTCTGGTTCTTCCGCGCTTCGGCTTCTTTCTTCTGGGTCTCGTACTTGAACTTGCCATAGTCCATGATCTTGCAAACCGGGGGCACGGCATTGGGCGAGATTTCGACAAGGTCAAGACCGGCTTCTTCGGCCATCAGGAGAGCCTTGTCGGGGGAGATCACGCCGATGTTTTCGCCGTTCGCGCCGATAAGCCGGATGTCGGAGCCCCGAATCCGTTCGTTGATTCTTGGTCCGGTTTCACGCACGGGCGGTGCGTTGTGCGGTCTGCGTCCTATGGCAGTCGTCCTTTGTGTCGTTTCAAACTCAGGCCCCTCAATTAAACTTGACGTGACGCAGGTTCAACCCGCAAAAAGGAGAACATGGAACAAGCGGACCGTCACCTGCGGTCGGCCAATTTGACTTTGCTGCGTTGCAATTTCGACAAATTCTGACATATGAGGCCCGAGGCTCGTTTTGGGGCCGGCCTTTGAGCCATTGGAAGGATGAAAGATGAATCGCATTATTGCCATCGTCGTGGTGATTGCCGCTGCCCTGGGCGGCTATTGGTACTACAGTTCGCAGCAGGCCCAGAAGGCCGCTGCCGAGGCTGCGGCGCAGGCCGAGCAGGCTGCTGCGGATGCGGCTGCGGCGACAGAGGCTGCGGCTGC
>JBGSWJ010000114.1:0-2143 GCA_041752495.1 Rhodobacterales bacterium
CGCCGAGGTGCCGCTCGAGTTCTTCCTGCGGTCCGTCCTGCCGAACCTGCAGCCCGATGGCGCGACCATTCTCCTTGAGAGCCCTACCGGCCGGATGCATCTGCGCGGCCGCATGCAGCCGCCGCCGCGCTCGGTTCTGACCAACTGGACGCTGGATCTCTCCGATACCGTCGTCGAGCGCGGCAAGACCGGGAGCTATTGGGGGCAAATCCATCTCTGGGGCGACGTGGTCGAGGCCCCATCGGTCTCACCGCCCTCGGTGGGGGTCGCGGCGGCCATCGGTGCCACCGCGCTGACCCTCAAGAACGACGCGGACACCACCGCTTTCCTTGCGACAGTCGGTCCCGGCTCCATCGCCGTGGTGCGCACCAATGCCACCGCGCCCGACTACCACCCCGGCGAGAGCCGGGAGGTCGTCTACATTGCATCGGTCAGCGGGCGCACTCTGAACCTGTCGCGCCCGCTGACGATCAGCGTGCCGGTATCCAACCCGCTCGACTATCCCGGAGAGGCCGACGATCCCTCCACCGTCACGCTGCTCGTCGGCGCTCTGCTTGCCGACGATGCGGCGGCGGGGGCCACGCAGATCGTGCTGGTCGATGTGACCGGCCTCGCCGTCGGCGACTGGGTGTATCTGTCGACGTCCGAACTGCCCACGCCGACCGGCAACCAGTTCGCCGCCACTCTGGGCGTGCTCCTGAACCCTGCCGAGGAGTTCGGCGACATCCTGATCAACGAGGAAATCCACCGCATCAACGCGATCGCAGGCAACACGCTGACGCTGGCTGAACCGCTTGGAAAGAACAAGCTCATTGCCTGGAACGCGGCCTGCGTTCTGGTCGACCCGATCGCGAATGCCACCGTCAAGGGCGGGGTATTCGTTGGTCAGGAAGATGGCAGTGCCGCCGAGGCCTGGGAGCACCAGTATATCTGGGCGCGTTACTGCGTGGGATGTACGATCAGCGACGCCGCCTTCGACAAGGATCCTGCCCGCGCGCTCACGCATCGCAGGATAGGACAGGCGGTGCGATCTGACACCGGGGCGTCCAACCTGATTACCCGTCTGACCATCGGTCAGGGCGGCAGCATCGAGGCGGGAGAAGGCTACGGCGTGTCCCTGCGTCGGGGCGAGCGCAACACCACAGTGTCGTATGCCGACATCGAGAAATGCCGCCACAGCATCGAGCTCTGGAGCACGACGGCAGGCTGCATCGTCGAGCAGAACACCGTCCGCAACGACACCTCGAGCAGCCTCGACACCCATGGCAGCTGGAACAAGGGGGTCATCATCCGCAACAACACCATCTCGAACGATGGGGCGCTGCTGTCGCCCGACCTTGGTGGGATGCCTGACGCAATCCGGATCGGCAACAACAAGTTCCTGTTTGACGAGGACATTCAGGTCCTGAACAACACGGTCACCGGTTATCGCGGCAACGCGATCAACATCGTGCCGGGCTCGCGGAACGTGACCGTCGATGGGCTTGATTGCGACAATGTGGACCGGGTGCTGGCGATCTCGAAGAACACCCGACATCCGGCCCTGTTTGCCGCCGACATTGTTGTGCGCAATGTCACCGCCGATGACGTCCGTGACCGACTGTCCGAGGTCGACAACACCTCAGACAGCATCCACGTCAAACGCCTGACGCTGGAGGACTGGACCGTAGGGGCCTCGGGTGTAGGGACGGCCAATGTCGCGGGCATCCTGAACTTCCGCCTCTTCTGGGTCGAGGATCTGACCCTTCGCCGGGTGCGGTTCGAGGCGATCCGGACCCAGACCTTCCACTATGGCTGGTACTTCGAGGACGTCACCGGTCTCACCTTCGCGAACTGCTTCCAGCGGGGCGGCCAGCGCGGCATCTCCGCCACACGCGTGACCGGCATCAGCGGCAACATCCGGATCGACAACCTGGAGGCCACGACCAAGCATGTGCTGCGCACCGTCGGCACGTGTTCCGGTGCGCTCACAGTCACCCATGCTGGCTTCACGCCCGTGGTCGATGCCACCGGGGTGGCCGTTACGTTGGTCCCTGCGTGACAGGGATCGATGCCGAAAGACCGCCCGACATTTGCTGCTGCGGTCACTTTCTTGCGGATCAGGGAGGTAAGAAATGAACGAAGAAACCGGCTTTGTCGCCGC
>JBGSWJ010000115.1:0-2609 GCA_041752495.1 Rhodobacterales bacterium
GCTGAGTGCGGCGGGGCTGGCGCCGGTCTGGGCGGCGGTGCTGGGGCGGGGGGATGTGGTCCTGTTGGGCGTCCTGCTGGCGGTGCTGACCTATTGGCGGCACTGGGGGAATATCGTCCGGCTGCGGGCGGGGACGGAGCCGCGAATCGGGCAGAAGAAGACGTAGGGTTGATGAAACCCACCTTCTGTTGGAGCAAGGGTGGGTTTCACCCACACTACGGGGAGGGAGCGGGCGGTGCGTTAGGCACTTGTTGACGCCTGGAGCAGCGGGGCCGAATCTGGGGGGTGGTTTGACGCTGAAATTGCAAAGCTTTGTTTTCAAAAGACTTTCAGGCGATTTTCGGCGTCGGTAACTTGTCTGTATCGCGTCGGTATCACGTCGGTATTACGTCGGTATTTTTTGCACCCGATCCCGCTGAATTTGCACCGTTAACGCAGCGCACGGTGGATATACGGGCCGGACAAAGGCTTCGCCCGGGGGCGGTGGTCTGACGCCTGACTATCGTGCGGGCTCGTTGATGGGCTGTTGTCGCACCGCGCGGCGCGAAGCTTTGCCGTGCAACGGGGTCAGAGGCGGCAGAAGTTGTAGACTTTGGACAGATCGCCGTTCCAGTCACCGTGGTAGTGGTCGAGGAGGATGTCGGCCTGCGTGCGGCCGGTGGCCACCTCTTCATGCAGAGGGGCGAGGAAGCTGCTTTCGCCGTGGCCGCGTGCCTTGAGTCCGGCATCAGAGAGCGCCAGCACTTCGCGGGCGAGGTCGGCCATGACGACGGACCCTGCGCGGGCCTGCAGCGCCTGTTCTGACGCCGCAACGCGGAGTTCTTCGCGGGTTTCCGGCGTCCAGTGCTTCACGATGTCCCATGCGGCGTCGAGCGCGCCCTGGTCATACATCAGGCCGACCCAGAAGGCGGGAAGCGCGTTCAGCATCGCCTGATTGCCGCAGTCGGCCCCGCGCATTTCGATGTATTGCTTGACCCGCGCTTCGGGGAAGACGGTGGTCATATGGTCGGCAAAATCGGACAGGGTGGGTTTTTCGCCCGGCAGGGCAGGCAGTTCGCCCTTGAGGAAATCACGGAAGGACTGGCCCAGAGCGTTGATGTATTTGCCGTTGCGGTAGACAAAATACATCGGCACATCGAGCACCCAATCGACCCAGCGTTCAAAGCCCATTCCGTCCTCAAAGACAAACGGAAGGGTTCCGGTGCGGGCATTGTCGAGGCCGCGCCAGATGCGCGAGCGCCATGATTTATGGCCGTTCAGCTTGCCTTCAAAGAAGGGGGAAGAGGCGAAAAGGGCTGTGGCGACGGGCTGCAGGGCGATGGCCACGCGCAGTTTCTTGACCATGTCGGCTTCGGACGCGAAGTCGAGATTCACCTGTACGGTACATGTCCTGTACATCATCTGTGTGCCGTGGGTGCCGACCCGACCCATGTAGTTGGTCATCAGGCGGTAGCGGCCCTTGGGCATGACGGGCATTTCGGCATGGGTCCAGACGGGGGCAGCACCAATGCCCATGAAGGCCACGCCCATTGGTTCGGCAATGGCATGCACCTCGGCCAGATGCGAGGCGAGTTCGGCGGCGGTGTCCTGCATGGTGGCCACGGGCGCGCCGGAGAGTTCGAATTGCCCGCCGGGTTCGAGCGAGACGTTGGCGCCGTTCTTCTTCAGCCCGATGATATTCCCGCCTTCAAGGATCGGCGCCCAGCCGAACCGGTCGCGCAGACCTTCGAGCATGGCCTTGACCGAACGGGGGCCGTCATAGGGGAGCGGTTCAAGGGTGTCGGTGAGGTAGCCGAATTTTTCGTGTTCGGTGCCCATGCGCCAGTCGGCCTTGGGCTTGGACCCGGCGGCGATATATTCGGCCATCTGTTCGTGACGTTCGATCAGGCCGCCGCCGGATTGTGGAATGGACATGGGGGCCTCTTGGGGATTCTGTCGGGTCGATTTCAGGCGCTAACAGGTGTCGCGAAGTGGCCCATAAGTCAATGGAGGCGGCGACGTTCCGAGGACCAGATCGTGACGGGTTTGTCGGGGGCGCGGGAGAGGGTTTCCAGCATGAGTTCGGTCCTGATCCCCGGAAGGGCCGCGAACACGTCAAACAGGGCATCGGCCCCTTCGGCGTTGACCGGGATGGCCAGCGGCGGGCCGCCCGAGGCGAAGAGCATCCAGTGGGCGGGTTTGCCTGTGGGATCAAGGTCAAGGCGGATGAGGTCGTCAAGGTCGATCATGCCGCCGGTGAGGGGGCCGAAATACGTGAGGCGGCGTTCGTCGATCTGAACGACCCCTGCCCCGCCGCCGCCCTGCCGGAAGCGCAGGCGCTGAACCCCGGTAAAGATGAGGGCTGCGCCGAGGAGGACGATGACGGCAGAGAGCCATGAGACGACGGCATAGGTATTGGCCCACCACCAGAGGCCCAGAAGGACGATGGCGGCACCGATCAGCACCTCGCGCCAGCGGATGATCCAGTTGCGGGGGGTCGCGGGCATGAAATCAAACAGGGCGAATCTCCTGTGGGCCGTCGAAGAGGGTGAGGGTAAAGGTGCCGATCCGGCGGAAGCCGATGGCGCGGTAGGCGCGGGCGGCATGGTCGCTGGCGGCGAAGAGGATGG
>JBGSWJ010000116.1:0-2394 GCA_041752495.1 Rhodobacterales bacterium
GCGCCCGCCAGCGTCCCGTCGTCATCCCGCGCCACGACACAAAGGTTCGCAATCGGTGGCACCCCGTGCCGCAGCCGATAGGACGACAGCGCCTCGCGCCCCGGCGCAAAGCACAGGTCAAACAGCGCCTCGACCTCCCACCAGTCGTCTGCGGCTTCCTGCATCAGGTGGATCATCGCGGCCATTCTTCCGGGCATCTTTGGACTGGAAGTGCCCCTAGCATGTCGCTACCCCTTGGGCAAACCCAAGGATTCCCGCCCATGTTCTACCGCCCCGAGGAAGGCCACGGCCTGCCCCACAACCCCTACAACGCCATCATCACGCCCCGCCCCATCGGCTGGATCTCGACGCGCGGCGCGGACGGGTCCGACAACCTCGCCCCCTATTCCTTCTTCAACGGCGTGGCCTATGAACCGCCGCAGGTCGTCTTCTCCTCGAACAGCGCCAAACCTGACCGGGGCGACACCAAGGACACCGTCGCCAATATCCGCGACACGGGCGTCTTTGCCGTCAACATCGTCGAATATGCCGCCCGCGATGCGATGAACCGCACCTCGGGCCTCTGGTCGAAAGAGACTGACGAATTCGTCGATGCCGGGATTGAAAAGGCCGAATGCCTGACCATCCCCTGCCCCCGCGTGGCAGCCGCGCCCGCCGTCCTTGAATGCAAGATCGTCCAGATCGTCCGCCTGCCTGGCGCCGCCAACATCGCGGTCTTCGGTGAGGTCACCGGCATCCACCTGCGCGACGATATCCTTGTGAACGGCCTTATCGACCCCCTGAAATACTTCCCGCTCGCCCGCATGGGCTACCGCGACTACACGACCGTCCGCGAGGTCTTTACCCTCAAACGCCCCGGCGAACCCTGATCCGCTTGCCGATAACGAGGTCGCGCGGTCCACGCGGACGAGCGTCCTTTTCTGACAACCGCACCCGTCCAGCTCACAAACCCGAAACCCTCAGCCACCACCCCGCAAACGCCCTCCCCAGCCAAAGCAAGGCCGCGCGACCCACGCGGAACGCGCGGCCCTTCCCCCTTCTCCCCAAAATCGACCCGGCACCCCACTTTTCCCGGACCCCGCCCTCCCAATCTCCGGAAAAGTCTCTAGGTTGAAAGACATCCCCGCCACCCCGCCAGAGGAGAAACGCCGGCTTGTCCCATGACGTGCCCCTGATCACGACCATGGCCGTGGGCCTTGTCCTGGCCTTGCTGCTGGGCATCGTCGCGCACCGTCTGCGCCTGCCCCTGATCGCGGGTTACCTTCTGGCCGGAGTCATCCTCGGCCCCTTCACGCCCGGCTTTGTCGCGGATCAGCAGGTCGCGGGCGAACTGGCCGAAATGGGTGTCATCCTTCTGATGTTCGGGGTCGGCCTGCATTTCTCGATCCAGGATCTTCTGGCCGTGCGCGCCATTGCCCTGCCCGGGGCCATCGGGCAGATCGTTGTCGCCACGCTCGCCGGCCTTCTCCTTGCCCTGGCCCTTGGCCTTGGCTGGGGCGCGGGCCTTGTCTTCGGCCTCTGCCTTTCGGTCGCCTCGACCGTCGTCCTCTTGCGCGCGCTGCAGGACAACAACATCACCGACACCGAACAGGGCAAGATTGCCGTGGGCTGGCTCGTCGTCGAAGACATGATCATGATCTTCGCCCTCGTCCTCATCCCGCCGCTCGCGGGCCTTCTGGGCGGGGACGCAGCCCCTGTCGATGACGAAACGGCGATGGTCGCTGCCGCAGGCATCGGCACCATCGGCGCCGTTATCCTTGTCACCATCGCCAAGGTCGCGGCCTTCGTCCTCGTCATGCTCGTGATCGGCTCCCGCGTGATCACGGCGGTGCTCCACTACACCGCCCGCACCGGCCAGCGCGAGCTCTTCCGCCTGTCGGTGCTCGCCGTGGCGCTCGGCGTGGCCTTCGCCTCCTCAGCCATCTTCGGCGTGTCCTTCGCGCTTGGCGCATTCTTTGCAGGCATGGTCATGGCGGGCTCCACCCTCTCGGCCCAGGCCACGCGCGACATGATCCCCTTCCGCGATGCCTTTGCCGTGCTGTTCTTCGTCTCGGTCGGGATGCTCTTCGACCCCTCCGTCCTCTGGCGTGCGCCGCTTCAGGTCGCAGCTACGCTCCTCATCATCCTCGTGATCAAGTCGGCGGTGGCCTATGCCATCGTCCGCGCCTTCGGCCGCAGCCACACCGTGGCCCTCACCATCGCCGCCTCGCTTGCCCAGATCGGCGAATTCTCCTTCGTCCTCGTGGTCATGGGCGCCAAGCTCGACATCCTCACCACCGTCGAACGGGACCTTGTCGTCGCAGGCGCGCTGATCTCGATCCTGATCAACCCGCTCCTGTTCCGCTTCATCAGCCGCACGTCCGGGGGCCAGGACACCGCCACCCCCGCCCTCCT
>JBGSWJ010000117.1:0-4976 GCA_041752495.1 Rhodobacterales bacterium
CGACGACGCCGAACAACGGCGCGAAGCCGCGATCCTCGGCCACCCCCGCGCCTGAGACCGCCATTCCCGCTGGCCGCACCGCGCCGGGGATGCTAGCCCTTGCGGCAAAAGGACAACCGCCTATGGCCACAGGAAAGTCAGCCGTCGTCATGGCCTGCGATGCGGGCTACGCGCCCTATGCCCTGACGCTGGCCGACCAGATCGCCCGCGCCCATCCGGATCGCACCTTCGACATCTGCCTCTTCTCGGCCAAACCCCTCACCCTCCCGCCCGGCCTTGAATCGCTTGGTGTCCGCCTCGAAACCATCACCGCCCCAAACCCTTTCGAAGACGGCCCGAACGCCAGCCGCCACGGGGCCGAAACCTACCTCCGTCTCCTGATCCCGACGCTGGTCGCAGACCGCTACGACCGCATCCTCTATCTCGACAGCGACATCTGGCATCAGGGCGGCGGGATCGACCGCCTTCTGGCATCCGATCTTCACGGTGCCCCCCTCGCCGCCGTCCGCGACAACACCCAATGGCGCACGCCGAACCGCCGCCTGCCCGAATTCCGCGCCCTCGGCCGCCCCGCCCGGCCCTATTTCAACGCCGGAGTCCTCCTGATCGACGTCGCCGCTTGGCTCGGGCAGGACATCCTCGGCCAATGCCGCGGCCTCTGGTCAACCCACGCCGCCGACCTCACCCGCCATGACCAGTCGATGCTGAACCTCGTCCTTGACGGCAAATGGGCCGAACTCTCGCCTGTCTGGAACTGGCAATACACATGGTCCTCGCGCTTCTTCGCCGACCTTGCCGAACCGCGCCTTGTCCATTTCATCGGCAAACGCAAACCGTGGAAAGACACGACCAACAGCCTCCCCCCGCGCTACCGCCGCGCCTATGCCACCTTCTGCGCGCAGCACTTCCCCGGCGCAGCCCCCGTCGATCCCGACGCCCCCGCATGGCCCACCGACCTTGGCCGCTCGTTCCTCAAACACTGGTGGAGCCTGCGGTCCATGCGACGCTACCTCGCCCGCTTCCCCGACCCCTTCACAACCCGCACCTAGGGTGGGTGCAACCCACCATCCCCCAACCAGCGAGGCCGCGCGTCCGCGCGGAACGAGCGCCCCCGATCCCCACCCTCACTCCACCCAAGCCTTCGCCACCCAGGGCGCCGGCAGGTTGTAATGCCGCAGATGCCGCGAAACACTCTCCGTCCGCCGCGATGAAAACGTGGCCTTCAGATGCTGCCACGGGGTCTCGACCGGACGATCTTCGGTCCACCGCCCCGCAATAGCATCCGGCGGGTTCAACGGCCCCGGAAAGATCGCAACCCGCGTCCCCTCGGGCAATCTCGGTGCCATCACATAGTTCAGCGGAAACGCCGGCACACAATGCATCCGAAAATGCGCCACCCACCCCTTGGGCCAGAACTGCACCCCGCCCGGCGCATTCCGCGTCACGAACCGCTGCTCGAACCGATACTCATCCGCCACCCCCTGCGGATCGGCCAGAAACCTCTCGCGCAGCGGTGCCAGCTTCCCCACCGGATACCGGAACAGCGATGTCTGCCCCAGCTTCTCCAGCGGCGTGTTCGGGTTGCGCGCCAGAATCACGTCCTCGGGGCTCCCCATCTCGAAAAACGGCTCCAGCCGCCCGGTAATCACCACATCCAGATCGACAAACAGCACCGGCCCCACCGGCCCGCCCAGATCCGGCGCCCACAGCCGCGACTTGCCCCAGATGCCCTTGGTGTTCTTCGGCAACGCACAACCCAGCTCAGGCAGGGGCAGGCATGTCACCTCTGGCCGGATGCCCGCAGAATCATCGGTCAGGCAAAAGAATTCAAACGGCCCCGCAATGTTCCGCGCCACCATCCCATAAAGGCGGTTCAGATATTCCGGCCCGTATTTCCGGCCCCATTTGATCGTGATGAACTGCTGTTGCACCGCGCCCCCGGCCCCGTTCGCACTTCTGACGTTGTCCGTTGGAAAACGACCCGCCGCAAGGCTTGACAATACCCCCGCCGTGATAGAAGGACGCCGCTCATGGTGTTGGTGGCCCCCGCAAGGGGTGACCTGTCGGGATATTCTGCAAGGAACGACCAGAGGACAACGCCCTTCACAACGCGGGCCGATCAACGGACCGCTTCATACCTGAAGGAGATCAGCTGTGACCAAACGCACCGCTGCCAAATACAAGATCGACCGCCGCATGGGCGAAAACATCTGGGGCCGTCCCAAGTCCCCGGTCAACCGCCGCGAATACGGCCCCGGCCAGCACGGCCAGCGCCGCAAGGGCAAACTGTCCGATTTCGGCACCCAGCTCCGCGCCAAGCAAAAGCTCAAGGGCTACTACGGCGACCTGACCGAAAAGCAGTTCCGCCGCATCTATGCCGAAGCCGAACGCGTCAAGGGCGACACCGGTGAAAACCTCATCGGCCTCCTGGAACGCCGCCTCGACGCCGTCGTCTACCGCGCCAAGTTCGTGCCGACCGTCTTCGCCGCCCGCCAGTTCGTGAACCACGCCCACGTCCTCGTGAACGGCAAGTCCGTGAACATCCCTTCCTACCGCGTCAAGGAAGGCGACGTCATCGAGGTCCGCGCCAAGTCCAAGCAACTGGCCGTCGTTCTCGAAGCCATCAGCCTGACCGAACGCGATGTGCCCGACTATCTCGAAGTCGACCACAACAAGATGACCGCCAAGTTCGTCCGCCAGCCGGGTCTGGGCGACGTGCCCTATCCGGTCGTGATGGAACCGAACCTGATCGTCGAATACTACGCCAAAAACTAGGGCGTTACCCGGAAATATCCGAGGGACAGAAACCCGCCGCAGCCCCCTGCGGCGGGTTTTTCATTCCCCGCCCCCCGGACCGATTGCGGGCCCTTTCGCCGCAGGCTAAACGGTCAGCACCATACACACGGCGAGGCCAGCATGAGTGAGAAACCAAGTATCGAACAGGCGTTTGAACGGGGTCTGTTTGCCTCGCGCTGGCTCATGGCGCCGATGTATGTGGGGCTTATCCTGTCGCTCGCGATCTTGCTGATCGTGTTCACCCGCGAACTGTTCCATTATCTGCCCAAGACCTTCGAGATGGACAGCGACGAAGCGATCCTTGTCATCCTGACCCTCATCGACCTGACGCTCGCGGCCAACCTGCTGCTGATTGTCATGTTCTCCGGCTACGAAAACTTCGTGTCCAAGATCGACATCGGCGAAACCGAAGATCGCCCCGACTGGATGGGCACCGTCGATTTCTCGGGACTCAAGATGAAACTCATCGCCTCCATCGTGGCGATCTCGGCCATCCACCTGCTGAAACGCTTCATGGAAATCCGCAGCGTCGCGCAGGAAAACACCTATGGCGAACGCGAACTCTACTGGCTCGTCGTCATTCACCTGACCTTTGTCATCTCCGGCGTCCTCATGGCCGTCATGGACTGGCTTACCGCCCAGACGAAATCGCACTGATCCCCGATCCGGTCGGTCTGTCGCACAAGGGGCCACTGGCCTTGCCCTGCGCCCGGCGCTAAGACGGGACGAACGACCAGCAGGGCCTGCCCATGACAAGCATGATTCAACCCAAGTCCGGCATCATGGACATCGCCCTCTACGAAGGCGGTGCAGCCCATGTCGAAGGCAAGACCAACGTCCTTAAACTGTCGTCAAACGAAAACCCGTTGGGCACATCGGACGCCGCCAAAGAGGCGTTTGCCCGTGCGGTCCACGACCTGCATCGCTACCCCACAACTGACCATCGTGCCCTTCGGCAGGCCATCGGCGAGGTTTGGGGCCTCGACCCGGACCGGGTCTTCTGCGGCGTCGGATCAGGTGAAGTTCTAAAACTGCTGGCCGAAGCCTATGCTGGTCCCGGCAATGAAATCGTAATGACCGAGCATGGATTCTCGATGTATCCGATCTATGCCCATGCCTGTGGGGCGAAGCCGGTCATCGTACCCGAACGGGAAAGGACCGTCGACGTCGACGCAATTCTCGCTGCCTGCAAGAAGCGCACGCGCCTCGTTTATCTCGCTAATCCCGCAAACCCCACCGGCACGATGATCGGCCCCACCGAAATCCGCCGTCTGGCCGAAGGCCTGCCACCGCAGGCGCTGTTGGTCCTTGACGGGGCCTATGCCGAATACGTTGACGGCTACGATGCCGGAGCGGCGCTCGTCCACGAACGCAATAACGTCGTGATGACCCGCACCTTCTCCAAGATCTATGGTCTGGGCGGCCTGCGCGTCGGCTGGGGCTATGGCCCGCGCGAAATCATCGACGTCCTGAACCGCATCCGTGGCCCCTTCAACCTCTCGACCGCCGCCTTGGTGACGGCCGAGGCTGCGGTGCGCGATACCGCATGGGTCCGCAAATGCCGCACCGAAAACGCCAAATGGCGCGACTGGCTGGCCCGGACGCTCGCCGAAATGGGCGTGCCCTCCGACATCGCCACCGCCAACTTCGTCCTTGCCCGCTTTGCCGATCAGGCCGATGCCGATGCCTGCGACGCACATCTGCGTTCCGAAGGCATTATCGTCCGCCGTGTCGTCGGTTACAAACTCCCCCACTGCCTGCGCATCACCGTCGGCGACGAAGCGTCCTGCCGCCGGGTCGCCCATGCCATCGGCCAATACAAGGGCCTGCGCTGATGCAAGCCACACCGGAAACGGTCATCTATGACCGCGTGGCCCTGATCGGCCTCGGCCTCATCGCCTCCTCCATGAGCCACGCCATCCGGCGCGGCGGCCTTGCGCGGGAAATCACCGGCCACGCCCGGTCGCCAGAATCCCGCGAAATTGCCCGAGAAATCGGCCTCTGCGACCGCGTCTGCGAATCCGCCGCCGAAGCCGCCGAAGGTGCCGACCTCATCGTCCTCTGCGTCCCCGTCGGCGCGATGGGTGCCGTTGCCGCCGAAATCGCCCCGGTGCTGAAACCCGGCGCCACGGTCACCGGTACGGGCAGCAGCACCGTGTTTTCGTAGCCGTAATTGGCCA
>JBGSWJ010000118.1:0-2938 GCA_041752495.1 Rhodobacterales bacterium
GACCAAGACCCGTCACGGCCTCGGCCCCACCGCCGGCACGGTGCGGATCACCTATGATATGTTCTCGATCCCCGACCGCCTCGACTGCTTCTACAAGGGCGTCCTGGTAGCCTCGACCGGCGGGCTGGTGTCTGGGACCGGCACCCTGCAGTGGACCTACGCCCCAGCGCCAGGCGATCCGCCCTGGTGCCTCGTGGTCATGAGCGCTCCGAACAGCGGGACGGCGTGGATCTACACCATGCAGTGCCCGAACTGATGCATGCTCACCGAGACCTTCGCATAAGTCGAATGTTCGACTCGCTAGTTGCGATCCTGCGCGTATCCTGATCGACCGTGCCCAATCCGGACATCGATCGCCTGATAGCCGAGGCCAATACGAGCCGGAAACCTGTCCCGCTTGATCAGGCGAAGCTGGCCTTGGGTGATCTCTTCGATGAGATCGATCTCTCGCATGAGACGCTGGTGATCCGCGGCGGTTCCGACTTCTCCCTCACTCCGACCGCCTGGATTCGCGTCGTGCGTCAAGCGAAAGAACGCGTCGGCAAACCCAGGTGACGGCGCTGGAAGGCCGACTGGTCGATCCGTTCTGGCGCGACCTTGCGGCCGCTGCAGTCGACCACGCCCTGGTGGCCTGATCTTCGCCCCTTCCCGAAACCCACCCCCGGCACTTGACCGGGACATGCAACAGAGGGACCCGCTCATGCCCGAAGTGATCTCAACGACCGTCTATCGCCTCAATGAACTTCCCGACGGCGCCAAGGACAGAGCCCGCGCTTGGTATCGCGAGGGCGGTTTCGACCATGACTGGTATGACGCCGTCTACGAGGACTTCCAGCACATCGCGGAAATCCTCGGTATCCGCCTGAAGACCCGGACCACCCGCCTTGTCGGTGGCCGCACGCTGCAGGATCCCTGCATCTGGTTCAGCGGCTTCTGGTCGCAAGGCGATGGCGCTGCTTGGGAGGGCGTCTATTCCTACCGGAAATCCGCTGCCGCCGAACTTCGCGCCTATGCGCTGAAGGACAAGACCCTGCACCGGATCGCGGAGACCTTGCAGGCGGCGCAGCGAGAGAATTTCTACCAACTGCGCGCCGAGGTCACGCATCGCGGCAACTACTACCATGCCTTCACTATGGCCGTCTCGGTGGCACGCCACTGTGCGGCTGAGGTCGAGATTGTCAGTGATGCCGAGGCTATTGTCACCCATGCGTTGCGCGATCTTGCCAACTGGCTCTACCGCCAGCTTGAGCAAGAATATGATTACCTGACATCGGACGCGGCCGTGGACGAGACGCTGATCGCCAACGGCTATACTTTCACGGAGGAAGGGCGGCGGTTCGGATAGCCGCCGCGAAACCCGTCCATCCCTGTCCCGGGTCCCGGTTGTGCCTCAGCGGTTGCTGTCGATCCAGCGCGACAGCAACTGCCGGTCCCGAAAGCATTCGTCCGGTACGGCACGGCGCTTGATCCGCGCAAGCCGTTCGGCAAAAGCGACCTGCTTGGAGGTTGGATGGCTGGTGTCAGCAGGTTTCAGCTTCGCCTGCGTCTCAATCCAAGCACTGAGCGAGCGGCGGTCTTGTTGAACTTCCCAGGGCAACAGGCTCTGGTTCTTGAGCGCCAGCGACCGCGCATAGGCGATTTGGCGTTCGGTGGCGGGCATTGCAAAGGTGGCAGCGTCCATGATGGATCTCCCATGTGGATCGTGCACCCAATATAGAACATATAAGGAACAAAATCAACTCCGCGACCGCAGGAGAGCGAGAGGTGGGACGGAAATCGGCGTGTTCGGGTGGGTCGAGAGAGCCGCCGGGGCGCGCCATTCACCCCTGATCCGGAGGATTTCCGATGACCCAAGTTGCAACCGCCCTGAAACCCGTGACCCTCGTGCCCGAGGCGCGCCGCATGGCATTCTTGCCCGCGCTCTTCAGCCCCGCCCTGATGCTGATCGGCGAGCGCGCCGTCTACCAGTTCATGTCCTGGCTGGTCCCCGACGATTACACTGGCGGGCTCTGGCATTTCCACGAACGGGGCGGCCAGCCGCTGTTCATGTCGCCCGATGCCGACGAGCGGTTCCGCATCTTCTGCGAGACGAACGGATATATGGGCGAGGTCTCGGCCGGGGCCGCCGGAATCATCGCCACCCTGTTCGCACTGTCGCATCTCTCGTTCCGACATGAGGCCGACCAACTGTCCGAAGCCTACATGCGGCTCTACGAGTTCGCAGGTGAACATCCCGAGGCAGGCGAGATCTTCAAGGCGATCGACTGACGCGGGCGCTCCTCAGGCCGACTGAAAACTCGTGACCCTTTGGCACCCTCCGGCGGTTTCGTCGGGGGGTGTTTGCATTTCGCGGGCGCAGGCTGGCATGGGAAGAATCGGCCATCGGTCGGCCGGTTTCGGCATACGGATTTCCATGGCTGGACGGCCCCGGGTTTCGACGTGCCTTTGCCAAGCGATCATTGTAGCGGCAGGTATTGGGGCGGGGACGTGGCATCTGGCCATGCCGTCAGATCAGCATCGAGTTGCGCGGGTTGCAGCGAAGTTGCGGCTATTATCGACCTGCATCTTAGCCCGGTCGCAGCACTCGTTCGAATCTTGTCATTGGCTGCCATCACACTGGCAGACCTGAACCCGGTGGCGCGGCGTGAGCCGCGAGGCAGCAGGGCAGGGGGGAGGCGCAAGATGGCCTGATTGGCGCCTTTGGTGGTTCACATCGCCGGTGGTGCCTGTCCTGTCTTACCTGATGGGCCTTCAGGGTCGCCTTGATCTCCGTTGTGTACCTGTCCCAGCCCGCGTGCAACGGCCTCTGGTGATGGGCTGATCTGCCCGAAGGACGTCTTCGCCTCGACCGCTTCGGCGCAACAGCGTCGTCACAACTTTCTTCCCCTGTCGGCAGAGTCGCCATTCCTCGCGGAACAAGAAAGTTCCTCCTGTGCTG
>JBGSWJ010000119.1:0-6859 GCA_041752495.1 Rhodobacterales bacterium
AGACCGCCCAGCGCGTCATCTGTCGCCCGCACGATCCCCGCGATGGCGTTGTCGTCCAAGAGATCGCCCGTCACGGTTTCAACCCGTGCCCCTGTCGCCTCCCGGATCGCAGCGGCGGTCTGGTCAAGGTCGCTGACGACACCCACCCCATGCGCAGGCGCGATATCGCCCGCCACGGCCCCCCGGTCATGCAGCATCACCGCAGCGCCTTCGGACGCGAGCCGCAGGGCAATCGCCTGACCCAGCCCCTTGGGCCGTCCCGCGCCTGTGACCAGCGCCACCTTGCCTGACAGGCGTCCCATCACGCGCCTACATCGCGGGTCATGATGAAGGTCGGGTTGTCGGCATAGGTCTGGAACTCGGCCGCGATGGCCTGCATCGTCGCCGTGCCTACATCCTTTCCGAACTGGTCCATGTCAGCCACGTCGATCACTTCGATATATTGGTAGGGCGGCTTCGCCTCGGACATGAGCAAACCTGTCGCCGCCGCCACGTCAAAAGCCGCGATAGACCCAAGGCCCCGCACCGTCGGGATGTCGCGCTTGCGCGCCCAGTCCTCATAGACCGCCGGATCGACGCCCGCGCGCAGGTTGAACAGCACGATGATCCGCATGTTGGCACTCCCGCCGCATCGAAAAGGTAAATGTTTTGCCCAAGAAGCGGGCAACCTGCCTGACGCATAATTTGTCCGGACAAATCTGGCCCATTCGGCGCGGCTGTCAATCCCTTTTTCTGCTTCTTCAGTGACAGCTTTTTGGGCAGGTGCCCAGAAAGGCGCTTGACAGAACCCGACTGGTGATGCGTGATTTGTCCGGACAAATCCAACAACAAGTCTGCAAACGACAGGAGGTGGCGGAATGACGAAACTGCGTTCACTGGCGTCCGTGGCGGTAACTTCCGCTCTGGCGCTGTCTGCCGGGTCCGTATGGGCTCAGGATATTCTGATATTGGCCGAAGACGTGCCGGCCGGTCTTAACTACGACGGTCCGGCGGCGGCGATCCCGACCAGCCAGCAGGGCATGGTGACCCTGCTCGAAGGGCTGGTGGGCTATGCCGACGGTGCCACAAACGAATCGGGCGTCGTTGTTCCCGACTTCAACAGCTTTGAAGGCCGTCTGGCCGAAAGCTGGACCTTTGACGAAGCAACCCTCACCTGGACCTTCAAGCTCCGCGAAGGCGTCAAGGGCTGCAACGGCGCGACCTTCAACGCCGATGACGTCATCTACACCTTCCAGCGGGCCAAATCCGTCTCGGGCGCAGCCCCGATCGGCTGGTTCCTGTCCAACGTCGGCTCGATCAAGGGTTTCGGCGTCGAAGTCTTCGGCGAAGACCCTGCCGCCAAGGAACTGGGCGATGGCGTGGTCAAGATCGACGACTACACCGTCGAAATCCGGCAGTCCGAGCCGAACGCCCTGTTCCTGCCCGTTCTGACGATCTTCGGCCTTCTCATGTTCGACAAGGAAACCATGGAAGCCAACGCGACCGAGGCTGACCCCTGGTCGCATGACTACACCAACAACGTGAACGCCCCCGGCTTTGGCGCCTACTGCCTGTCCAGCTGGACCAAGGACGAGGAAATCAGCTACACCGCCAACCCCGATTACTACCGGGGCGCACCCGATGTGCAAAACGTGAGCGTCCGCCGCGTGCCGCAATCGTCCAACCGTCTGGTCGTTCTTCAGTCCGGTCAGGCTGACCTCGTCACCGGCCTCACCCCGCGCGAATTCGACAGCCTGCGCGGGCAGGATGGTCTGACCGTCGCCACTGTGGCGGGCAACCAGAACACGTTCCTGCACATGAACTTTGACGTGCCGCCGTTTGACAATGTCAAACTGCGTCAGGCCATCGCTCATGCGATCCCGTTCGACCAGATCATCGCCAACGGCTATTTCGGTCAGGCGACCCAGTGGATGGGCTTTGTGCCCTCGTCCTACCCGGGTTTTGCCGCCACGGCGAACTACACCTATGACCCTGAAATGGCCAAGGCGCTCCTTGCCGAAGCCGGCTACCCGAATGGCGAAGGTCTCGACGCTTTCCCCGGTGCCTTTGCGCTGTCTTACGTCAGCGAAAAGGAATCGACCCTCGGCCCGATCGTGAACATCATCCAGTCGTCCCTGCGTGAAATCGGCATCCCCGCGACGCTCGATCCCCTCCCGCAGACCCAGTACGGCGACCGCCAGCTGGTCAAGCGCGACCTGCCCTTCGCGATCAACGATCAGGAAAAGCCCATCGGTGTGGATGCGGGCTATGCCTCGCAGCTGTTCTTCGTGTCGCCTGAAAACGGCGGCCTGAACAACATGGTCAACTACCGCAACCCGGACTTCGACGCCGCATGGGCCGGTGCCCGTGTCGACCCGAACCCGGAAACGCGGACGGCCACCCTTGCCGCGATGCAGCAGATGCTGGCCGATGACGTGACCTGGCTCCCCATCGTGGAAGTCGCGTCGCAGTGGGCCTTCAAGTCCAACATCTCGGGCCTGAAGTGGTATCCGGACGGATCGATCCGCTACGTCGATCTGCAAGTCGCCGAATAAGAACCGACAAGGGCCCGGGCTTCTGATTTCAGAGTCCCGGGCCCTTTCCTTTCCCCGACCCTTGCCAAAGGACTGATCCCCCGATGCTCTGGCGCTACATTGCAAAGCGGCTGCTCATCGGTGTGGTGCAACTCTTTGGCCTGATCATCGCCGTCTTCTTCCTGATCCGCCTGCTTCCGGCCGATCCAGTCTCGCGCCTCGTCGGCATGAACGCCAGCGAAGAGGCTTATGCCCAGGCCGCAGCCCAGCTTGGTCTTGATCAGCCGGTGATGACCCAATTGGCGCAGTATCTTGGCCTGCAACCCGATGTGCAGCCGGGGCTTTTGCAGGGGTCGCTTGGCATCTCCTGGGTGACGAACACGCCGGTCCTGACCGAGATTGGCTCTTATCTCCCCGTCACCCTCGAACTCATTACCCTGGCCTTCATCGTGGCGCTGCTCGTTGCCGTGCCGGTGGGCATGTTCGGTGCGCTCAACCCCGGGGGCCGGGCCGACAAGGGCGTCTTCCTTTATTCCCTCTTTGCCGGATCGCAGCCCGAATTCTGGTGGGGCCTCCTCTTCGTCTATGTCTTCTACTACCAACTTGGCGTGGCCCCACCCCCCTTGGGCCGCCTGTCCCCCATGACCAACCCGCCCGATTTCGTGACGGGCGTCATGCTGGTCGACACGCTGATCGCGGGCAGCATACCCAAGTTTCTCGAGGCCCTGCATCACCTGATGCTCCCCGTCCTGACGCTCGCCTTCATCCTCTCCGGCCCGATCATCAAGATGGTCCGCCAGAACATGCTGCGCGCCCTCCAGTCCGATTTCGTCCTTTATGCCAATTGCATCGGCCTGCCCAAGAAGCGCGTGGCCCGCTATGCCCTCCGCGCCGCAATGGCCCCGTCGATGACGCTGATCGGCATCCTTTACGGCTTCATGCTGTCGGGCGCGGTGCTGGTGGAAAGCGTGTTTTCCCTCGGCGGGATCGGCCAGTATTCGATCCGCTCGGTCCTTGCCTTCGACTATCCGGCCATTCAGGGCGTGGTCCTTGTCATCACCGCCATCTCGCTTCTGGTCTATCTCATCCTTGACCTCGTTCATGCCGCCATCGATCCGAGGATCGCCCATTGACCGACCTGTCCGGCCCTTCCGATCTTCCCCCTCTGGCCGTCCGCAAACGCGATGGCCTGCTGACCTTTGGCGTGACCATCGTCACGGTCGTCTGTATCCTCGCCGTCATCGGCCCCTATATCGGCCCTTATGACCCAACCCTGACCACCCCCCGCGTCGCCGTTCCGCCCCCCGGCCTTCTTGAAATCCCCGGCACCTTCATCGGCTGGTTGAGCGGGACACTTGAATACCCGCCGCACTGGATGGGCACGGACGCAAGCGGCTATGACATCTTCTCCCGCGTCATCGCCGCCCCCCGCACCGACCTTGCCATTGCGCTGGCCGCCAATGCGCTCTCCCTGATCCTCGGCGTGTTTTTCGGCCTCATCGCGGGCTATTACCGCAACTGGGGCACCGAATTCATGATGCGCGTGTCGGACGTGATGCAGTCCTTCCCGGTCTTCATCTCGGCCATGGTCCTCGTGGCTCTCGCAGGCCGCTCCACGACCAACATCGTGATCGCCTTGGCCTTTGTCTATGTCCCCATCTACATCCGCCTCACCCGGGCCGAAGTCCTTTCCCAGAAATCCCGCGGCTTTGTCGAGGCCGCCCGGGCGCTGGGCCAGCCCGAACTGACCATCGCGCTCCGCCATGTCCTGCCGAACTCGATGACTCCGGCGCTCATCCAATCCTCTGTCACCATCGGCTTCGCCATCCTCCTGACAGCGGGCCTCTCCTTCGTCGGCGCGGGCGTCAGGCCGCCCACGCCCGAATGGGGCCTCATGATCTCGACCGGCGCAAACCAGATCATCCTTGGCGAATGGTGGCCCTCCGTCTTCCCCGGCATCGCCATCTCGCTGACCGTGTTCGGCTTTGCCGTCCTCGGCAACGCCCTGGAACGCCGGTACGAGGAGGGGCAATGACCCTTCTCACCGTCCGCAATCTGCAGGTCACCTACCGCAGCGAAACCGCCGTTTCCCGCCCCGTGGACGGGGCCAGTTTCACCATCAACCCGCGTGAAGTCGTAGGCCTCGTCGGTGACGCAGGCTCCGGCAAATCGACGGCAGCCCTCGCCCTCCTCGGCCTCGCCCGCGCCCCGGGTGCTATCACCGGGGGCGCGGTCATTTTCGAAGGCCGCGATCTCCTGAAACTCCCCGATGACGAGGTCCGCGCCATCCGGGGCCGCGACATCGGCATCATCGTCCAGAACCCCCGCGCCGCCCTGAACCCGATGCTCCGCGTCGGCACCCAGATCGGCAACGCCTACAAGGCCCATAACCCGGCGACCGAAGCGCAAGCCCGCAAACAGGCCGTCGACATGCTCCGTATGGTCGGCATCAACGACCCCGAACGCCGGGTCGAAGCCTTCGCCCACGAACTTTCCGGCGGCATGGCCCAACGCGCGCTGATCGCCATGGCGCTCTCTTCCAAACCGAAACTCCTGATCGCGGACGAACCCACCTCGGGCCTCGACGTCACCATTCAGGCCCAGTTCCTCGACGAGATGTGGCAGACCGTGCAATCAACCGGTTCGGCCATCCTCCTCGTCACGCAGGAACTCGGCGTCATCGCCAACTACTGCGACCGGGTCCTCGTCCTCCACGATGGCCGCATTGTCGAAGACGCCCCCGTCCGCGATTTCTTCGCCAACCCGCAACACCCCTATTCGCAGGACGTGCTCCGCCTTTTCCGCGAACGCGGCGGGGAATACCCGGCCCAGATCACCGGCCCCCGCGACTTCCTGAAAACCGACGCCCTCACCAAACACTTCCCGCTCCGCAATTCGAAAAAGGTCGTGCAGGCCGTCGACAAGGTCACCCTCACCATCGGCCGGGCCGAGGCGGTGGGGCTCGTGGGCGAGAGCGGCTCGGGCAAAACGACCGTGGGCCGCTGCCTCCTCCGCCTCGTCGATGCGACCTCGGGTAAGATCACCTTCGACGGCACCGACATCACGGCCCTCCCCCCCGCCGACATGCGCAAGATCCGCTCGCGCATGCAGATCGTCTTCCAGGACCCCTACGACAGCCTCAACCCCCGCTGGACGATCGAAGACCTCCTCGCCGAACCCCTCCGCGTCCACGGCACCCCCGACAAAGCCACCGTCCGCGCCAAAGCGACTGCCGCCCTGAATCTCGTCGACCTAGACCCCGCCCTTCTTGACCGCAAACCCCGCGGCCTCGGCGCCTCCACCCTCCAGCGCGTCAACATCGCCCGCGCCCTCATCCTCGATCCTGAATTCGTGGTGCTGGACGAACCCACCTCCGTCCTCGCCCCCCGCGCCCGCAATGGCCTCATCGCGCTGCTCGCGAAACTGCAAAAAGACCTCGGGATCTCCTTCCTCTTCATCTCCCATGACCTGACGACCGTCCGCTACCTCTGCCAGCGCGTCGCCGTCATGTATCTCGGCCAGATCGTCGAGGAGGGGACCGTTGAACAGGTCTTCTCCACCCCCCGCCACCCCTATTCCGCGGCCCTCCTCTCTGCCCACCTCTTCCCCGACCCAACCCATCGCCGCGTCGACCATCCCGTCCCCGCCGCCCTTCAGGGCGAAATCCCCTCGCCCATCGACGTCCCCAAAGGCTGCTACCTCTCCTCCCGCTGCCCCCACGCCACCGACACCTGCCGCGCCACCGCCCAGACCCTCACAAGTCTCCCCGACGGCCGCCAGGTCCGCTGCATGCGCGTCGTGAACGGGGAAATCTGACATGCCCCCTTCCTTACTTCCCCAGCTTCTTCTGGTCCCAAATATCCCGGGGGGAGGCGAAGCCGGGGGGCAGCGCCCCCCTACCACGCCCACAAAAGAGACGCGCGATGGATGACGTCCTGATCGTCGGCGCAGGCGCCTCGGGCGCCGCCGCCGCGTGGAAACTGGCCACCGCAGGCTTCAAGGTCACCTGCCTCGAACAGGGCGGCTGGGTGAACCCCGCCGACACCCCCTCCCTGAGACCGGATTGGGAGGTCGCCCGCCAAACCGCCCACCACCCCAACCCCAACGTCCGCCGCAACCCCGCCGACTATCCCGTCGACGATACCGACGCCGCGATCAAACCCTTCCTCTACAACGCCGTCGGCGGCTCCACGATCCTCTGGGGCGCCCATTTCCCCCGTTTCCGCCCCTCCGACTTCAAGGTGAAAACCCTCGACGGCGTCGCCGACGACTGGCCACGGTCTTACGAAGACCTCGCCCCCTCCTACGCCGAAAACGACCGCATGATGGGCGTCTCGGGCCTCGCG
>JBGSWJ010000120.1:0-5002 GCA_041752495.1 Rhodobacterales bacterium
GGGCACCACGGGAATCCCTGCGAGCCCTGCCGCCCGGCCCACCGCCACAGGGTATGGCATGTCGGGAAGGTCGAACCCCCAGACGGCCCGCGTCGTTGCGGCAAAGGCGGCGCCCTGCCCCATCGTTTCGGCAAGCCTCTCTTTCGACGGTTGCAGGGCGGTGGCGAGCGCCGCCAGGTCGGCCAGTTCCGGCAAGGAGGCCCGCGCCGCCGCACAGAGCAGAATCGCATCGGTGCGGCCTGCCCCGTGTTCAAGCACCGCAGCGAGCCAGTCGGACAAGCTGTCGGCATCCCTGACCTGCCCGTCTCGCACCGCCGTCTCCAACCCATGGGACCACGCGAAAGACCCCACGGGATAGGCGGGTGACAGCCATTGGGTCATCGTCAGGAGGTGTTCAGTGTCCATGATCGCCCAAATGCGGCAGAACCGGCGCCGGTTCATGCGCGTGGCCTGCCCCATCGCCGTGCGAATGGCCCAGCGTCCTGCCCATGCCGTAAGCGCCGCCTTCGGGGAAGAAGGGCGCGGTCACATCTGTCACCACGGCACCCAGACCCGCCAGCATCTGACGCATTACACGGTCTGCCTTGATGACCAGCCGGTCGCCCTTGACCTGACAGGGCGCGTGGCGGTTGCCGATATGCCAGGCCAGACGCGGCAGATCGCCCTGCACCTCCATCAATGCCTCGTCCGCTGCGGCGACCTGAACCAGCCGTCCATCTGCCAGTTCGAGAGCGTCACCCGGATCAAGGCTGACGGTTTCGGGCAGATCGACCAGAAACGCGGCGCCCGAGGCCGTGATCAGCCTTTTGCGCCGCAGCATCCGTTCGTCGTAGGTCATCACGACAAGGTCGGTCACGGCGCCCGTCACAGGTGCACGTTCAACCCGGTGCGCAGGGGGAAGATTGAGGTCAGCCATCGGTCCTTGGTCCGCCAACATTCGGACTAAGCACAAAGGAAAGCCCGGCAAGGGTCAAGGCCGCCAGCCCCGCGCCGCAGAATTGCGCCCGGAAACCCGGCAGCACGCCCATCAAACGGGCAGTTCGAGGATAAGTTACTTCCGGATGGCCGTTATGTCGGTCGGGATGACCGGGGATGGCGTTTCGCCTTCGGTCCCGCTCCAGGCAAGATAGGTCAGGCTGAATTCGGGCAGGTAGTGCAGGCTTTCCATATACATGTCTTCGCGATCATAGGCGATCACGACCTCGATCATGTCATAGGTGCAGTCGCCGATCGTCACGGTTTCCAGATCGCCATAGGCTTGCATCTGGGCTTCGTCGCGTATGCCCGACGAATCCGTCACCTTGACCGGCACCGACCACCGCTTGCCCGGCGCGGGCACCCGCAGTTCGGTCTGTGCCATGCCGTAGTCATAGGTCGTCTGGCTCGACTCTTGCGGGACACCGTCGATGATATCCTCGTAGGTCAGCAGATGCGTCCCCTGCCCGAGTTCCATGCGGTAGGTCGGCGCATCGACGGTGACAAGACTGTCGCCCCCGTCGCGATAAATTTCGGCAAGGCCGTCGGGAAATGTCAGCCGGACACCGCGCTCCATCGCGTCTCTTGTCGGGCAATCGGTCTGCGCCAGCACCGGCGCTGCGCAAAGCATTGTGATCACGGAAATCGTCTTGGTTCCAAACATGGCGGTTCCTGCTCTCAATCAAACGCCAGTCACCCATCAAAAGATAACTTTGGCCCGGCGGGGGCAGCATATCGCCGGTTTGCAATCCGAACCAAGCATAGTCTTTGTCGAGGCGGGCTTTTCAGACAGCCGAAAGTCCAGCCCACCGACCTAATCTGTCAGCACGGAGATTTCGGTTGGCACGGTCGGCTGCCCTGTCGTCGCATCGTTGAGGACAAAAAGCAGTTTGAGTTCGGGCAGATACCGCGCCTGATCGATGTTGGCGGTCTCGGCGCCATAGGCCACCGCCACGTCCATGACGTCATAGGTGCAGTCCCCGATTGCCAGACGCTGTGGGTCACCCCAAACCTCCAGAATCCGCTCCGTCCGGGTGCCGAAATTGTCTGTTACCTTGGCGGTGAGGTCCCATCGAGCGCCCGGGGCGGGAACCGGCAGTTCGGCAACCGGCATTCCATAGTCATATGCCACTTCGCTGCCCGTTATGGGATTGCCACCTGACGTGGCCACATAATCCAACACATGAAAACCATGCGCCAGTTCCAGTCGGAAACTGTCTCCCCCCGCTTCCACAACGTCCATGACGACAGTTCCGTCTTGACCGGCGCGATAAACCTGCACGGCACCGTCTGCAAAGGTCAAGCGCACTCCGCCCGCCATATCCTCTGCCGCCGGACAGTTGGGGAGCGCAATTGCGGGACCGGCGGATACGCAGGCTACTAAAGTCAGGCTGTGAATGACGTGCATCTGCTTCTCCTCTGTATTGGCGCAGCATAGGTCAGTCAGGGCGACCTTCGCCCGCAAAGATTGGCGAGTCCGATCCCCAATCTGCAAGGGCCAAGGATATTCGACACAGATTGCGCCGCTTTGGCGCGTTTCAGAAAAATTCTCTTGCCCGCATGGCCCTGCTCTGCGGAACTGGCCCGGTGATTCCCGGCGCAATTCCAGACGCGCCGCCCCTGTCATCCATATCCGTCCAGGTTTGCCCATGTCCGTTTGCCGTTTCCTCTGCCTTGCGTCAGCCACAGTGATCCTTGCCGTCACGGGTTCACTGGCGCAGGCCGAAGGCATACCGCCCGTCGAATGGACATTTGCCGGCGGGGGGACGTTCCGTTTCTATGGTCAGATCAACAAGGGCTTTCTGACCTTCAACGACGGGGAGGAGACTGAGACCTATAACCTGATCGACAACTACAACGCGAACACCCGCTTTGGCCTGACGTATGACCAGACCCTTGGCCGCGACTGGGCTTATCAGGGCCGGTTCGAGTTGCAGTATGACCCCTTCTCGACCAACACGGCGAACATCCTTGACCCGAAGCCGTCATCTTCTGCCTACCAGCTGACCACCGAGAACATACGGTATATTGACAATCGGTTCACAAGTCTGCGGGCTGGCGTGTTCTATCTTGGTCAGGGTGATATGGCTTCGAACAATACCGCCGAGGTCGATCTTTCGGGCACCAAGGTGATTGCCTATTCGGAAGTGCAGGATTCGGCAGGTGGCCAGTATCTGCGCCTGTCGGACGGAACACTTTCCGACATCACGATTGATAACGCTTTTACCAACTACGACGGCCTTTCCCGCGCTGTCCGCATTCGCTATGACACCCCGCTGTTCAACGGGTTCGGGGCGCGGGCGTCTTATGGGCAGAACCTTTTGTCGGACAGTGCCTCGACCCGCGAAGAGATCCTTTACGATGTCGCGGCAACGTATGAAGGTCGCTTCGACAGTTTCAAGATCGCGGCCCAGGCGGCCTATTCCGTCAAAGGGTCAGAGACCACGATCCTTGACGGATCAGCATCGGTCCTGCACGAACCCACGGGGCTTAGCCTGACCATCGCCTCCGGCTCTCAGGACAAATCCGGGGCTATGGGCAGTTATGGCTATGTCAAGCTGGGCTGGCAGGCCGATCTTGTCGCCTGGGGATCCACCGCATTCGCCGTGGATGCCTATTCGGGCACCGACATTGCCGGGGCCGGATCGGAGAGCAATTCGACGTCGGTGAGCATCGTCCAGACCATCGACCGCGCCAATACCGAGCTTTGGGCGACATGGCGGACCTATGAGTTCCAGCAGGACGGAGCCGACTATTATCCGGCGGACGCGTTCTTTGTCGGTGCGCGGTTCAGCTGGTAGGCCGGGGCAGCGTCAGAACAGGAAGTACCGCTGCGCCATCGGCAGGAATTCTGCCGGTTCGCAGGTCAGCAGAACGCCATCGGCCCGGACTTCGTAGGTTTCGGGGTTCACCTCGACATGGGGCAGCGCGTCGTTCAGCTTGAGATCGCGTTTGCCGATGCCACGCGTGTTGGTCACGGCAACTGTATCCTTGTGCAGGCCAAGCCGTTTGCCGATCCCGTCGGCCTGCGCTGCGGCGCTGACGAAGGTCACGGCAGAGCGTTCAACCGAGCGGCCAAAGGCGCCGAACATGGGACGGGTATAGACCGGCTGAGGCGTGGGGATGGAGGCGTTGGGATCGCCCATCTGGGCCGCAACGATGGTGCCGCCGATCAGGACCATTTCCGGCTTGACCCCGAAAAAGGCGGTGTTCCAAAGGACAAGATCGGCGCGCTTGCCCACCTCGACCGAGCCGGTTTCGTGGGCGATTCCGTGGGCGATGGCGGGGTTGATCGTATATTTGGCGACATAGCGGCGGACGCGGAAGTTGTCATTCGCGCCCGTTTCCTCGGCCAGACGGCCGCGCTGGACCTTCATCTTGTGGGCGGTCTGCCAGGTGCGGATGATGACTTCGCCCACGCGGCCCATCGCCTGGCTATCAGAGGCGATGATGCTGAAGGCGCCCATGTCGTGCAGGATGTCCTCTGCCGCGATCGTTTCGCGCCGGATGCGGCTTTCGGCGAAAGCCACGTCTTCGGGGATCGACTTGGACAGGTGGTGGCAGACCATCAGCATGTCGAGATGTTCGTCCACCGTGTTGACGGTAAAGGGCCGGGTCGGGTTGGTAGAGGCGGGCAGGACGTTCGGCTCTCCGCAGATCTTGATGATGTCGGGGGCGTGGCCGCCGCCCGCGCCTTCGGTGTGGAAAGCATGGATGGTGCGGCGCTTGATGGCGCCGACGGTGTTTTCGACAAAGCCCGATTCGTTCAGCGTGTCGGTGTGGATCATCACCTGCACGTCCATCTGGTCGGCGACCGACAGGCAGCAGTCGATAGCGGCCGGGGTGGTGCCCCAGTCTTCGTGCAGTTTGAGGCAGCAGGCCCCGGCGAGGACCTGTTCTTCGAGCGCGGCAGGGAGCGATGCGTTGCCCTTGCCCGCGAAGGCGAGGTTCATGGGGAAGGCGTCGGCGGCCTGGAGCATCCGCGCGAGATGCCAGGGGCCGGGGGTGCAGGTAGTGGCGAGCGTGC
>JBGSWJ010000121.1:0-3904 GCA_041752495.1 Rhodobacterales bacterium
CCATGCGCCGCCTTGTTGCCGCCCTCGTCCTTGCCTGCCTTGCCCTGCCCGCCGCCGCCCAGTCGCTGATCCCCTTCCCGCGCCTCCTTGCCGGGATCGAAGCCGGCGGCACACAGGTCGTGGTCGGCGCGCAGTACACCGCCAATGGCTGGCAGATTTATTCCTGTCCACAGGCCAGCCTCGTCTGCCAGTTGCTCCTCGTCGACCAAAGGTCCGGGACGGTGCTCGGATCACGCAACACCGCCGTTGGTTTCCTGCCGCCCGCAGGTGCCCAACCCGCCTCGGCCGTCGCAGCCAATGTTCAGGCCCTGTCGTCCGGCGCCGTCTCGTCCATGTTCTTCAACAACAACCGATGGAACGTCACTGTGGTTCAGGGCGGCGTCAACACGGTCTTTGCCGTCAACCCCTTCACCGCAGGCGTCACCGGCTGCACCGGCCCCCTCTGCCCCTGACACTACTGCAGGTCCGTCCCACCCTCCGTAGGGTGCGCTTCAGCGTACCTTCCACGGCCCGTAGAAATCCTTCACCCGGCCTTCCAAAACGCAATTTCGCCCCTAGGTTGCCGTTCACTCACCTGTGAACCAATCAAAGGACCCGTGAATGCACTCCACCCGCCTCGTCACCGCTCTGGCCGCCGCCGTTCTGGCCCTTTCATCCACCGCAGCAATGGCACAATCCGCCACCGGCGGCACCATGCCCCTCTCCGACATCCTGCGCATGGTCGAAGCCGACGGCACCCGCACCGTCTACAGTGCCGACGCCCATCTCCGCTCGTGGGAAGTCGTATCCTGCGAAGGCCGCAGCCGGATCTGCCGCGAGGATGTGATCAACCCCAATACTGGCGCCGTCATCCGGTCCGAGACCGAAGCCGTCTGGACCCTGCCTCCCACCGGGGCACTCCCAGCCTCGCAGATTGCAGCCTCGGTCGAGGCGCTGAATGCCGGGGTCATCACCGAAATGGACTTTGACGACCGCCTTTGGGACGTTGAAACCCGCGCCAGCATCGGTTCGCGGGCCGAATTCAAGATCGACCCGATGACCGGCGCCGTCACCCGCTGCGAAGGCCGCGCCTGCCCCTGATCATCGCGGCGTCCGGGAAACCGGACGCCCGTCTCACAGCGTAGGGTGCGCTTCAGCGCACCTCACCGCCCTCACTCATACGACAGTTCCGTCGCCTTCCCCCGGAACACCGTATAGGCCAGCACCGTATAGGCCAGGATCGTGGGCAGCACGATCAGCGTCCCATAAAGGATGATCATCAGGCTTTCCGGGGCCGATGCCGCCTCGTAGATCGTGAGCTTGTTCGGCACCACGTAGGGATAGAAACTGTAAGCCATCCCGCCAAAGGCCAGCGTCCAGAGCGACGTTGCCAGCGCAAAGGGCAGCCACGACCGCCGGTCGCCCGGAAACGGCATCTTTCGCAACAGCGACCACAGCCCCAGCACGATCAGCCCCGAGGCGATCGGCAGAGGGGCCAGCCACAGCGCCTCGGGCCAGCTGAACCACTTGTCAAAGATGCGCGGGCTGACCAAAGGCGTCGCCAGCGAAATCGCCCCGATGCCGAGCACGAGCCCCCAGATTCCGCCCTTGGCCCATTGCAGCGCCGCCAGTTGCAGCACCCCATCCGTCTTGTGGATGATCCACGTCGCCCCGATGAAGGAATACCCCACCGTCAGAAACACCGCCGTCAGCAGGGCAAAGGCCACATGCGGCAGCGTCCATTCCAGCCCCATGATATAAAGGCCCAGCATGAACCCCTGCGACAGCGAGGTCATCAGCGACCCGGCAAAGAAGGCGTGGTTCCACGTCTTCTTCCACCGCGCCGCCGCCTTGGCGCGGAATTCGAAGGCCACGCCGCGCAGGATCAGCCCGATCAGCATCACCGCCACCGGCAGATAAAGCGCCGTCAGGATATCCCCATGCGCCTGCGGAAACGCCACCAGCAGCAGCCCCACCGCCAGCACGAGCCACGTTTCATTGGCATCCCAGAACGGCCCGATGGCCGCGACCATCCGGTCCTTTTCAGCATCGGTCGCAAAGGGGAACAGCACCCCGACCCCAAGGTCGAACCCGTCCAGCACCACATAGATCAGGATCGACAGCCCCATGAGAGAGGCAAACACAAAGGGCAGCCAGACCGCCGGGTCTGCAAACATCTGCGCAATCATTCTGCGGCCACCCCCATGCCATCCAGCCGCGCCCCGGGCATGACCGGCCCGGTCCCACCCTTTGACGCCTTGCGGGCGAGGTAGAAGATCGCCCCGAGGTAGGCCACGATCAGCAGCGCATAGACCGCGAGGTAGCCGATCAGCGTCGACAGGACCATCGGCGCGGGCACATCGGCCACCGCCATCTTGGTCGTCAGCACCCCGTCCACCAGCCAGGGCTGCCGCCCGATCTCGGTCACATACCAGCCCGCCAGCGTGGCGACCCAGCCGGAAAAGCTCATGCCCACAAGACCATAGAGCATCCAGCGCGGCAGCCCTTCAACGCCCCGCCGTTCCTTTGCCCCCGGCTTGCGCCGCAGCATCGTGAAGGCGACCGTCCAGCTCACCAGCAGCATCAGCATCCCGATCCCCACCATCAAGCGGAAGCCGTAGAACACGGGCGCCACGGGCGGATGCAGCACCTCGCCCTCGGGCGTCACGAAATCGTTCAGCCCCGGCACAACCCCGTCGGCCTTGTGCCGCAGGATCAGCGACGCGCCGTTGGGGATCGCAATCTCGAACTGGTTGGACCGCGTCTCTTCGTCCGGGATCGCGAACAGGACCAGCGGCACGTTCCCCTCGGTCTCCCAGTTCGCCTCCATCGCCGCGACCTTTTGCGGCTGATGCTCAAGCGTGTTCAGCCCATGCATGTCGCCCACAAAGATCTGCACCGGGATCAGCAGCGCCGCGCCAAACACGGCCGATTTCAGCGCAACCCGCACCCCGCGCGTCTGCCCGCCGATCAGCCACCGATAGGCCGAAATCCCCGCGATCAGGAAACTCACCGTCAGGAAGCTCGCCAGAATCATATGGGTAAGCCGATAAGGCATGGACGGGTTGAACACGATCGCCAACCAGTCCGTCGCATGGGCCACGCCATCGCGCATTTCAAACCCCTGCGGCGTATGCATCCAGCTGTTCAGCACGATGATCCAGAAGGCCGACATGGTCGTTCCGAACGCGACAAGAAACGTCGCACCCGTATGCGCCCAGTTCGGCACCCGGCCCGCCCCGAACAGCATGATCCCCAGGAACACCGCCTCAAGGAAAAAGGCCGTCAGCACCTCATACGCCAAAAGCGGGCCGGCGATATTTCCCACCGTCTCCATGAACCCAGGCCAGTTCGTCCCGAACTGGAACGACATGGTGATCCCCGACACGACCCCCATCGCAAAGGACAGGGCAAAGATCTTGACCCAGAACCGGTAGGCCTCCATCCAGCGGTCGTCCTTGGTCCATGTGAAGGCCACCTTGAAGTACAGAAGGACCCAGCCCAGCGCGATGGTGATGGTCGGAAAAAGGATATGGAACGAGATGTTCGCTGCGAACTGAATCCGGGACAGGAGAAGCGTGTCCATGGTGCCTCCAAGGCGTCGTTGTTTGTCTCGCCAGACTTAGGCCATTCCCTGCAACTGTCAGCCAGGGTGCGACAGCACGGCGCGGGCGACTGTTTCAACCACAAGTGTAACAGTTGTCATGGCTTTCTGGCGAGGCTGGACCTGCACAAGGCCACTTCTTCTGATGTGAGTTATCCCAACCGCGCATTGATCGGCCTGATCTGCGCATAAAGCTCTTTCCAGACCCTGAACCGCTGATCCGCCAGCGCGGCGGCATGGGGATCGGGCAGAAACTGCCGGTCCTCGGGCACAAGCGCCGCAGCCCCTGCGGCCAGATCGCCCGTCACCCCGGCCCCTACG
>JBGSWJ010000122.1:0-5256 GCA_041752495.1 Rhodobacterales bacterium
AGCGCCTGAGGCACGATCAGGAAATGCTGGTCCGAGAGGATGGCCACTTCCCTGAAGCCCTTGGCGTTTTCGGCGAGCGAGTTGGCGGCGATCAGGCCCAGATCGGCGCGCCGGACATTCAGCAGTTCGATCACGTCAGAGGGGGCTGCATCGACCAGATCGTATTCGGGCCGTGCCCCAGTCTGGGCGAGCATGGCCGCCGCGCCCGGGACGAGCATGGTGATGGCGGACCCGATCCCCGCGATGCGGAGCGTGGTGCGGGGGGCGCCTTGCAGCGCGCCAAGTTCAGCCTCGAAATCCCTGAGCGCGCGGAGCACTGGTTCGGCGCGATCCAGAAGGCGGCGCCCGGCTTCGGTCAAGTGCATGACATTGGCGCGGCGGTCAAAGACGGGGCTGCCGACAAGCGCCTCGAACCCTGCCATTTGCTGGCTGAGGGAGGGTTGGGTGACACCCATGAGACGGGCCGCGCGAGTGAGCGAGCCCGCATGGGCCACGGCCCAGAAGCCCTGAAGCTTGCGCAGGGTGACTTCGCCGGAGTCGCGCGGGCGGATGTTCTCTGCCTCGGGGATGGATACCACTTCGCCTTTGCCCATCGCCGCCCCCTGTTTCGCCTGTGGCAACTGAAGCAGGTTCCGGCATCAGCAGGGGCGATGTTGCGTATCGGGTTTTGCGATGACCCGATATGCTGGCCCTCTTGGCAGGGCCTATTGACGGGCGTCGAAGCCTTCGGACGTGTCCACCCCCAGGGTTTCAAGTGCCTTGGTCGTGAAGCTGAGGTCCACGAGATCGGCGGCGGTCATGGGCGGCACTTCGGCGAAGTCCGGGTTTGCATAGACGAAAGCGACCGAGGCATCAATTTCGGTGGGATCGATGCAGCCGTTGACGCACCAGCGGTTGCCAAGGAACCCGGCGGTCCGTTCGATGCTGGGGCGGGGAATGTCGGTGCGGGCGGTGGCGGCGGCTTCGACCCAGATTTCAGGATGAGCGGCCATTTCGCGCGAGGTGTCGATCAGGGCCTCGGTAAAGCGTTGCAGCGCTTCGCGGTTTTCTTCGACCGTATCGGCCCGGACAGCTACGAATTTGGTCAGGGCGGGGGCGAAATCAGAGAATTCTTCGGAGGGAACGAGGACATGGATGCCTTCGGTCCCTTCGATTGAACCGTACGTGCCGAAGGAGACGGTCGTCGCATCCACCTGGCCTGCGGCCAGCGCCTGCACGCGGACGGCGGGGGCACCGATGGGGACATAGGCCGGGCTTGCCGGATCGACGCCAAGGCCGCGCAGGACGGCCTGGGTCAGCGAATGGTCAAGACTGCCGTAGTCGGCGATGGCATAGCTGCGGCCGGCCAGTTCGGCGATGCTGGTGATGTCGTCCTTGGTAGCGATGAGGAAGGGGCTGCCGGTGCCGGTGGCCACGATCCCCTTGAGCGCGAGATCGCCCGTGGCAGTGAGCCGGATCGCGGCGTCGAGGGCGATGTCGGCGGCATCTACATCTCCGGCCAGAAGGGCCGAGACGGCCTGCGGCGTGCCGTCGAGAGCGACATAGGTCACGTTGACGCCATGCTTTTCAAAGAAGCCCAGATCCTGCGCCAGCCGGAAGACCGAGGATGTGGTCACGTTGAACCCGGCGTCATCGACGGCGAGAGCGACGCTCAGATCGACAATGTCGTCGGTCTGGGCGAGGGCCATGCCGGCCGAGACGGCCAGGGCTGCGGTCGTGACCGCAAGGCGGTGCAGCAGGAACGCTTTCGTCATCTTTTCTTGTCCTTCCAAGTTCAGGCGGCGCGGTCAAAGACCGGCAGCGGTGCGAAGTTGTCCTTCAGGATTGCGGCAGTGCCGTCGTGACCCATCCAGCCCTGGATCAGGGTGGAATAGATGCGGCGGAAATCGGTGGTGTATTTCAAGTTGCCGTCGTCAAGGTCGGTCAGGCTGGGGACGCCGCCGAAATGGCCGCCGCGTACGCCCTTGCCCAGAATGAAAGCGGGGCCTGCCGTGCCGTGGTCGGTGCCGAGGCTGGTGTTTTCGGCGACGCGGCGGCCGAATTCGGAGAAGGCCATCACGACCACATCATCGGCCCGCCCGAGGCGATCCATGTCGCGAAGGAATGCGGCGATATGGTCGGAGGTGTAGGACCAGAGGCGTGCGTGGATATCGCCCTGATAGACATGGGTGTCAAAGGCGTTGTGACGGTATGGAACGTAATAGACGCGGGTCGGGAAATCGGCGGCGATGAGGGCCGCGACACGTTCAAGGCCCCAGTTCACAAGACCATAGTCGACCGGCGTCTGGTAGTTGGCCCAGGCATCGCGGACGAGACGTTCGGAACGGCTGGCGCTCGCTGCGATGCCGTTCAGGTAGGCCAGTGCAGGATTGTGCGGGGCGTCGTGCCCGGCATCCACTGCTGCCATGACCCCGGATTGGGCTGCAAAGCTGCGGCGGGTGAAGCGGTCTGGATCGTCAAAGACGAGCGGGACGTGGTTCATCGCTGTCACGGCGAGGGATTGGTGATCGTCAATGTTGATGAGCAGGTTCGGGTTGTGGCCAAGCGGATCGATCGCATCGGCCAGACGCCCGAGCCAGCCGTGCGCCTCGCCGCTGTTGGGCGCGCCGGTTTGCCAGAAGGCCATGGAGGAGAAATGCGAGAAGGACGGCTGGTCATAGCCCACGCCGTGGACGATGGCCATTTCGCCGTCTTTCCACAGCTTTTCAAAGCCGGTCATTGTCCGCTGGAAACCGAAATGGTCATCAATGTGCAGCAGGTTCGGTTCACGGATGCCAAGGCGGGGCCGGGCCTGATAGTAGGCGTCGTCAGCGTGGGGGATGACGGTATTGAGCCCGTCATTGCCGCCCGAGAGTTCAATAATGACAAGGATGCGGTCACCTGCGGCCTGCCCCGTCACCTTGGACCAGACCGGAGAGGCGGCGATACCCCCTGCCCCTTCGAGGACCATGCCGCCGTAGCCTGCCGCAATCAGCCCGTCGCGTTCGGTGCCTGTCAGTTTCGGTGTGCGTGCCATGTGCCGTCCTTCTGCCCGGTCCGTCAGGCCAGTTGATACTGCGGGGCGCACATGATGCCATGCGCGGCCAGACGCAGCCCGAATTCCATGTAGCTTTCGGCGAGGGCCACGCTGTCGGTGCCCCATTCGTCGGTGAGCATTGCGATCAGAGCTTCGCGGGCCGGCGGGTCGAGCGGCACCTGCAGGAGCCGCCGTGCGATTGCGTCGACGGCTTGGGCGGCTGTCGTTGCGCCGTCCTCGGCCATCATGGCGGAAAGGCTGAACTGGGCGGGGGCGCGGGGGATCGGTTTCAGTTTCCGCATCGCCTCTTGCCAGCCCATCAGGCTGGCGTAGCGGGTGTTGAACGCCTCCTGAATGCCGGCGGCGGAACTGGGGGCGGCGCCTTCTTCGAGCGTGGCGGCGGTGATTTCCATGCCGGCGTTGATGTTGCGGTTCACGCGCTGCACTTCGCCGCCGGGATCGAGGTTGGGGTCGGTGAAGCCGATCATGTCGGGGAACATCACGTCACGGGCAAAGTTGCCGCGTTCAAAGAGCAGGCCGGGGGTGATCCAGGCCCGCCCTTCGCCCCAGCCGGCGACGGTGGGCGGGTAGAGGAGGACCTGGCCCAGGGTCTGGCCCACGGTATGGGGATCGGGGACGCCGGGCATCGTGCCAAGGCCGAGCTTGCGATAGGTGGAGACGATCAGTTCGACGGGCGATTTGATGTGGGTGCCCATGACGGCCCTGCTGTGGAAGGCCCGGGACAGGAACAGGGCGCGCAGGAATGGGGTGATCTGGTAATCGCAGTCGTGCAGCAGCGCGCCCAGTTCGCGGGCAAGGTCTGCCGTGATGTCGGTGCTGGCGAAGAAGCGCCAGATCTTGGACGCGACATAGATGGCGGTCTGGTCCTGTTCGAGGATGATGCGCAGGATATCGTCGCCGTCGAAATTACCGGTGCGACCGAGGAATTGCTTTTCACCTTCGTCATGCTTTGCCGCGTCGAAACGGAAGGCCAGATCGTCGTTCGTCCAGCCGGTGAAGGCGCGGGCGGCTTCGCGGATATCCTGTTCAGAGTATTGGCCCACGCCCATGGTGAAAAGTTCCATGACCTCGCGGCCGAAGTTTTCGTTCGGGGCGCCTTTGACGTTCTGCGCGGCGTCGAGAAAGACGAGCATTGCGGCGTCTTTGGAAACGGCAGTGAGGAGATCGCGGAAACTGCCCAGGCCATCCTGGCGGAGGAGGTCGATCTGCTGGCGGATCTTGCGGTAGTCGCGCAGCTTTTCTTCGCTCGTGGCGAAATGGCCGTGCCAGAAGAGCGCCATCTTTTCGCGCAAGGGGTGGCGGGTCAGGAGCATCCGGCCGAGCCACCAGAAGGATAGCCGCCGGGTTTCCAGCGTGGTGGCGCGGAGCCAGTAGAAGAAACGGTTGGTGACCGGCTGAAGCGGGCGGTTGCCACCCGGTTTGACGTTGACGCCCATGGCTGTGCCGGTGCGTTCGGCCAGTTCGGTGGCCGCGGGACGGCTGGGCGGGAAATGGGTGAGAGATGGGTCCCAGAAGCCCGATTCCTCGAATGGCGGGAGATCGTCGTCGGCTGCGCCCGTGAGCAGATGATCGACGGCTTCGGCGGGGGTCATGGCGGTCAGACGCCGGATATCGGCCGGAGTGCCGCCAAATCCGGCGCGTTCCAGAAGATGGGCAGCGGCCGTTTCCGACCACGAGGCAATATCTATCTGGGCCAGTCTCTTGGCTCCGGACCCGTCCATTGGCTTGCTCCTCCCGTCACCGTTGGTTGCGGTGATCGTTGCGACCGACAATAGGGCCGCGCGGATCGGCTGAATAGCCAGAGCCGGAATTATAGCTGCAATAGGAAGAGGTTATGCCCCTTTGGGACCGGCGGCACCGAAAACGCCGGCGAGTTCTTCGAGGGCGGCGCCTTCGCGGGCCATGTCGTGGATGCGGTCCCAAAGCTGCCGCCGGAGCGCGCCAAAGGCCGGGAGGCCGCGGGGATCGTTTTGCCATCGGGGAGCAGGCAGGTCCACGTCGATGATGCTGTCGATCCGGCCGGGGCGCGGGCGGAGAAGGACGATGCGTTGGGACAGGAGGATCGCTTCGTCGATGTCATGAGTGACAAAGACCACGGCCATCTTGCGGTCGGACCACATCTGCATGAGGCCCTGTCGCAGGGTTTCGCGTGTCATGGCGTCGAGCGCGGCAAAGGGTTCGTCCATGAGGAGCACCTCGGGCTCGACCGCGAGAGCGCG
>JBGSWJ010000123.1:0-10384 GCA_041752495.1 Rhodobacterales bacterium
CAGCATCCGGGCCGCCCGGGCGATGCGCGTCTCGCGCTCCTCGGCCGGTGTGCGGGCCAGTTTCAGGCCAAACCCAAGATTGTCCTTGACGCTCATATGCGGGTAAAGCGCATAGCTCTGGAACACCATGGCAATCCCGCGCCGCGACGGGTCGTCATCCGTCACGTCGCGCCCGTCGATCCAGATTTCTCCCTCCGACACATCTTCAAGCCCGGCAATCATCCGCAGCAACGTGGACTTGCCACAGCCAGACGGGCCGACAAAAACCACGAACTCGCCCTTGTCGATGGCAAGGTCGACTCCATGCACCACGTCAAGTGCGCCAAAACTCTTGCGCACGGCCCGCAGTTCAATCATCGAATGAAAGGCTTGTGTCATGCGTCAGCCGCCCTGCGGACCCAGACCAACATTTCACCCGGGGCGCGGTTGTCCCACAGGTGATAGGGGATTAAGCGGCGTACGGCCGTTTCGGCCTTTGGCGGCTTTGTGGCATAGATCGCCTTGCCCCAGGCCGCATCGGCCTCGACGCCCACCGGCAGATCAAGCGCGACCGCACCGCCCAGTTCCGTCATCCGCGCAGTGCTTGCCACTGGCGGTGTCGTGCCGATCGTCATCATGTCAAGATCGGCCCCGTTGTCTGCCCCTTCCGCGCAATAGACAAGCGGGCCGCGCATCACGGCAAGCCGCCCGGTATCGGCGCGGATACGCGGGTGAGGATGGATCAGCCGCGCGGCCATCGGGAGGTCAAGGGTAACGCTGTCGCCATCTGCCCAGTCGCGGGTGATCGAAAGATACCCGGTCACCCCATCGGGTGTGGCATCCGCATTTTGCCCGTTCACCCTAAGCCCCGGCAGCGTCGCCCATTCCGGCACCCGCAGGTGCAGCGTGAACCGCGCCGGGCGGTCAAGCGTCAGGGTCAGCGAAACGGTTTCGTCCCAGGGGTAATCGCCCTTCTGTGACAGTGTCAGCGCCGCACCCGCAACCTTCAGCCGGGCCGTGCTTTCGCCATACAGATGAACCGCCACCGCACTCTCAGCCACGCCGTACATATACCGCCCGATGGACCCGATCATCCGCGCGATGTTCGGCGGACAGCAGGGGCAATGGTGCCAGACCCAACGATGATGATTCCCATGGCTTTCAAGCGGGTTCTCATAGAAGAACGTCGTCCCGTCCTGCGACAGCCCGGCCAGCGCACCGTTATAGATCGCGCGCTCCATGATATCGCCAAACCGCCGGTCTGGCCCGCGCCCGAGCATCCGCGAGGCCCAGAATGCCAGCCCGATCGAGGCGCAGGTCTCCGCATAGGCCGTGTCATTGGGCAGGTCATAGGCGGCGGTGAACCCTTCATTCGACGCCGCAGGCCCGATGCCGCCCGTCAGGTACATCTGCCGTCCGCACAGGTCGTCCCACAGGATTTCCAGCGCACCCGTCAGGCTGTCATCGCCATATTCGGCGGCGATATCGGCCATGCCCGAGTAAAGATACATGGCCCGCACCGCGTGGCCCACGACAGTCTTCTGTTCCCGAACGGGCAGGTGGGACTGGTTGTATTCATAAGTCTTGAAGTGGAAGGACTTGGGATTACGCCCGTCCCGCCGCGCTTCTTCGTCAAAGTAATGGGGTTGGGTGCCACGCGCGTCGATAAAGAACTTGGCAAGGTCCATATAATCCTGCCGCCCCGTCTCGCGGCTCAGGCGGACCAGCGCCAGTTCGATTTCTTCATGTCCGCAATACCCGGGCAACTGCCCCTCACAGGGGCCAAACACGCCGGCGATGTGGTCGACATAGCGGCACATCACATCCAGAAGCGTCCGCTTGCCCGTCGCCTGCGCCCAGGCAACTGCCGCTTCGATCAGATGGCCCGCGCAGTAAAGCTCATGGCAATCTCGCAGGTTGGTCCAGCGGCGGCCGGGCTGCATCCGGATGTACCAGCTGTTGCAATAGCCGTCGGGCTGCTGCAACCGCGCAAACATGTCGATGAGCGCGTCGATATCGGCCTCAAGCGAGGGGTCGCGCTGGCGGTAGACGGCATAGGCTGCGGCCTCGATCACCTTGGCCACGTCGCTGTCCCAGAACATCTGGGTGGTGACTGTGCTCGCGGTAAAGCCATCCTTTATCATGAAGGGAAGGCGCAGTTCCGGCACCGGGCGGGCCGGATCGATCTGGTCCATCATCCCGGCGTTGACGCAACGGTCATACAGAATCCGGACGGTCTTGGACGAAACCGCGTCAATCCGTTCGCCCCAGAAACCACCAAGGTCAATATCTGCGATCGAAGGCGGACGAAAACTGTCGGTGCGGGTGCCGGACATGGGTATCTCCTCGGATTTCATTTGACCGCCCCGGCCGTAAGGCCACGGACGTAGTAGCGTTGCAGCAGCAGGAACAGGATCACGCAGGGGATCATCATCACCGTGACGCCCGACTGCACGGCACCCCAGTCGACCGAGCCGTAACGGCCCGACCGGACCGCCACGATCAGCACGGGAAGGGTGTATTTGTCCTGATCGGTCAGAAAGATGAGGGCGGCAAGAAACTCGTTCCAAGCCGCTAGGAAGGCAAAGATGGCCACAGTCACGATCCCCGGTGCCACCAGTGGGAGCATGACACGGGAAAGTACTGTAAAGACTGAGGCCCCGTCGACGCGGGCCGCCTCTTCAATCTCGATCGGCACGGCATCAAAGGCATTTCGCATCATGAAGATCGAGAACGGCAGCTGCAGCGTCACATAGATCAGAATCAGCCCGAAAAGGCTGTTCTGCAGACCCGCCTTGGAAAGGATCAGGAACAGCGGCGTCAAGATGGATTGAAACGGGATCATGATCGTCGAGATGACCATGATGAAGAACACGCTTTTGAACGGAAAGCGGAAGCGGGAAAATCCATAGCCGCCCAGAACGCTGATGATGACGGTCAAGACGACCGTCCCGACCGAGACGATTACGCTGTTGCTGGCATGGCTCCAAAACCCCACGCCATAGCCGTCCAGCGCCACATAGTTTTCAACCGTCACGGACCCGGTGGGCCAGGGGGGCAGGGGGGGCTGGCGGGCCTCGGCTGCGGGTTTGAGGCTTGACAGGAAAGCCCAGGCAAGCGGCGCGATGAAGGTCAGCGCCAGCACCGTCCCGATCATGTGATAGGCGGCCCGCCCGAGCGGGTTCACGCGTGAGCTCATTTCGCATCCCCCGTCGGGCTGCGCAGAAGCCAGAGTTGCGCGATCGAGATGATGACAAGGATGACAAGGAGCACCATCGACAATGCCGCACCGTAGCCCAGCTTGAACGACACGAAGGACTGCGAGAAGATCCAGTAGACCGCCGTGAGCGTGCTGTTGCGCGGGCCACCGTTCGAAATGATGTAGAACTGGTCAAAGGCCAGCATCGACCCCGCCACCGACAGGATCAGGGCAAGTGCCAGAGTCCTCCGCATCAGCTGCAGCTTGATCCGCCAGAACCGCTGGAACCGGTTCGCGCCATCGATATGGGCGGCCTCAATAATATCATGGGGCACGGATTGCAGGCCGGTCATCAGAAGGATCATGCTGAACCCGGCGGTTTTCCAGACGACCAGAACCATGATCGACCAGAAGACGCCGTCCGTCGTGGCCATCAGGTTCACGGGTTCATCGGTCAGGCCCATGGCCACGGCGGCGGGCGAGAACAGGCCCGAATCCACGTTCATGAACCAGGCCCAGAGAAGACTTGCCGAACCGAAGCCCACGACAACAGGCAGGAAGAATGCAGTGCGGTAGATTGCCGTGGCCCGGCCCGGGCGTTCCACGAAAAGGGCGAGCGGAAAGGCCACGCCGAAGATCGCGATGGTGGCCACGATGGAATACCAGATGGTGAACTCCATCGCGCCCCAGAACCGGCGGTCCTTGAGCATCGCTGCATAGTTGTCGAGACCGGTCCACCGTGGCGCGCCCATCAGGGGCCAGTTGTGGAAGGACATCCACACCGTCATGCACAAGGGGATCAGGAAGAAGACAAGGACGAGCGCCATTGCCGGCAGGACGAACAGCAACCCGGCCATTTCGCGGCGGCGCTGGCTGCCCATACGGCGACGGCTTTTTACGGCAGGGGCGGCCTGCGACATCGGCGGTTTTCCCGTTCAGGATCGGTCAGGGTGAGAGAGGGGGCGGGCACAAGGCCCGCCACCATTTGTCGGACGCTTACTGCACGCCGTCGAGGATCGACTGCATGGTTTCCTGAGCGACCAGGATCGAACCATCGACGTCATCGCCGTAGAACGATTCCTGCAGGAACTGCAGCCACGGCCCCGTCGCCGAGTTGTAGATGTCGTTATAGACGACGGTCGACGGTGTCCGGCCCTTGGCCATCGCATCGGTCGCCACGCCGTAACGCGCATCCAGCCCTTCGAGTGCCTGTGCGGCCACGTCACCGCGTACCGGAAGGCTGCCGAACTCGGCCATCAGCTTCTGCATTTCAGGCGAATAGATGAAGTCGATGAACTCACCCACTGCCGTCATGTCTTCCATCCCGGCCGTGACGACAAAGTTGTCACCGCCCCCGAACGAAGACGGCTGGCCATCCGGTCCGGGAATATAAGTCACGCCATAGTTCATGTCGGCGTACTGGGTATTCAGGATCCCGATGGCGAATGCACCCGAGGTTGCAATCCCGATGTTCCCGCCTGCGAAGGCAGAGAAGAAGCTCGACCCCGTATCCGTTTCCGCACTTGGCGGCACGGCGTCGGCAGCGATCAGGCGGCGGTAAATATCGACGGCACCGCGCACTTCGGGCGTGTCGAGCGTGGCGGTCATGCCGTCAGCCGAGACGATGTCAGCCCCCTGCGACCAGATGTAGGGCAGGAAGGTGAAGGCGTTGCAGCCCGCACAGGCACCCGAGAAGTAGTAGCCATAGGTATCGCCGCCCAGAGCGCGGACAGCCTTGGCCTGCTCCTCAATCTGCGCCCAGTTGCCGGGGCCCACTTCGGGATCGAGCCCGGCCTTGGCATACAGGTCCTTGTTCCACAAAAGCACCGAACTGTCAGCCGAGAATGGCACGCCATAGATACGGCCGTCATAGGTCCCGGCCTGGATATGCGCCGGTGAGAGCTGATCGAAATAGGGCAGTGCCTTGGCGATATCGGTCAGGTCGGCAAGCTGGCCTGCCGCCGCAAACGCCGGCGTATAGATCAGGTCAAGCGAGAGCATGTCGGGCGCAGACCCGCCCGCAGCCGCTGTGGCGAACTTCTGAACAAGCTCTCCCGGCGGGATGAACTGCACTTCGACCTGCGTCGTATGACTCGCGTTGAAGGCCTCGACGACCTGCGGCAGAAAGTTCTGCACGTCGGTCCGCGCCCACATCGTCAGAGTGTCCTGCGCGGCGGCAGCCGTGCCCATCCCAACCGTCAGCGCAAGCGCCGACACCCGTGTCAGTGTCCTCAGCATCTTTCCTCTCCTCCCGGACGGTCCATCCGCCCCTTCGTCAATCAGCCCTTGCGGCGGGCCCGCCACTTGATTGCCGCACCCGCAATGTGCAGGGCAGCGCCTTGATCCCCGGTGCAACCTCCTCACCGTTGATCATAGCCAAAAGGGTCAGACCTGCCTGACGCCCCATTTCTCTCAGGTTCATATCCACGCTGGACAGCGGCGGCCGGGTTTCGTTGGCGACAATCTCCCAGTTGTCGAAACCCACCACGGCCACATCTGCCGGAACGTTGACCCCTCTTTCCCGCAATGAATCAATGACCCCGCGCGCGATCTGATCATTGCCGCAGAACAGTGCGTCCGGGTGCGGCAAGGGCAGGGACCAAAGGGTGGCCACGGCCTCATGCCCCCAGGCCTCTGACCAGCGACCGAACATCGGCCCGGGCTGCGGGGCAGGGAGCCCGGCTTCCTCCAGGGTCTGTTGCCATGTCGATGCCCGTTCCCGCGCCACCCGGAAACGCTCTGGCCCGGTCACATGTGCAATGCGTCGGCGCCCCCCCGCGATCAGGTGACGCACAGCCAGTGCAGCGCCCTGCGCCTCGTCCGGGCGAAAACTGACTTGATCCGCCGGACCATCCGACATCACATGAACGACGGGCACCGGCAGGCCCTGCACATCGACCGGCAAAAGCTTGTCCACCCGCTTTCCCGTCACGATGATCCCGTCGACCTGCTTTTCCAGCATGGCATCAAGATGGCTCTGCGCATGGTCGTGGTTGTCTTCCACGGTGCACAGAAACACCGACACACCATGGTCGATCAGCCCCTCAGACACTCCCGCCATGACCGGCAAGGCGAACCGCCCATAGACGTCATCTGTCAAAAGCCCGACCGCAAAGCTGCGCTTGCTATGCAGACCCCGGGCCAGGGCATTCGGCCGGAAATTCAGCGCCTGCGCCGCTTCCAGCACCCTGCGCCGGGTTTCAGCCATCATGCGGCCGTTCCCGTTCAGGGCCTTCGACACCGTGGCGATGCTCACACCGGCACGGGCGGCAACATCATGGATCGTCGTCCGGGCCTCATCGGAAACTGGTCGTCGCATTCCCGAATCCCCCAAGGGTAAAGCTTTTCCCAGTGAGAAAACCTTTACCGGACTCCTCTTCGCTTTCAAGAATTATTTCCACCGGTCGACAGGCAAAGCCATTCTCGCCCGTTGCGACCATGACCGCGCTCTGCCCCACGTCACGCCTCTTTGCGGTCGGCCCGAGAAGAGCACTGGCCGCTACTCACGCAAAGCCAGCGACGTCCGCATGGCGCTCATTTCCCTCCATCGACACCCAGGATCTCTCCGGTAACCCAACCGGCAAAATCCGAGGCAAAGAACATCACCGCATGGGCGATATCTTCGGGACTGCCCAATCTGCGCATCGCGATTTGGTTGATCAGGGCGGCCTGCCCCTCGGTCCCCATCGCCTCCCATTGCCTTTCCGTCGTCGGGTTGGAACGGACAAATCCCGGCGCAACGCAGTTGACCGTGATTCCGAACGGCCCAAGCTCATGTGCCTGTTGCCGGGTCAAACCGATCTGCCCCGCTTTGGCGCTGGCATAGGCCTGTATCCCCGTCAGGCTGATCGTGCGCCCCGCACCGGATGAGATGTTGATGATCCTGCCGCGACCCTGCCGTTTCATCACCGGCGCAACGGCCTGCGCCATAAAGAACGCGCCAGACAGGTTGACGTCCAAAATGTCCTGCCAGTCCGAGGCCGAAACCTCCTCTAGAGGCCGCCCCTTCTGCCCGCGTACACCGCCGGCATTGTTGACCAGCACATCGATCCTGCCCGCCTCCGCCGCAATCGCACGAACCGTGGCCAGCACCGCGTCGCGATCCCCTACGTCAACGACAGCCGTCTCGCAAACCGGCCCGCAAAGCCGTTGCGTCTCGGCCAGCCCCTCTTGATTGACGTCAAGCGCAAAGACTCGGGCCCCCCGGTCCGCAAAAGCCTGCGCCATAGCGCGGCCAAAGCCATGCGCCGCGCCAGTCACCAGTACGGTCTGCCCCTCAAACAGGATGTTCATCTGGCATTCTCCGCCCCGGCGAGCGCAAGCGCCCGCAGATTGTCCATGCTCAGCACGCGCTTGCCGTCTTCGATCTCCTGGATCAGCCCAATCAGCCGCGCTGTCAGCGGAACCGACACCCCGTGTTTCTCAGCGGCCGCGACGATGGGGCCCAACTGCGCCAGAACCTCGGTCTTGCGCTTGCGCACGGCCAGATCGCGCCAGATGCCCGTATGCGTCTTGGCCGATCTGCGGTTATGCGCCACCATGTCGCTGAACGACGCATCAATCTGCGCCTGCGTTGCCCCGGGTCGGAACGCAGCAGGGTCAAACCCGTTAAAAGCCTCGGTCCTGATCCCCTCTGCCGCAGCGACGGCTCCTGTTTCCTGCCCCAACCGCGTCAGCACCGGCCGAACATCGGGATTGGCCAGAACATCGGCTATCCCGTCATTAGTCACGGCAGTGGCAAACAGCAGGGCGCCATAGACCAGCTTGCCCCAAAGATAGCCCCAGATGTTCTGCGTCAGCACCGCAGCCGGCTCGAACTCCTGCATCAGCCGATGCAAGGCCTCAAGGCGCGGCGTCAGCGCTCCGTCCAGTTCGCCCACCACCACGGCCCCGTGGCCCGAATAATGCACAACCCCCGGTTCCAGATAATCTGCACCAAAATTGACAAAGCAGCCGATTGTCCGCTCTGCTCCTACTTCATTGGCGATGATCAACTCGTTCAGCCCGTTCTGTGCCGACACCACCACCCCGTCCGCCGCCAGATGCGGGGCAAGCTCTGCTACGGCGGCGCCGGTATGTTGGGCCTTCACGCACAGAAAGATCAGCGCGTGTTCACCCGTGACTTGCCCGGGCAGAAAGGCCGGCGCATTCACGACGTCCTCAAAGATCGGCCCGGCAATCTTCAGGCCTGACGCGTTGATCGCATTGACATGGTCCGCGACGTTATCAACGAACCAGACGTCATGACCCGCCCGCACAAAGGCCGCGCCCAGCGTCCCGCCAATCGCCCCGGCGCCCCAGATCAGGATCGGCGCAGTCATGACCACGGCCCCTCTATCAGTGCCCGCGTCTCGGCAATGGCCACATCCCAGATCGCCAGCATCTCCTCGTCCGGCCGTTCATAATACCCGCCGAAATTGCCATCCCCCAGTAATGCCCGCGTCGCAGCGGGCCCCAGCGCGCGCATGCGATCAAGATCGACCATCGGCTTTTGCTGGCTGGGCAGTACCGCCCCCTGCAAGCGCGTCCAGGGAAAGTTCTCCATCCACGAGGCGTGCGAGGCGACGGGGTCAGTCTCCTGCACCGCCTTCAATGTCTTGGGCGCGTTCCACCAGTTGTGGAACTTCACCGAACACTCCGGATGATCGGCCATCCATTCAATCGCCAAACTCCCCGCCGGGGCGTTGCCGCCATGGCCGTTCACGATGAATATCCGCCGGAACCCCTGCATCCGCAGGCTGTCAAGAATATCCCGTATAATCCTCACATAGGTTTCGACACGCAGGCTGACCGACCCCGGATAGGCCAGGAAATACGGCGTCACCCCATAGGCCAACACTGGAAATACAGGCACGTCCAGCGGTTCGGCCGCTTCAAGCGCCACACGTTCCGCCAGGATCGAATCAACCGACAGCGACAAGCCCGCATGCTGTTCGGTACTTCCCAAAGGCAACACGGCAAGGTCGTTTGTCGCCAGATAGGCCTCGACCTGCTGCCAACTCATTTCCGAAATCCTCACGATGCTTCCTTTCCGGCCATCGTTCCCGGCCCGCATGATCAACGCGGCCGCGCATTCTTGGCTAAGGACGATCCGACGCGTTCACCGAATGGCCCTGGCTTTGTCTCATTCCCAGCAGCGGGAAACTTGCAAACCCGCCCCTTTCGGCCAACTGCCTCGCTGCGACAGGAAGGGGAACATGCAGACCTCCATGGAACGAGGACCTGCCCAGCTAGCCCCACCTGCCGCAGCGTAACACTCAGTCGGCCATCACAAGGCTTGCCGCACTGATCTGCGCACAGATCTCGTCCACCGTGCGCGCCTTGATCAGCCCGCCATCCGTCATCCGCTGCAGCGCGTCGAAATGCGCCACCCGCGTCGACGAGGCGAGCGCATCCTTGACCAGCGTCACATAGAACCCCCTGTCTGCCGCATCCCGCGCGGTCAATTCCACGCAGCCCTCGGTCACGATTCCCGTGACGAGGAGGCGGTCGATCTTCATGTTCCGCAGGATCTGGTCGAGAGCGGTTGAGTTGAAGGTGCCCGCGCTTGTCTTGTTGATGACAAGCTCGTCGCCCTGTGGCGCAACCAGTTCGAGGAAGTCGTCGTCGCGCAGGTTGGCCGAGATTGCCTTTTCATCCTTGGCGAGCGAACGCTGCCCGTCGCGGCAGTCGCGCGTCATGTATTTCACGCGGATATGGATCAGTTCGATCCCCCCGGCGCGGCAGGCATCTTGCAGACGGCGGACGTTGGGCAGGATTTCGTCAATGAATTCCCAGCGTTCGTTCAGAAGGTCAGGCCGCCCCTGCGCCCGGCAAAGCCGCCCCATCCAGCCGTCAGGATGGGCGTCGAGATATTGCAGGTCGATGATGAGAAGGGCCGTTTTCTTGGAGTCAAAGGGCAGTTCGCGGGGTTCGGGGACGAGTTCGTAGTACGGGTCATGGGCCATGGCGGGGCCTCCTTTCAGGACGGGATCAGGGTCTGGGCGTGGTGATGGCAGCGCACGACATGGCCGGGGGCCACGGTTTCGGGCGGGGGGGCGGTCGTGCGGCAAAGGTCGGTCGCAAAGGGGCAACGGGTGTGGAAATGGCAGCCTTTGGGTGGCGCAAGCGGGGAGGGCGGTTCACCGCGCACGGCGGCCTCGGTACCCTTGCGGGCAGGATCGGGGCGGGGGGCGGCGCGGAGGAGTGCTTGGGTGTAGGGATGGC
>JBGSWJ010000124.1:0-7831 GCA_041752495.1 Rhodobacterales bacterium
CGGCCCGGTCGGCCCGCCCCATCTGTTCGGGCGCAATTGCCGCCAGATCGGCGGCACTCATGTTGGCGGTCATCTCTTGGCCCTTCAACGGATAAACCGGGCGGCGGGTCTCCCCACCGCCCGGCTTGTCTCAGGTCTTACTGGTCAGCCCAGTATTCCTTGTTGATCGCGTCCAGATTGGCGATGGTGATATCCGCCTGCTCGGCCGTCGGGTTCAGCACGAATGCCGACAGTTCCGCCACCATATCCCCCTGGATTGCCGCCGGGACGGCTTCCCACCAGCGCTGCAGCGCGATGGTGTTGCTAGCCGTCATGTCCGCCGTGATCTCGTCGATGATCCCGTTCGGGGCGGGTACCTTGGGGTTGCCGTTGAACAGGCCCAGCGCATCGGCCCAGGCCTGCCCGCCTTCCTGCGTCACGAAAAAGGCATAGGCCGCCTTGGCCGCATCATCGGCGCTTGCCGACAGCAACAGCGGCCCGCCTTCGACGATCACCTGGCTCGGCAGCGCGGGGTCCGCGTTCGGCATGATGAACGCGCCCAGATTGTTGCCGATATCCATCCCGCTTTCGCCCAGGCTTCCGATGACCCATTCGCCCATCAGATACATGGCCGCAGACCCGCCCGCGAAATCGGCGGCTTCGGTCGTGGACCGGGGATCGGTGAAATACCCCTTCGATGCCCAGTCGACCCACATATCAAACGCGGCATGCACTTCGGGGGAATCATAGGCCAACTCGCCGGTATGCAGCTTGTTATAGGCATCGGGGTTGGTCCGGATCATGAATTCCTGAAACCAGATGAACCCGCGCCAGCCGTCCTGCACCGTCGCCTCGAACGGCGTGATCCCCGCCGCCTTCAGCGTGGCTGCAGCGGCCTCAAGTTCGGCCCAGCTCGTCGGCTCGGCGATGCCGTTATCCGCAAACATCTGCTTGTTATACAGAACGATCCAGCGCGCCACGTTGATCGGCACCGCATAGGCCGTCCCATCGACCGAGAACAGCCCGCGCACGCCCGCAGGCAGATCGCCCGACGCAATCGCCGCATCCCACACATCATCGACCGAAGCGACCGCCCCCGACGACACCACATCGGCCAGCGCCGAACCCGTCCACCATGTGAAAATCGCAGGCGTCGTGCCCGCCGCGATGCTCGACTGGACGAACGCGATATACTGGTCCGTCGGATAGGTGCTGGCGGTAAAGCCCGCCGTCGCACCCAGCGCCTCGAACCCCGCCTGCCAAGGCGATTTGTCATGCGTCAGCACGACCTCGGCGCTCGCCGCCGATGCCACAAACCCTGCCGCGACTGCGGCCATGGTCACAAGCGCGGTCCCGCGCTTCAGGAACTCAAGTTTCATTCTCTCTCTCCCAGTTGAACAGCATCAGTTGTCCGATCCCTTGCGCAAGGAACGCCCGGTCTCGGGGTCGAAAAGGTGAATCCTGTCGGTATCGAGCGCGAAACTCATCCGCTCCCCGTCCGCCACGTCGCGGGGGTCCAGCATCCGGGTCACGAACTCCTCATCACCGATGGACGAAGTAATCAGCGTCTCATTCCCCAAAGCCTCGCTCAGCAGCACGTCCGCCTCGAACCGGATCGGGTTTTTCGGCACCAGCCCATGATCCCGCGGCACGATATGTTCAGGCCGCAGCCCCACCGTCACCGGCGCACCGGCCTGCGGCATGTCAAACCGCCCTGGCACCACGTCCAGCGCCTGCGGCAACCCCCGCAGCCGGATTTGGCCCCCGTCCGTCACGGTGCCTGCAAAGAAATTCATCTGCGGCGCCCCGATGAACCCCGCCACGAATTTGTTCGCCGGATGCTGGAACACCTCCGCCGGCGTCCCCGCCTGCTCGATCAGCCCGTCCCGCATGATGACAATCTGATCGGCCAAAGTCATCGCCTCGACCTGATCATGCGTCACATAGATGACCGTATTCTGCAGCCGCCGATGCAGCTTCTTGATCTCCACCCGCATCTGATGCCGCAACTTGGCATCCAGATTCGACAGGGGCTCATCGAACAGGAACACCTCCGGTTCCCGCACAATCGCCCGCCCCATCGCCACCCGCTGCCGCTGCCCGCCCGAAAGCTGGCTCGGCCGCCGTTCCATATACGGCCCCAACTCCAGAATCTCGGTCGCCGCCTTCACGCGCCGGTCCACCTCGGCCTTGGCCACCCCGGCAATCCGCAGCCCGAACGACAGGTTCGACCGCACCGACATATGCGGATACAAAGCATAGCTCTGGAACACCATCGCCACGCCCCGGCTCCGCGATGACACCTCGTTCACGACCTTGCCCGCAATCGAAATCTCGCCCCAGGACACCGTCTCAAGCCCCGCGATCATACGCAGCGTCGTCGATTTCCCGCAGCCCGAAGGCCCGACCAGCGCAACAAACGACTTGTCCGCAATATCAAGGTTGATCCCCTTGACCGCGACATGCCCGCCATAGGCCTTCACCAGATTTGTCAGCGTCACCCGCGCCATCAGCCCCGCCCTTTGGCCAGCGCAGGCGCATCCTTGACCCTCGGGTCGGCATAGCGTGTCTCGGGGAACACCGAATACCACTCCGGCCGCCCCGGATCGCGGTCATAAGAATACCCGCCCGTCGCCAGGAACAACTCATTGTATTCCCGCAGCTTCTCCCGGTCGACCTCGACCCCGAGGCCCGGCCCCTTGGGCACCGCCATCGCGCCATCAACGTAAGGGAATTTCCCCCCAACGATGATGTCATCCATCAGATGGTGGTAATGCGCATCCGCCGCAAACCGCAGGTTCGGCAGCGCCGCCCCCAGATGCAGCATCGACGCCAGCTGTATCCCCAACTCGCCCGACGAATGCACCGACGCCCCATACTGGAACGTCTCCAACACCTGCCCCGCCTTATACGCCTGCCTGAGGCCGCCCCAGAACGTCGTATCCAGCAGCACCACATCGACCAGATCGTGCCGCACCATCTGGCCCAATTGCTCGAAATTGACGACCACCGTATTCGTCGCCGTCGGGATCTTCACGAACTGCCGCAGCCGCCGCATCCCCTCCAGCCCCCAGGTCGGGTCCTCGAAATAATCGTTGTTCAGATGCTCAATGGCCCGCCCAACCCGGATCGCCTCTTCGACCGTCCACACCGAATTGGGGTCCAGCCGCAGCCCTTCCCCCGGAAAGGCATCCCCCAAAGCCCGGAACACCTCGATGTCATGGTCCGGCGCAAAATGCCCGCCCTTCAGCTTGTGCGACTTGAACCCGTACCGCGCCTTCAGGTCCTTCGCATGGGCGACGATATCCTCCGCCGTCGTCTCGCCCCCCGCCCCCGTCACCGGGTCGCGGTAACGGTAAAAGATATAGCTCGCAAACGGCACACTTTCCCGCACCGCCCCGCCGATCAGGTCGCAGGCCCGTATCCCCAACGACTTCCCCGCAAGGTCCATACAGGCCATCTCAATCGCCGCATGAATCTGCGCCCGGTTGTTATACAGGCTGCCCACCGGGTTCATGATCTTCCACCGCAACTGCTCCAGTTGCAGCGGATCATGCCCCACCAGATAGGATTTCAGCCCCAGCACCGTCTCAGTCGCCGACGCCCCGCCCCCGCCCAGCTCGCCAAACCCCGACAGCCCGTTATCCCCCACGACCTCCACAATCGTGCGGATGAACCGGCCCCAATGGGCCCCGTTCGAATGCCGCAAAGCCGCCTCAAGCGGCATGGTCACGGGCGTGGCGCGGATATCCACGATGCGGACGGGTGAACCCAAAGCGCGTGTCCTTCTCAGTCAAGTCTGGTCAGGGCGCACCTTCCGGACCCACCCGGCAGCGCGTCAGCGCCGCCAAGCCTCTGATCCGTCACGATCCCCCCAACGACTCTCGACTACCATACTACAAAAGCGCAAGTCAAACCCGACGAACGCCCCGCACGTTAGCGCAACCGCCGCAATGCAGCACAAAACACGCCGCAGCGCGACATACCGCCCGCCTACTCGCCCTTCCCTTTTGCAACCCGAACTCCGAATCCGATTGACTGGTATGGTAGCCTAATCCACCCTGCACCACGATGATTCACGCCCGGGGGCCAGCCATGACGATCGACACCATCTACCTCGTCAACCACACCCACACTGATTTCGGCTATACCGACTATGCCGACACGCTCTATCGCCAGCACCGCCGCATCATCGACGACGCCATTGAGGTGTGCGAGGCGAACGCCCACCGCGCCGACCCCTCCCGCTTTCGCTGGACCTGCGAAGTGGCCGAGATCACCGTCGACTGGCTCCGCCACGCCCCCGCCGCCCAGATCGACCGTTTCAAGGCGCTCCATGACCAAGGGCTGATGGGCGTCGCCGCCATGCCCATGCACTGGACGCCCCTCCTCTCACCCGCGCTGGCCGAACACTCGCTCGACCTCCTCCGCACGCTGCGCCACGATTACGGCCTCACCGTCCGCACCGCCTGGCAATGCGACGTGAACGGCCTTGCGTGGTATTGGACAGACCTGCTCCTCAACGCAGGCGTCGAACGCCTTCTCTTTGCACCCAACCCGCATCGCGGTATGGCCGATCCCCTCGGCCCCCATCTCTTCAACTGGGAAACCCCCTCAGGCCGCGCCCTGCCCACCCTGCACGGCTGGCACTATTCCTGCGGGACCAACACCTTCTTCCTCAGCGACTTCGACAACGACAAGACCCAGTCCGCCTTTGACCGCATCCTCGCCCGCGTCGATGCCGCCGGAACCTTCCCCCATAACCACGCCATCCTGCAGGTCACCAACGTCGCCTCGCCCGACAACGGCTTCCCGACGGCCACCCTCCCCGACGTGGTCGAGAAATGGAACGCCCAAGGCCGCAGCCCCCGTCTCGAAATCCGCACGCTCGATCAGGCGATGGACCTCGTCCAATCCCACGCAGGCCCCGTCCCCACCCGTTCCGGCGACTGGCCCGATTACTGGGCCGATGGTGTCGGCTCCACCGCGTTTGAGACCGCCATCGCCCGCACCGGCGAACGCCTGATCCCCGCGACAGACATGCTGAACGCCCTCGACGGCGCCGATGCCTACGCGCAGCAGGCGCAGGCCACCGCTGTCCATGACCTGATGATGTATGACGAACATACCTGGGGCGCCTATTCCTCAACCACCCACCCCAATTCGCCCTTCACCCGGTTCCAGTGGTCCTGGAAAACCCACCGCGCCCAGCAGGGCTTTGCGACATCCTTCGAGGCGCTGACCACCGCCGCCCGCACCCGCGCCCGCAAGGTCACTGGCGGCCGCGTCGAAAGCGACATCACCTTCCGCCGCAACACCCTGCCCCCGATCCCTGTGACCGAACAGACCTACTACCTCTTCAACCCCACCCCCTACCCCCGCCGCGTCCACTGGCCTGTCGCCGCCGACCTTGGCGGTGCCGCCCCCGGCACGCTCCTGCACGCATGGCTCATCGACCGCTTCCTGCCCGGCATGTTCGTCGAACGCTACGGCACCGGCCACGCCCCTGGCCACATCATCACCGCCGACCTCCCCCCGTATGGAGAGGCCGTCGCCGCCCCCACCCCCCTCACCCCCGACACCCACGCCCGCACAGGCCGCAACTGGATCGAAACCGACCGCTGGCACCTCGCCATCGACCCCGCCACCGGGGCCATCGCCAAACTGATCGACCGCGCAACGGGCAAGGACTGGGCCCCCAAAGACCACCCCACCGGCTTGCTCGTCCGCGAGACCCTCGCCTACCCCGAACGCGGCCGCGCGGCCCTTTTCGGCAACGGCACCGGCATCTACGACTGGTCCCGCCTCGAAACCCTCACCTGGCCCGACCCCGAAACGGCCTTCCACCGTGCCCCTGGCGCTTGCGCCATAGGCAGCGCCCGGATCACCGTCCTCGGCCCCGAAATCGACGCGATCCTGACCTTCCCCAACGGCGACCGCGCCACGCTCACCTGGCGGCTCCCCTTCGGCGACGGCGGCATCGACGCCGACATCGTCATCGACAAACAGCCCCAGACCACGCCCGAAGCCTACTACATGCTCTTCTCCGCCCCCGGCGCGTCACCCAAAGTCACCCTCGACATCGGCGACCACAGCATCGACGCGGCCCAGCAACTGCCCCAATCCTGCGCCACCTGGACCAGCATCCAAACCTATGCCTCCGTCACGACCGATGCAGGCTCCCTCACCGTAGCTGCCCCCGACACTCCCCTCGTCCTCCCCTTCGGCATCCAGACCGAAAAGGGCGGCGACCGGACCGACCACGACCCGACCCTCGCCTTCTGGGTCCTGAACAACCACTGGGACGTGAACTTTGCCGCAAGCCAGGCCGGCCACGTCCCCGCCCGCTTCCGTCTCCTGCCGCAGGCGAAACAAGACGACCCCGCCGCCCGCGCCTTCGCCGCCACCGCCTGCAACCCGCCCGTTATCGTGCGCACCTATGACGGCGTCACAGCCCCCGCCATCCCCGCCGTAAACGCCACTTCAGACGCCACCCTCCGCCTCCGCCCTGCCCCCTCGGGCCAGGGCCTCCTCCTGACCGTCGTCAACCCGCACGCCCAGGCAATCACCACGACCGTCACCCTGACCGGCCACCCCATCACGTCCGCCCACATCACCGACGCAACCGACAACGCCACCACTCCCCTGCCACTGGACGCCTCCGGTTCCCTCACCCTTTCCCTCAGCCCCCGACAGACCCGCAACATCCGCCTTGCGACGTGAAACCTGGGGTGGCACCCCTCCAGACGGGCCGCCGGGGTCCGGTGTCACGATCCACCGCGTTGCCAAGTCGGCTGACCCGGAATTACCAGCGCCGGGCCATCATCGCCTCAGTCAGGCCCGCTTCATTCACCCCACAGTTCCCTAGGAGTCCTGCCTCCGGCAGACCAGTATGACAATTACCCAAAATGGGTATATAGCTCCTTGTGCGCAGTCAGCTTCCGGTAACTATCGCAGGGTGAAATCAAGCGAGGAGAGTACTGACATGGAAAGACGTGATGTGCTCAAGGCTGCGGCCCTGACGGCCGGTGCGGCAGTCGCGGTCGGTGGTGCGGCAGGACTCAATCCCACGCTGGCCAATGCGCAGGGAACGCCCGGTGTCGGTCTCGTAGATATCCCTCCGCTTGACCCGGCCTATTTCATTCCAGGCCGCTTTGCCGGCAAGACACTGATCGTCACCGGCTGCGCGCGCGGCATGGGGGCGGGCGCGGCAATTCGTGCAGGACGGGAAGGCGCGAATGTCGTCGGTGTGGATATCCTTGGTGATCTCGGGCAGTCCGTCATTGACTCCATCGTCGCCGAAGGCGGCAGCGCGGTGTTCGTGCAAGGCGACATCGCCGAAGAGGATACCTCGACCCGGATGATCGCGGCTGCCGTTGAAAACTACGGCGGGCTTGATCTTGCGCTGAACAATGCCGGGGTCATGGATGCCGTGCACCCGTCCGAGCCGCCTGATTATGCAACCCAGAAAGACCTGATCTTTGCGCGTTTCCACGAAAGCACCGACGCCTATTGGGAGGGGGTCATCCGAACCAACATTACCGGCACATGGCGGAACATGCGGGCCGAGTTAAAGCAGATGGTCGCGCAGATGCGTGGCGGTGCCATCGTCAATGTGGCCTCGATCGCCGGTCTCACAGGGTTGTCTGGCAACCCGGCCTATGTCGCCACAAAACATGCCGTCAACGGGATGACACGCAATGCTGCGGTAGACTACGCGCCTTATGGCATCCGCGTGAACTCGGTCAACATGGCCGCGACGGATACGCCGATGGTTGCTCGGGCGGGTGCCCTCGTCAGGGCTTCAGCGGCCGAGACCCAAGGCCCGACTATGGGCAGAATCAAGACACAA
>JBGSWJ010000125.1:0-7521 GCA_041752495.1 Rhodobacterales bacterium
TTGAGCACCGCCGCCTCGGTCCTCGGGTGGCTCAAATGCGTGCCCGTGGCGACGACGGCCCGCGCCTCGGCGATAAAGGCAGGGTCGATGTCATCTTCGCACAGCGCCATGTCGGCGCAGTTTTCGCGGTAAAAGATCAGCGGAAACTGATGCTGGTCCCGGATGCCAAGGATCACCAAGGCCGTCAGCCGTTCGGGATCAGTCTTGACCCCGCGCACGTCCACGCCTTCCCGCGCCAGTTCCTCGCGCAGGAAGCGGCCCATGTGCTCATCGCCCACCCGGGTGATCAGCGCGGATTTGAGGCCCAGCCGCGCCGTCCCCGTCGCCATGTTCGTGGGCGATCCACCCACGTACTTGTTGAACGACGCCATATCCTCCAACCGCCCGCCCACCTGCGCGCCATAAAGATCGACCGAGGACCGGCCAATGGTGATGACATCAAGAGGGCGTGCGGTCATGGCTTTGTCCGATTTTCATGTGATTTCCAGATTTCCTAAATCTGAAAATTCATTTCCATTCAAGCAATGATTTCCGAAACCTTGACGGTGCGTCCTTCGGCCACGGACTTCAGCGCGGCATCCGCCAGCGCCAGCGCCCGCAGCCCGTCCTCGCCGGTCGTGGGCGTGGCCGTGCCGTTGTTCACCGCAGCAACAAAGCCTGCGATTTCATTGGCATAGGCCGCCGTATAGCGCGACATGAAGAAGTTCAGGAGCGGCGGCCGGGTAAAGCCCTTGTCCGTCGCGATCTCGATATTCGCCTCACGCATGTTCTCGGCGCTCACGGCCCCCTTGGCCCCCAGAACCTCGATCCGCTGGTCATAGCCATAGGTTGCGCGGCGTGAGTTGGTGATCACGGCCTGCTTGCCCGTCGCGGTGCGCAGAATGACGTTGACCGAGTCGAAATCGCCCAGTTCGCCAATCGCCGGATCGACCAGGACCGAGGCAGCGGCCTGCACCGTCTCGACCTCTTCCCCCAAAAGCCAGCGGGCCATGTCGAAATCATGGATCGTCATGTCCCGGAAGATCCCACCCGACCGCTTGATATAGTCCGCAGGCGGTGCGCCGGGGTCGCGCGAGGAAATCGTGACCATCTCGACCTTGCCGATCGTGCCCGCGTCGATGGCCGACTTGACTGCCATGAAGTCAGGATCAAAGCGGCGGTTAAAGCCGACCATGAGCGTGCCCTTGGTCTCTTCCACGACCTTGAGGCAGTCGATGACGCGGGCGACCGACAGGTCGATCGGCTTTTCGCAAAACACGGCCTTGCCCGCGCGGGCAAACTTTTCGATCAGGTCGGCATGGGTATCGGTCGGCGTGCAGATGACCACGGCGTCGATATCGTCCGACCCAAGGATTTCCGTGATGGTGCGGATGTCGCAGCCATACATGTCAGCCATATCCTGCGCGGCCTTGGCCACGGGATCGGCGATGGCCTGAAGCTTGGCACCGGGGGTGGATGCGATGGCTTTGGAATGGACGCGGCCGATGCGGCCAGCGCCAAGAACGCCGAAGCGAATGGTCATGGGATGCTCGTTCATAGGGGGCCCGACCGGGCCGTTAGATGTAAGCTGCGTCTTTGTTCTGCGACTTCACGCCCGTAATGTAGGACACGATATCGTTGCCGTCAGTTTCCGATTTGTTGAGATTGGCCACAAGATGCCCGCGCCGGAAAACAATGATCCGGTCCACCAGATCAAAGACCTGCCGCAGGTTGTGACTGATCAGGATCAGGGGGATACCCTGACTTTTCAGCGACTTGATGATGTTTTCCACCTGCGCGGTTTCCTGCACACCCAAGGCGGCGGTGGGTTCATCCATTATGATCAGCTTGCTGGCAAAACTGGCAGACCGGGCTATAGCCACGCATTGCCGCTGTCCGCCCGACATATGCCGGATCGCATTGTCGAGCTTGGGGATCTTCACCCCGGTCCGCTTCAGCCCTTCCTCGGTCGCTTTGCGCATCGCCTTACGGTCAAGGATCGAAAACGGGCCAAGGTTGAACTTGATGATCTCGCGGCCCAGAAACAGATTGGACGGAACATCTAGGTCATCGGCAAGGGCCAGGTTCTGGAACACACATTCCATCCCAGCCTCGCGTGCGTCCAGTGGACCGGCAAAGTTCACCTCTTGCCCGTCGAACCAGATCTTGCCTCCCGTCCGCTGCTCCACCCCGGTGATCTGACGGACAAAGGTCGATTTGCCCGCCCCGTTGTCGCCCACGATGGCGACATGTTCCCCGGCCTGCAGTTCGAAATCGGCATTCTGCAGCGCATGCACGCCGCCGTAATGCTTGGTCAGGCCTTCGGTTTTCAGGATCGCATGTGCCATGACCTACCCCCGCATCGCGCGGCGTTTCTGCCGCCAGACATCGGCCACCACGGCCGCCACGATGATCGCGCCCTTGATCATCTCCTGATAATAGGCGTCGACCTGCAAAAACGTGAACCCCGAGATGATGGTGCCAAAGATCAGCATCCCCAGAAACGTCCCGATGATCGACCCGCGCCCGCCGACAAGGCTGACGCCCCCGATCACTGCCATCGCAATGGCATCAAGCTCGTACATCACCCCCATGCCCGCTTGCGCCGTCAACTGCCGCGAGGCAGCGACAAGCCCGGCGAGCGCCGCCAGCATCCCCGCAATCGCATAGACGAGCACAAGATGCCGTTCGACATTGATCCCGCTCATCCTTGCGGCATCGGGGTTGGACCCGATGGCATAGGTATGCTTGCCATACAGCGTATAGGTAAGGATCAGCTGAAACAGGATCGCAACCCCGGCAAAGATCAGGACGGGCGTAAACCCGGCCCCCAACATGGTGAACGATTCCGTCGGGTTCGACACCGCCTCGCCCTTGGTCCACCAGTTGGCCACACCCCGCGCCGACACCATCATCCCCAAAGTGGCAATGAACGGCGGGATCTTCGTATAAGCGATCAAAGCCCCGTTGATCAGCCCCGCAATCAGCCCCATCGCCAAACCAACGGCCAGCGGAATGATCAGCGGCAGATCAACCCAGCCCTGCTCCCAAAAGACAGCGTCCGTGAAATCCTGCCCGTTCCGCGTGCTCATCTGCGCGAAACTCGTGGCGATAATGGCTGTCGCGCCCACGATAGACCCTGACGAGAGGTCGATCCCGCCCGTGATGATGACCTGCGTCACCCCCACGGCGATGATCCCCACGACAGCGACCTGCAGGATCATGATGCGCAGGATCTGCGGGTTCCCCAGGAACGTCCGGTCCCGCACGATCCAGGCCAGCGCCTCGAATATCAGGGCGATGCTGATCAGCCCCAGAAGGGCGTTCAGTTCCTGCGGCCAGACACGGGCCTGCTTCTCACCTTGCGCTGCGTTGATCGCCTGATCCGCCATGTTCCAACCCCATCATGCCGAAAACCATGGGCGGCCCTTGCAGGCCCCCCATGGGTCGTTTCGTTCATACAATCCGCGGCCTTAGTTCGCCGTCAGATAGTCGCCAATGTTGGCGGGAGTCACGAGCTGGAAGGGGATATAGACCTTCTGCTCAACCGCTTCGCCACGGGCCAGCGCAAGAGCTGCATCCAGCGAACCTGCACCCTGACCAGCAGCATCCTGGAACACGGTCACGTCAAGATCACCGGCCTGCATCGCGGCCAGCGCGTCCTGCGTGGCGTCGATCCCGGCCACGATCATCGTGGACATGTCCACGCCCGCCGCTTTCAGCGACTGGATGGCGCCGATTGCCATTTCGTCGTTGTTGGCGATGACGGCGTCAAAGGTCACGCCTGCACCCAGCCAGTTGGTCATAAGGTCGGCGCCCAGCTGACGTGACCAGGTCGCGGTCTGTTCTTCGGCGATCGTCATGAACGAACATTCCGGACGCGAGATCACTTCGTGAATGTCCGCAGTCCGCTGCACGGCGGCCTGGTTGGACAGGTCGCCCACCATGACAACGATCGTGGCAGGGTTGGTGCCGGCTTCGGTCAGAAGACGGCAGACTTCGAGGGTCTGCAGCGTGCCCGAATCCACTTCGTTCGACGCCACAAAGGCCTGATTGTCAGGCAGCGTGTCCACGTTGATCGGCTGGCGGTTGACATAGACCAGAGGGATGCCAGCTGCTTCGGCAGCGTCCGACATCGCCTGCGTGGCCGAGGTGTCGACCGCGTTCACGATGATCGCATCCACGCCCGACGCAATAAAGTTTTCGATCTGGCTCAGCTGCTTGCCCACGTCGGCATTGGCGTCTTCAGCCTGCAGTTCGACACCGTCAAGCGTGGCGGCATATTCAACCATGCCATTGCGCAGAACGGTCAGGAAGTTGTCGTCAAAGGTCGCCATCGACAGACCGATCGTTTCGGCCATCGCGGTCGTCGACATCAGACCGGCCAGGCCGGCGATGATGAGGGTCTTTTTCATTCACATTCCTCCCAAAGGCGGCGTCCGGCGCACCGCATTCCATTTTTGCCGGAAGGCCCCCTCCCCGGGGAACCTCATTCGCCCCGCTCCGTCAGGCGGCCTTAGCCGCGAGTTCGGACCGGATGAATTCGAAAGACGTTCCAATCGCACGGGCCGGATCGGCCAGCGCATGAACCTCGGGCGCAAAGGTCTCGAACGACACCGGCCCGGTGTATCCGCCCGCCTGAAGTGCGGCGATCTGGGCCACATTGCCCAGCCGGTCCGCACCATCGACCATTACGCGGTGCTTGTCCGCCATCTCGCTGATAGAGATGTTGGGGTCCGTCACACCGGAAATGTGCACCATGCCCGTATGCTCGGGAAATATCGGCCCGCCGTGGGCGACATAATGGTGGAACGTGTCATGGACGAGCTTGAACCGGCCGGTGGCACCCAATGCCTCGATCGCCTCGACCGCTTCGGATTTGTGGCGCAACGCGCAGATCTCGAAACCAAGCGGTTCGACAAGCCCGACCAGCCCGTGATCCTCCAGCATCGGCTTCAGCGCCTTAAGCGCCACGCGCAGATTGGCCTGCCGCTCACCGTTGCCCATGCCCAGATTGTCGTTGCGCGGGATCAGGCTGACCGCCTCGGCCCCACAGGCGACCGCGATCTTCATAAGCGCCAGCGCCTCGGCCGCCTTGGCGTCGGACCAGTCGTTGAACCGCTTGACCTCTGCCAGCGCCACAATGCGCAGGCCCTTGTCCCGGGCCATCTGCCCTGCGGCGGCGGGGTCCATCCCATCGAACAGGGGCTGCGGCAGGTCATTGCGGACCTCGATCCCGACGCAGCCCAAAGCTGCCGCCGTATCAACGAACTGGGCATAGGTCATTCGCGCCACAGTCATGTGGTTCAACGCCTTGGGCAACATGTCTTCAGTATCCTTCCCCTGGTCACCACATAGGCAACCGCGCCCGGTTTCAGCGCATTTTCTAAGCAGAGTTGGTCTGCCCGTCTGACCGATTCGTCAACGTCTCATCCGGCGTTTCCATCATTCATGATGGACCCCCATCAAGGGCATGATGTGATTTCGTCAAGACTGTCGCAATCGGCAAACCCGCGATTCGGGGACAAAACCAAAAACGACACCGACGCAATACCGACGCAATACATCCGCATTACAGAACGGCTTTTGGGCTCTCTGTCAGACAGATTCCGGCAGGAACAACTCAGGTCTCAGGAAATGCTGACCGACCAGATCGGTCATCCCGTTAACCACTGAATCCGCCATCAACCCCACCAGATCCCGGCATAGAACCGGCAACGGGGTCGCAATCGCCATGGTCACATAACGGTCGATCAGGGCCGAACGGCTTTCGGGTGTGATCTCGTTCACCACAAGGCTCACCTCGCCCGGTTTGCGCGCCTCGCGCAGGGCGGCAATCGCACCCTCCATCCCGCCTCCGGCGCAATAGATACCCCGCAGGTCCGGATGGCGTTCCAGCAGGTCCAGCGTCGCTTCATATGTCAGTTGCCGCGTCTCAAGGTTGACGAGCGTGTCAAGTATCTGAAACTGCGGCGCATACTCGCGAAAATAGCTGCGGAACCCGGTTTCCCGCAACTCATGCCCGTGCCAGCGGTAGCCCCCCACAAACACCGCCAGCCGCCCCGGCTTGTGCGCGGCCATCGCGATAATCGACGCGGCGATCCGCCCGACCTTGAGGTTGTTGAGCCCGAGGTAGTTCTGCCGCACCCCCTGTGCAAAGTCGTTCAGCAGCGCAAACGTCGGAATACTGTTGTTTTTCAGGTCCAGGACGGCATCTGTGACATCGGGATGCGTGACTGCACTGGCCGCCACGGCATCTACCCGCCCCCGCATCCCGCGGATCAGCGCGACAAAATCCGACGGGGACTGTGACACTGAAAACTCTATGATCGCCCGCCCCTGAATACGGGTCGAGGCCCGGACCGCAGCCTCGATCTCGGTTGCGAAGGCTTGATAAAACGCCTGCTTTTCCTTGTGCAGCACAAAGCCCAGCCGCACTTCGGGCACGTCGGTATGCAGCCTTTGCGCGATGAGGGGCGCCGCGTGATACCCGATCCGCGCCGCTGCATCATAAACCCGCCGCGCGGTCTCCTCCCGCACCTTTTCCCGCGCATTCAGCACCCGATCCACAGTCGCCATGCTGACCCCGGCCTCACGCGCAACATCGGTTATGGTCGGCCTGCGCCCCATGATGACCCCTGAGGTGATTCTGTCAGAATTCCCATCATCCTTGATGGTTTCTGACGAAATGCCAAGTCGCCGTCTTGGGACCGCAACATGAACCTGCTACTGCGAGCCCAAACGGTTCTGCACGGCCGTCCGGCGGATCATCGGGACCACGCAGACAAGGGCGACCAGATGACACATCCCGACGACCCTCGGACCGGAGCAAGGCGATCGCTGCGCGGACAAATCGCGCAGATTTCCATGTGGCAGCCTTTGGCGCAGCCGGGTAGAACCTTTGCAAACCTGCCTGAAGGAGGACGATAAATGGCCGAGTGGGTCGATGCATGCCCTGTGGACGAAATCGAGGAAGAAGACGTGATGCGCTGGGATCACGCGGGCAAGACCTATGCCATCTACCACTCGCCAGACGGGGAATTCTTTTGTACCGACGGGCTTTGCACCCATGAAAATGTCCACCTCGCCGGTGGGCTTGTTATGGACTACGTGATCGAATGCCCCAAACATAACGGGCAGTTCGACTACCGTACTGGCGCGGCCAAACGCGCGCCCGTCTGCGTCAACCTGCAAACCTACCCGGCCAGGATCGAAGGTGACCGGGTCTGGGTCCAGGTCGGCTGAAGCAGTTCAGGCGGGACCGATTTCCAGATTGACGGGCCCAAGCCCGTCAATCGCCCCATCCAGACGATCGCCCGCAACGACTGCTCCCACCCCGGCCGGTGTGCCGGTCATAATGATGTCACCCACGTCCAGATGATAGAGGGTCGACAGATGGCCGATGATCCCGGCCACATCCCAGACCATGTCTGATAAACGGGCCTCTTGCCGCACCGCGCCGTTGACCGTCAGGCGGATCGCCTGCGGCCCGACCGGCGGCACATCCGCCGCCCGCGTCAGCGCCCCGATCACGGCAGAGCC
>JBGSWJ010000126.1:0-2218 GCA_041752495.1 Rhodobacterales bacterium
GCAGGATGTGGTGGCCGAGGCCGGGCGCGTGCGGTTTGCCGAGGCGCTGCTGTTCACGCACCGGGGGCTGTCGGGGCCTGCGATGCTGCAGATCTCTTCCTATTGGCATGAGGGCGAGATGGTTACGGTTGATCTGGTGCCGGGGGCTGATCTGACGGGGTTCTTGAAAGCGCAGCGGCGAGAGGCGGGGAAGCGGGCCTTGCGGACGGTCCTGGGTGGCGTCCTGCCGGGGCGGCTGGCGGAGTTCCTGTCGCCGATGATCGGTGGGGAGCGGCAGGTGGGGGGCCTGAGTGACGCGGCGATTGCCGGGGTTGTGGGCGCGCTGTCGGGCTGGGAGCTGAAGCCTGCGGGAACCGAGGGCTACCGGACGGCGGAGGTGACGGTGGGGGGCGTGGACACGGACGGGTTGTCGTCGCAGACGATGATGGCGCGGGATGTGCCGGGGTTGTTCTTTGTGGGCGAATGCGTGGATGTGACAGGCTGGCTGGGTGGTTACAACTTTCAATGGGCCTGGGCTTCGGGATTTGCGGCGGGGGTGGCGATTTCCAGGGGTTAAGGTATTGGGATTGTTGAGAGAAGTTGTTGAGGTGGCGTGTAGGTAGAACGTCTGTAGCGCGTCGGTATTGCGGCGGTGGAATTTCGGGAAAATGTTGTTTCTGGCGGGGCTCCTGTCGGTTTGTTGAGGATGCGCGGCGGGGTTTGAGAAAAGGTTGACGGGGCGCTCGTTCCGCGCGATGCGCGGCCTCGCTTTGTGTGAGGTGGCGGGGTGAACCAAGCCCAGCGGCGGAGTTACTTTACGCCCCCGGTTTCTTTGTCGCGCAAATACCTTCGGGGGGCTGCGTCAGCAGCGGGGGCAGCGCCCCTTCTGACGGCAGTCTGCTAGATGGTGGGGTCGGGTCAGGCCAGACGTGACCTGACCTCGGCAACGAAATCCTCGCCGCGTTTTTCGAAGTTGTCGTATTGGTCAAAGCTGGCGGCGGCAGGGGCGAGGAGGACGGTGTCGCCGGGCTCAGCCTCGGCTATGGCGCGGTCGACGGCGCGGGCCATGGTGGTGCAGATTTCGGCCGCGATCCCCGGAAGCTGGCGGGCGAAGTTCTGCGCCTCGCGGCCGATGACATAGGCTTTGCGCACGGTACCAAGATGGGGGACGAGGCCGGAAAGGCCGCCTTCCTTTTCGAGCCCGCCGCAGATCCAGCGGATGTTGTCGAAGGCCTGCAGGGCCTTGGCGGCGGAATCCACGTTGGTGGCCTTGCTGTCGTTTACGTATGACACGCCCCCGGATTCGGCGATGCGCTGGCTGCGGTGGGGCAAGCCGGGATAGCTGTGGAGGGCGGATTCGATGCCTTTGGGGCCGAGGCCAAGGCTGCGGGCCACGGCATAGGCGGCGCAGGCGTTCTGGTGGTTGTAGGAACCGGGGAGGCCCTTGACTCCGCGCAGGTCGATCGAGGCCACCTGCCGCCCGCGCCGCCATTCGGCAAGGAACCCCTTGCGGGCGGTCACGGACCAGGCGGCATCGTCAAGCTTGCGGGTAACGGAAATGCCGATGACACGGTCATCCCCCTGCCCTTCGGACAGCTGATTGGCCAGATAGAGGCCTTCGTTTTCGTCCAGCCCGATGATGGCGCGGTCGGGGCCGCCTTCGGCAAAGAGGCGGCGTTTGGCGGCGAAATAGCCGCCCATGCCACCGTGACGGTCAAGGTGGTCGGGTGAGAGGTTGGTGAAAACCGCGATATCGGGGGTAAGCGCCCGGGCTAGATCGGTCTGGTAGGAGGAGAGTTCGAGCACGACGACTTCGCCATCTTCGGCCGGATCGATATCGAGCACGCCGCGGCCGATGTTGCCGGCAAGCTGGGCGGGGCGGCCCTGATCGGTGAGGATGTGGTGGATCAGGGCCGAGGTGGTGGATTTGCCGTTCGAGCCGGTGACGGCCACGACCTTGGGGCGCTGGTCGAAATCGTCCCAGTCTTCGGAAGCGAAGGAGCGGAAGAAAAGGCCGATGTCATTGTCCACGGGGACGCCAGCCGCCCAGGCGGCGGCGATAACGGGGTGGGGATGGGGGTAGAGATGCGGGATGCCCGGAGAGGTGATGAGGAGTTTCACGCCGGCGAACGCCCGGGCGCGGGTGAGGTCGATAACGGTGAAACCTTCGTCTGCGGCGGCTTCGCGCGCTGTGGCGCTGTCGTCCCAGAGGAGGGGCGTCGCCCCGCCGGCGGCCAGC
>JBGSWJ010000127.1:0-3519 GCA_041752495.1 Rhodobacterales bacterium
AGCCGCACGATCTGGCCCGGGCTGATCTCCACCCCGGCGGGGTCTGCCTCATCCTCGGGAGGAGCGAGCGGGTTTTCCGGCGCGGGCGAGGTCACGAACATCGCATACATCGCCGCAACCTTCTTCCGGTCAAGTTCGGCATCGTCATACTGGTCGAGCAGGAACAGCTTCACGATGGCGGGGGCCAGTTTCGACACCCCGCGCAACTGTCCGCTCTCGACCGGATCGATGACGTGGATCACCTCCGTCGCAGGGACGCGGACGATGTCGCCTGCCAGCCCCGGGTCCGTGCTGTCGCCCGGATGACGGCGCAGGAAGTGATAGGCAACGCGCCGTCCGATCCGGTCGAACTCGATCCCCTGGCGGATCGCATTGCCGCTGGCGGCCGTACCGGTCTGCTCGAGCGGCAGCATCTCGGCGGGCAGCATCTGCAACTGCAGCGGCACGGTCAGACCGTCATCTGCGCGACGGGGCCGGATGCGGAAGAACACCTCGCCTGCCATGAAGACCTCGCGGGCGGCGCGGCGCTGCAGCCCATAGAAGTCGGTCAGCCATTCAGCATCGGCCTCATCGGTCCAGGCGAGCCAGAGCCGCTGCAGTTCTTCCTTCCTGTTTGCATCCCCGATCTTCGAGATCGGCTTGATCCCGTCGCCCACGGTATTGGCGGCCCAGCTTTCGACGGCATTCACGGCATAACCGTTGTTGCGCACGAGCCAACGGGCCCGGGCAGTGATGTCAGGTCCGCTGGCCGCGATCAGCGCGTTGACATGGGCGCGCGTCGCGCGGAACCCGCGCAAACGACGGTGATGCTGGCCCGCGTCGAAACCGCCGATGAAAGCACCAAGACGCTGCCTCCAGTTCAAGGAGGCAGACATCACAGGTCCTTCACGGCGAAGGGCCGAAGGACACGACGACCGGTCTTTTGCAAAGCCGAAATACGTCGCTCCAGATCGGCAATTGCCGCCGCCAGTTCGGCGTCCGTGCCATAGGTCACGTTCTTGCCGTCATAGCTCACGCTGCGCGTGCCGCTGTAGCGCGCGGAGAGCAGCGCGCTGTGGCGGCTGGTCAGCTCATCGAGGGTCATCGGGGTCCTGTCATTCCATGTACTTCGGCGTGCTGATCTTCCAGCCGCGCCGCCGCGGGGTGGCGATGCGCCCGGCCTCGGGCGCATCGAGTTTGTCTGGTGTCGTGGGCGGGACGGTCGCCGTCGTCGATGCGGCAGCTGCGGCGGCAGCCGGTGTTTTTACACCCACCTGTTTCTCGAGCTGCCGCCACACCCGCTCGTCGAAGCGATCTGCGCCGAGGATCCAGGCGGCCGCACGGGCATAGATGCGGGCGTCGAGCGCCTCGTTCCGCTCGCGCATCTTCTGCCATTCCTGCCTGGCATAGCCGCGGCGGTCGCGGATGGTGACCAGCTGTTCGGCCACCAGCTGCTTCAGCCATTCGCAGTCGATCCAGTCGGGCAGGTGGATCGTCCCGGCCGGATCGGTCAGGCCCAGCGCGCGATCTTCGTCGCTCACCCGCTCGATGCGCAGATGGCGATAGGTCTCTGCCTTGAAGGTGGCGGTGGCCACCGTCCAGAGCCGCGCTCCCCGCTTGAGCTTGCGCCCGTTCACCGTGGCATCGACGAAGGTAGGCCCCGAGACCGGCGTCGCCCGGTTGAAACCTTCCACCCCTTTGACCGGGGCGACTTGTGCGATGCCCTGCTTGCGCGCCCAGGCATAAACCGCCGCCGACTCGTAGCCGGTGTCGATGGCGAGTTTGGCCAGCGTCATGAAGGCGCCGTGCTCATGCGCCCAGCTTAGTCCCAGCACTGCTGTCAGCCGGTCCCAGCAGGCGGGATCGTCAGGCCCGCCCTGGATCACGATGTGATCGACAAGCCAGCTGGTCCCACCCCGGCCCCAGGCCCAGACATCGACCTCGATCCGGTCTTTTTGCACATCCGCCCCGGCGGTCAGAAAGAGACCGCCCGCCGGGATCTGCGCCGGGAAGGCCATGCGTCGGTCCGCGAGCCGCTGCCATTCCGGCGCTTCGCCAGACTCGATCCAGGTCTCGCCCAGCAGCGTGTTGCGCGCCGCGCGCAGCATCGCGTCGGAGCCTTGGGCGGCGAGCCAGTCGCGTGCGATCTGCTCCCAGCTCTTCCAGCCGATCGGCGAGTAGAGTGCTGACAGGTGGAACCCAATGGCCGCCGGATCGGCGGACACTGCCGTGGCCCGCCATTCGCCCTGCGCCAGCATCTCGGTCTTGTGATGCTCGACGATGGTACGTTCGCAGCCTTCACAGTGGTAAGCAGCCGTTTCCGGCTGTCCTTTCGGCCAGCGCAGGCGTTCAAACTGCAGCCATTGCATCGCCCCGCAATAGGGGCAGGGGACGAAGTAGCGCCGCTGGTCAGAGGCCTCGTATTCCCGCTCAATGCGGCTCAGCCCCCGGATCGTGGGCGTCGAGACCATGAACACCTTGCGCCGGTGGGCGAAGGTGGTGGTCCGCGCCTCGGCTAGCGTGACCGGATCGCCTTCCTCGTCCGCCGAGGCCGGGTACGCGTCGACCTCGTCGAGAAAAACATAGCGCGCGGGCATCGAGCGCAGGCCGGTTGCCGAGTTCGCTCCGGTCAGCACCAGGATGCCGCCCGGAAACTCCTTCGACAGCATCGCGTTGCCAGCATCCCGCGACCGGGCAGGGCTGACCCGTTCCCGCAGCGCTGGGCTGTCTGCGATCAGTGGATAGATCCGCCCCCGCGAGGTGCGCTTGGCCATCTCCACCGTGGGCAGCACGGCCAGCATCGGTCCCGGCGCGTGATGGATCACGAAGCCGATCCAGTTGTTCCCCGCTTCCGTGGCCCCGACCTGTGCGGCCTTCATGAACGTAACACGCTGAGCGGGGTGGTTGGGCGAGAGCGCGTCCATGATTGCCCGAAGATAGGGCGTCCGTGCTGTCCGATACCGCCCCGGTTCGGCTGCAGCGCGCGAGGAGAGCCAGCGATGCTGGTCCGCCCATTCCGACACCGTCAGGTCCGGGTCCGGCCGCGTTCCCCGACGCCAAGCGCGCAGGATGTCCTCGGCCCCCTCGAAGCCAAGGTCGAGGTCGGCAGTCAGGTCCGTGTGGGTCAGATCAGCGTTGGTCGGGCCATCATGATCATCCGAGCGAGACCCTGAGGTCTGAGAGGGCGGCGAGCTGTTCTCTGACATGGGTTTCCAGCACCCTCTGCAGGATCGCAGTCTCGATCGTCACGGGCACTCCCGATGCCTTCTCCATCTCGGCGGACAATTGCGCGGCCATCAGCGCCGCCACGCGGGTGGGCCAGGTGACCCAGACATCGCGTTCCTGACGGGCCAGCCGGAACACCAGCGTCTCGGCCCGCGCCCGATCGACCAGCACGCCCTTCCTCTTCTGGATCGAGAGCTGCTTGTCCTGCGCCTGATAAACCGTCAGCGCCGTGCGGGCCTTCAGATATGAGGTGCTGTCCCCCGGCCCGGAGACCGCACTGCCTTCGCCAGAACCACCGGCGCTGCCGCCGCCACT
>JBGSWJ010000128.1:0-7099 GCA_041752495.1 Rhodobacterales bacterium
CAGCCCGCCGCCCGCCGCCTGCGCCGGCATGGTCCCCGGCGCGAAAAGCGCGGCAACGAACAGCGCCAGCATCGTCATCCAGACGACGATGCCCCGGCCCTTGTTCACATTTACCCCCTGCCCGCGCATGACGCGTTCATATGACAGTGAAAACCTTCCGCCAAGTGGAACCTTCGCGGACTGCGCCCGTATCGGGCGTCCCCACCAAAACCGGGGCCGCGAGTCCACACCCAAAGGCCGCCCCCTTAACCCTTCCTTAACCCTGACCGCGCACCCTGAATAAACCCGCGCAACCCCTGAACTGCGACATTTGCATCAAAATCCACCGACGCAATACCGACGTGTGACCGACGCAATACATACGCATCACCGAAGACATAAAACTGCTTTATGCCATATGTTTAACCCCGAAAATCCACCTCCCGGCAGCCCGCTTCCCGGCTAACAGGTCTTTTCCGCCCCATCCCGTCACGGCATCGGCGGCCAGTCCGGTGCGAGATCGCCCTTGGCCAGCCGGTCCTGCAGCGCCTTGATATAGTCCGGCATGGAGTGGGCAGAGTCGCCCGTCTTCTCCGGCACCAGCGACCGCAGCCCGCCCAGCCGTCGGAACCCCGCCGACTGTTCCAGCACCAGCCCGATCACGTCATCCGCATGGACAAAGTTGACCACCCACCCTTCGCCCGGCAGGGGCAACTTGCCCACCATCGGGCGCGGCGCGGCAAAGGTCACGGTTGGCACCTGATAGTGCGTCCCCAGAATCTGCGCCGACGCCGCCCCCAGCGAATGGCCGATCACGAACTTCGGCCGCCGCGTGTTCAGGAACTTCGCCACCTCGAGCGCATGCTGGGCAAACCCCATGTGCCAGGTCGCCGCCCCGATCCAGGGGTTCAGCTTGTCCCAGCCCAGCCATGCCCCCTGAATGCTGAACGCCTTGAGGTTAAAGTCCGTCCAGTCACTGAACTCGTTCGTGCCGGGGATGACCAGCACATCCTCCATGGTAAGGTAGGCCTGTGCCCCCTTCGTCAGCTTGGCCCGCAGCGGCGGCAGCGCGGTTGGCCCGCCATAGGCCCGCCGCACCAGATCCGCCGCATCAAGCAATCGCATCCGCATGGTTATCCACTCCGCCTGCCGCAGCCCCACTACGCCACGCGGCCGGCCCCCGGTCCAGTCAGGCTTTCCCGACCCTTTCCGACGGCGGCCCGGATGGCGCGCGTGCCGCCAAAGGTCTAGGTCACAAGGAAAGGAGACCGCCCATGCCCGCCACCCGGATCACCGCTGTCAACCATTACACCCTGACCGCCCCCGCTCCTGACTTTCAGGCAGCTACCTTGGCCCTTGCTGCCCGCGTGCGGGATCAAGGCCATCCCGGCATCCTGTCCTACCGTTTCTTCGTCAACGCCGATCAGGCCACCGCCCGCGCTGTGGTCGATTATGCCGATGCGGACGCATGGATCGGACACCATGACATCGCCATGGGCTGGCCCGAAATGGCTGCCCTGCGCGCCGCCTCGCAACTGACCGAAATCACGTTGCTCGGTCCCGTGACGTCCGCGATCCTTGAATGGCTGGCCCGGTCCGGTCTTACCGCAACGGTGATCACCGGCCATGCCTTCGCCGCCGGTTTCTGCCGCTGACCTGCCGCCCCGGCCCGCCGATAGTCGCATTCTCACCCCGACAGGTCGGCTCCCTGTCGCCTTTGTTCCCGCGACAGGGCAGATTGCCGCGAAACCGTCCGCAGGAGTCTGCCCCATGAACGCCCCGCTCAAGACCCATGTCAAAGCTCTCGTCGTCGGCGGGGGCGCGGTCGGGACCTCGATCGCCTATCACCTCGCGGCGGCAGGCTGGAACGATGTGATGCTTCTCGAACGGGACGAACTCACCTCCGGTTCCACATGGCACGCGGCGGGCCTTCTGCCCTTGTTCAACATGTCCTTCGCCACGACCCATATCCACAAATACTCGGTCGATTTCTACAAATCGCTTGAGGCGGAAACGGGCCTCAACGCCGGTTTCGCCGTCGTGGGCAACCTTCGCATGGCGCAAACCAAGGCGCGGATGGACGAATACATGGTCTATGCGACCACCGCCGAAACCTGCGGTGTCCCGTTCCACTGGCTGACGGCCAAGGACATCAAGGACCGATGGCCTCTGGTTCGCACCGATGACCTTGAAGGCGCGATCTACCACCCGACCGACGGCTACATCAACCCTGCCGACGTGACGATGGCCATGGCCAAAGGCGCCCGTCAGCGCGGCGTGATGATCGAACGCCGCTGGCAGGTCGACGGCTACCAGTGGAATGGCGATCATTGGGAGGTGACCGTCACCAACATGGTGGAAAAGGGCGGTAACCTCGTCCCCGGCGATGACAAACAGGTCATCCACGCCGAACATGTCGTCACCGCCACCGGCAACCACGCCCAGCGGACCGCCAAACTCCTCGGCATCAAGATCCCCGCGATCCCCGTCGAACACCAGTATATCGTCACCGAACCCGACCCGATGCTCGTCGAATGGCGCAAGACCCATGACCAGCACCCCGTCCTGCGCGACGCCGATGCCAAATGGTATGTGCGAGAGGAACGCGGCGGCTGGATCCTCGGCCCCTATGAACAGGGCGCCCCCGCCCGGTTCGAATACGGCGTTCCCGACAGCTTCCGCGCCGACCTCTTCCCCCTCGATCTGGAACGGATCGAGACGGAATACATGTCGATGATCCACCGCATCCCCTCGTCCGAAACGGTGGGGCTCAAGGACGATTTCAACGGTCCGATCTGCTACACGCCCGACGGCAACCCGCTCGTCGGCCCCGCGCCGGGCCTGCGCAACATGTGGCTGGCCGAAGGCTTCTCCTTCGGGATCACTGCCGCAGGCGGCACCGGCTACTACCTCGCCCAGCAGATGGTACAGGGCGAGGCCGAAATCGACATGGCCTCGCTCGACCCCAAACGCTACGGCTCGTGGATGACGACCGAATATGCTGCCCGCAAGAACGAGGAATGCTATTCCCACGTCTTCATCCTCCACCACCCCGATGAGGAGCGCGAAGCCGCACGGCCGCTCCGCACCGCCCCCGCCTATGACCGCCAAAAGGCCCGCGGCGCGCAATTCGGTCAGGTCAACGGCTGGGAACGCCCGATCTACTACGCCCCTATGGGCTTTGACGACCACGCCAGCCGGTCCTTCCGGCGTGGCGGCTGGTGGCAATATGCGGTGGAAGAGGCCAAGGCTATCCGCAACGGTGTAGGCCTGATCGACGCGACGGCCTTTGCCAAGCACCGCATCAGCGGCCCCGGGGCCACTGCATTTCTGGACTGGTTTACAACCAACAAGCTGCCCAAGGTTGGACGTATCAACCTGACCTATGCACTGACCCCCACGGGAACGACGCGCACCGAATATACCATCGTCCGGCTGGCCGAAGACGACTATTACCTTGTCTCTGCCGGGGCTTGGCATGCCTATGACGAAGATTACCTCTACCAGTGCCTGATGGACAAGGAAGAGGAGTTCGGGCGTATCAACGAAGAGGACGTTACCACCAAATGGGGCGTCTTCGTCATCGCCGGTCCGAAATCCCGCGACGTCCTCAAATCTGTTATCAAGGACGCCGACCCCGAAACCGCCCTGTCGAACAAGCGTTTCCCATGGCTTTCGGCCCGTCAGATCGAGCTTGGCATGTGCCCCGTCAACGCGATCCGCGTGGCCTATACCGGCGAACTCGGCTGGGAACTCCACCACCCGATCGAGATGCAGAACTACCTGTTCGACCTGCTGGAAAAGGCAGGCGCGCCGCATGGCATGAAACTCGTCGGCGCCCGCGCCCAGAACTGGCTTCGTCAGGAAAAATCCTACCGCGCCTTCGGCAACGAACTCGGCCGCGACGCCACGCCCCTTGAGGCTGACCTGCCCCGCTTCGTCGACCTGACGAAGGATTTCCAGGGCAAGGCCCCGATGGAGGCCGTGGGCATCCGCTCCAAATGCGTGACGCTTCTGATCGACGGCCCGTCCGACGCCGATCCATGGGGCAAAGAGGTGCTCTTTGCCGAGGACGGCACCCGCGTCGGCCGCCTCACCTCGGGCGGCTATTCGGTCGCCTTCGGGAAAAGCATCGGCATGGGTTACGTGAAACCGGAACACGCCGCCGTCGGCACCAAACTCAAGGTCCGCATGTTCCGCGAGCTTTGGGACGCCACCATCACCGAAGATAGCCCCTACGATCCGACAAACGCCGCCATCCGCATAGACGGCTAGCAACAGCAAAGACCGTGGCCGGGTCAGACCCGGCCACGGCCCTTGATCAAAGGTATCCTTCGTCCGTCAGCGACTGGATGCCCGCCGTCGTGCCGTCACTATAGCCGATGCAGTTCCAGCGCGCCTGATCCGGGCCCACGCCAACGATCACTTCCGTCCCGGCTTCCGAATAGCTCGACTCCAGAACAACCACTTCGCCGTTGTTCGTTGTGTTCGAAACGTCGCGCAGACAGCCCTGCACTGCGGCACTCGGCGTTTCAGACGCGACATCAACCACTGCCGCTTCTTCACAGGCCCCCAGCAGGCCCATGATCAAAAGCCCTGCCGCCACGCGCAAAGTCCCAGATCCCATCTGATCCTCCCTTATTTGTTTCCGCCTCACGCCATGCCCAAACGGCCCTTTCCGCCATCCGTTTCAACGGACTGGCGGCACACACGTCACATGATCATGACCGAGATGGTGTAGGAGCTGGTCTTGCCCGTGTCCTCGTCATTGCCCATCTGATAGACGCGGATCGTATAGTCGCCGTCCGCCGGAAGCGGGACATTGACCGCATCATTCCCTTCACTCGAACTGTTGTAGATCGCTTCACCACTGCTGCCGGGCGGCAGAATGTTGAAGTAAACCGTGCCGTTGCCGTCGGACGAATTGACGATCAGGGACACGCCCATCGCCTGTCCAGCCTTTGCGCCCAGCAGATAATCGACGTATTCCTGACCCGTGACCTTGCCGTCCACCGCCGCATTATCGTTCCCAGCCTCGAACGAAACCCGCGACGTGGACTGCGCCATGGCGAAACCGCCCGACACGGCAATTCCGACTGCGGCAATCAGCGATGCCATGCGCATGGATCTCAACATGATGGAAACCTCCCTTTCCGGTTGTGGTCCCACCTTATTTGACACCCGCAATATGGCAATCCCGGATTCCACCGGAAAGGATCGCCCGGGTCACCGCCCGGTCAATCGGCCGCCAGCCGCTCCATCACACCCGGGTCCGCCATCATCGCCAGCATCCCGCTCTCTTCCATCTGCTTCTGCGCCAGATCCATCGCGCCGCAGTCCTGCGCCACCTGCATGAAATACATGTCGGTCAGCAGCTCGGGGATGTTCTCGCCCATCTGGCTCAAGGACGTGACCTCGACCGCCGCCATCTCTTCAACCGCCGCGACATAGGCTTCCAGCCCGTCCTCGCCCCGGTCGGCCCGCACCCGATCGACCGTGCACTGCCCGACAACATCCGCCTCGGCAGTCCATTCCGTCGGCGGGATCACCCCTTCAAGCTCGGGCACACGGGCAATCATAAAGTCTGACATCTTCTCGGCCTGCATCTGGCTGGCAGCCTTGTAGCGGTCCAGAAGATCATCCGCCTGCGCCGCAAAAGGCATCATTCCGGCAAGGGCAACAACGGCAGCAAAGGCAAAACGTCGGGTCACGATACAATCCTTTCGATAAAATCATGCCCCACCCTAGGCAAGCTCGACCCACCGCTCAAGTCAGGATCACATGACCCTCATAGGCATGGTCGCGCGTCCCGCCTATTGCATCCGCCGTGCCAGCCACGCCCGCCAGCTTGCCGCCGACCCCGCAAACACGTTCAGGTCCACATTCCCCCCGATCCCCGGCACCCGCCCGGTCCCCGAATACTGCCAGAACACCCATCGCGCCCCCGGATAGGTCTCTGACGGATGCCCTGCTGTGGATCGCAGCCAGAACTCCTCATCCGTGATCTGGTCAAACCCGTTGTCCTCCCAGAACTCGATATTCGTATAGACAATCGGCCGCTGCCCGTAATGCCGCTCCACCATCCGCATGAAGATCGCAATCTCCGACCGCACCTTTTCTGGTGCAGGCCGCGTCCGGCAGGTCGGCGACTGCGGATTCCATTCCACGTCAAGCACCGGCGGCAGGCTCCCCCTCCGGTTCGGCACATTGTCGATGAACCACTTGGCCTGCACCGCCGCAGGCGTGCAGAAGTAGAAGAAATGATAGGCCCCCCAGGGCACCCCCGCCGCCTCGGCGGCCAGCATGTGGCTGCGGAACAGCGGGTCCACCCGGTCCCCGCCCTCGGTCGCCTTGATAAAGGCAAAGTTCACCCCCGCCTCGCGCGCCGCGTTCCAATCCCCGTCAGACTGCCAGCGCGACAGGTCGATCCCATGCACCGGATAGGATGACGGCCCCCGCCCCGGCCAGTCAAACGGGTCCGCATCCCCGAAATTCGCCCGCTTGACGGATACATTCGCCGCCGTCGCCGCCGACTGCTCTGCGTCTCGTGGCGCGTCTCCGCAAGCCGCCAAACCCAGCACCGCGACAAAGGCCAACCACAGACCCCCGCGCCATCCCATCGCTACCCCTCCCGAAACCGCTGGGGCGATACCGACGCCACAACCCCGGGCCCAAGCCCGCTGTCCCGCCCCGCCACAAGATCCGCCACCAGTTGCGATGCGGCGGGCGAGGTCTGAAACCCATAGCCGCCTTGTCCCGCCACCCAGACAAAGGCCCCATCCGCCGGGTCCGGCCCCAAAACCAACTGCCGATCCGGCGCAAAGGTCCGCAACCCCGCCCAGTTCGACAGCATCCGCGTCACAGGCTCGGTCACATGTTCCTCATACCGCGCCAGCCCCTCAGCCAGCACCATGTCATCAGCAAAGGCATCATGCGGCACCGCCGGGTCTTCTTCTGCCGGTGACACGATCAGCGCGCCCGCATCCGGCTTGGCATACCAATCCTCGCCCGCGCCCATCAGCATCGGCCAGCGGCTCACATCCTGCCCGCCCGGCGCGGGGATCCGCGCCATCGACCGGCGCAGCGGCGTGAACCCGATGGACGCAATCCCGGCCATCCC
>JBGSWJ010000129.1:0-8411 GCA_041752495.1 Rhodobacterales bacterium
GCGTTCGGCTTTGAAGTAGCGAATGGCCGACGCCGAAGAGGACAGCTGACCCGTCCTGCTTCGAACTCCACCGCCCGATCGGAGAAGTGCGTATCGTGCAAGTGACTCAAGCCGGAAAGCCTCCCAGAAGATCCTGCCAGGGATCGCGGGAGCGTCAGTTTTCACGCCAGGATGAGGAGGAATGGCCAGACGAAGTCCTAGGGCCGGGCTGGCGCTCCATGGGGATGGTTCGGGGCGCCACCGACGAATCTTGGTCGAATACTTCCGCCCCAACCAACCGACCTTGCCTAGATTTGCTGGTGAGAACTCATCTCCCTTCGATCAAGCCCCCGGGGCGGGGCCCGGGTGTTCAACCACGGTCTTCCGCCAGCCGAGCTTCCTGTGGCGAACCAGACCGGGAAGGACGCGACGTATGCGACCGAACTTGCGCCTCGCGTGCTAGCGCCGCGCAGCCAGATATGGGAAGCGGATATGCGCACTCTGCCCCTTGCCGGGTGGAGGCGGCGACGCGAACGGCCTGCGGCCGCTTATTGGTGAGGGGGGGCGGAACTGCAGCGCGGCTTTCTCTGAGCCAGCCAGTCATCGGTGCAGCGAGATCGGGAGCGTGTTGACCATAGCGGCGAGGAAGTTGCCCTTTGCAGTTCCAGGAGTCACACTCTGCGGGTGATTGGACCAAGCAAGCCCATCGGGGCAAAGCGGACATTTCACTTGGCGGCGAAGTCTGGACCCGATTAGATGTAGCGACGCATACGCAAGGTTCCCCGATGTCTCCAGCCCACCCTGCAACTCTCTCTGATACTAGCATTCTTAAGGATCTCAATTTGTCCCAGCCCCTTAGGAAGCTGGTTGCCTTTATTGATCAGCTTGATGTATCCGCAGATTTCAAGGCGATGCTTCGCGACCTTGCCAAAGTCACCTGGAATGTAGGCTCGACGGTCGTGGCAATTGGTCGCAAAATTTCTTCGGTTGCGCTCGACATCGTAACGACATTTCCCGGCACTTTGTTCGGCGTGGTTGTCGCGTCCATCGTAACCCTTATCGTTGGGACCATCCCGTTCGTCGGGCCGCTTCTCGCCACCTTTGTCGGCCCGATGATGCTGGCGACAGGACTGACCATGGGGGCTTTGTCCGACTTCCGCTCTTCCGCATGGTCGGCCAAAGTTGCGGCACTTCAGTCACAACTTGCCGCTATAAAGGTGTAATCCTTGGCTGAGGAAATCCCCGACGAAACCGGTCGCTTCGAGGGGGTTGGGAGGGTGGTCGCTGAGCCACTCAAGTTCAAGGCGAAACTCGCCATAGGTGAGGATGCCTTCGCCTCGTTGCAAACCGCGCGCCTCGTGGGCGATCTCTGGCAAGTCGGAACCGCAGCCACGGCGGGCGGACTGGCCGCAAGCTCGTCGTTGGTTGCGGGAACGTTCTTTGGCGGGGGTTGGCTGGCGGCACTCGGCATCGGTGCTGCGGCCACACCTGTCGGCTGGGTTGTCGGGGCAGCCGTAGCAGGCGGTGCCGCATGCTACGGCGTCCTGCGGATGTTCCGTATCTACGAAGGCACGCGCGTCCAAAAGGTTCCAGCCTTCATCAACACGCCCCTCGATGTTCTCGGGGCGGCGCTCTTCGATCTAATGGCGTCGCTGGCCATTCGTGTCGCGCGCGAAGCGGAAGAGGTCGATGATGCCGAGCTGGCGGCAATAGCCGATTATTTCATAGAAGAGTGGGGTCTAGATCCGGGATACGTTGCCGCGGCCTTGCCAGTCATCACGAAGAGTGCCGAAGGGCGCAGCGTCGACGAAATCGCCGAGGCTCTGGCTATCTATAAGCGCGATAACCCCGACTGCAATTTCGATACGCTGAAAGCTGAACTCCTCGCTTTCCTGACCGAGATCGCGGCGGCCGACGGCGTTCTGCACGATGCAGAACTCGCTGCAATTGCACGGACGGACCGGATTTTCCAAAGGGCCGCAGGTGGCTGGACCGAAACCGCCAGATCAGCTTTCGAGTATGTCGCAAGTGCCCCGTCAAGCATGTGGACCGCATTGACAAGTGGAATTTCGGCGGTCTGGGGACGCGACGAGGGCAATTCAGACCTATCCAACACATCGGATCGTTCGATCCCCGTCCTGTGGTTGTTGGGCAAGACCGGTGCGGGCAAGTCCTCGCTCATTCAGGCGATGACGGGGAGAAACGCCGCCGATATCGGCAACGGTTTCATGCCCTGCACTAGAACGGCCGTTGCCTACGAGTTTCCCGAACAGGATCCGGTGCTGCGCTTCCTCGACACCCGAGGTCTTGGCGAAGCAGGCTACCGTCCGGATCAGGATCTGGCATCGAACGGTGACGCATCGCAGATGATCCTCGTGCTCTCGCGCCTTGACGATCCGGTGCAGGGAAACGTCGCTGACGCTCTGGCGCGGGTTGCGCGCATAAAGCCCGACCTGCCCGTGATCGTCTTGCATAGCGCAGCAGATAAGATTTCCGACACTGCCGAACGCGGGCGGATAAGATCGGCAAACCAGATGCGCTTCGAAAAAGCCATGAAGCGTGATCTGCCCTGGCTAGACATTGACCTATCGAACCCGTCGAAGGCAGATCTCGCGGGCCTGAAACATGCTCTGGCCACAACTTTGCCGTCCGTCGCGATGATGATGGACCGCGAAAAGGCGAGCGACGCCGAAGAGGCAGCTTTTCTGAAGCACCGCGGCACAGTCCTTCGCTATGCTGGAATGGCGACCGCGTCAGGCGCGGTTCCCGTTGTAGGAGCGGCGACCGCCCCGGCACTGCAACTCGCCTTGGTGACGGCCCTGGCAAACAGCTACGGTCTGGCATGGGACCGCGACAGGTTGGTCGCGTTCCTCTCGGCGCTCGGCACCGGCGTCTTGGGCGGCGCGCTGATCAGCATTGTAGGACGCAGCCTTGCAGGGATGATCCCGGTGGTAGGTCAGACAGCCGTTCCGGTGCTGACCGCAGGCTATGGCTTTGCCTCAACCTATGCAATTGGTCGCGCAGCCTCCTACTGGATGTATCACACCAAAGCGGGCCGAAAGGTCGACGACCAAGCGCTCCGCGACCGCTACCTTACCGCATTCGCGCAGGCCAAGGTAAAGGACGGCGAAAATGCTGCCGGTTGAGCAAATCCTGAAACGCATGCTGCGCAGTCCAGCTTTGTTGTCTGCAATCATCTACGCTCTACCTTGGCTCGCGCTGGTCGTTCTGGGCATCCTTTGGCTGGCCGAACATAACTGGCTGTTGCCCTTCGTTGGAGTAACGCTTGGCCTGATCCTTGTGCTCCGGCTGGTCCTGCTGCTGGTTCGCCATCGGCGCCGGACGAAAGTTGCGCCGTCTGCCAATGCGGAACATAGCCCTATCGTCGCGGCCAACCCCGAGTGGACCGAGCGCGAGCTTGCCGTGTTCAACAGCCTTTGTGTAGGGATTGCGCGGGAACCTCGCCCTTGGGGCGACATGCGCCCGCTTGCCCTAGATCTGGTCGAACAGGCAGCACAGCGGCTCTCGGTGGGCCAAAAAGGCGCGCTGGACTTCTCGATCCCCGAAGCGTTGTTGCTGGCCGACCGCGTGCTGGTGCGCCTGCGCCGCGACCTGCGCGACAGGGTGCCCTTTTCCGACCGGATCAGCCTCAAGACGATCCTCTGGCTATGGGAAAACAAGGTGTGGGCGCAGCGCGGTGCAGCCGTGGCAGGCTGGGCATGGCGTGCAAAACGGATGATCACCAACCCGCCGGTCGCGATCCTGCAGGAAATCCAGGGTGCGGTGACCAGCGGTGCCGACGGCGGCGAGATCAAAAGCTTCAGCGTCGCTATCGTCCAACAGATCATGCTGGAAGAGGTTGCACGCGCTGCAATCGATCTGCACGCGGGTCACCTGCGATTCACCGACGAAGAACTGCTCGAGATCGAATTAGGCTCTGCCGAAATCGACAGACGCATTCTGGCCCAACCGGACGAACCGATCCGCCTGCTTGTCATCGGCCAAGTATCGGCGGGAAAGTCCAGTGTTGTTAACCGTCTCGCGGGCAGCACCGTCGCCGAGACCGACATGGCCCCGACCACGCCGGGCCTTGTCCGGCACGAACTGGAAATTGATGGAATTTCCTATTCGGTGATCGACAGCCAAGGGATAGACGGCAGCAACGAGATAGCCCAAACCCTGCTGGCGCAGTTGCTCGACTGCGACCATGTCCTTTGGGTCGTCCGGGCAAACCGCCCTGCAAGGGCACCGGACGTCGAACTGCTCGGGATGATCGCTGAAGCTTTCGCGGCCCGCCCGTTGCGGCGGATCCCGCCGATAACACTCGTCGCGAACGCGGTCGACCAGCTGCTGCCCGACTGGCCCTATCCCGAGCATCTTCTGCCGACCGAGGCACAGGCGACCATCAAGGCAGCTAGTGCCGCTATTGCCGCCGATCTATCTTGTCGCGAAGCGATACCGCTCGTATCCGAGGGGCAGATCTGGAACATCGACCAGGTGACTGCATCCATCTCTCACAGCGCATCGGATGCGTTATCAACACAGCGCAACCGTCGGCGCTTAACAGGGGCCGGAGCGGGCACCTCGCTTTCTCAGGAACTGTCCCGCGGCGCGACCGGTGTCTGGCAAGCTGGTCAACTTCTTGCAGGAAAACTTCTAAGGGGGTCATGATACTGACCGCTAGTGCTATAGGCAGTGCTCAATTCTTCCGCAAGTGTCTTTCGAAAAATTCCGCCGCGGCTCGAAGCGTCATCGTAAGCGCTATCTTGCAATGTGGAGCGGCGGCATTCGAAATATGCTGCATGTGCGCCGCGACAGATGCATCAGCCCATTTTTCGTCCACCACGTCTGTTTGCGTCGCCTGGCGCGACCGACCATTAGCCGCCTCTCATCGTGTCATCGCCCGGAGTGACACGGCCGTTCAGTCAATATGCAGCAGCTGCAAGCCGCCCAGGCTTCACCGGCGCTGTCTTCATCGCAAGCGCAAGGAAGTTCCGAACCGAGTCGGTGGCTAATGCCTTCGATCGGTCGAGACATTCGCCGAGAAATCGCTGTTCCCATCCGACTCAACTCATGGCAAGACTTGCTTTTGACCGTATGCAAAATTTCCAAACACTTCGACGATATTCGTCGTAAGTTGAACGACTGACATCGAGGAATGTAGAGCAATGAATGACAATGATCACGGAGGTGGTAGTGACAGCTTGGCGGAAAGACTCATCAAGGCCCTAAAAATGGGATTTAGGGCCGAGGCACTGGAAATTATTTCGGATACAGAGTTCAATCCAAATGATCTTAATGGCTTGCCGCTAAGTGCCGCAATTGAACTTGGATATCTCGATATCGCTCACCGTCTTGTTGCCTCAGGCGCGAACCCGAATCTAGGCGCTGACATTCGCAAGGGAGCAATGATTCTTGCTCTTGAGAACGAATATTTTGACCTTGCTGACTCAATGCTTCAACATGGCGCCGAAATCTCGGTGCGTGACAAACAAGGTTGGACGCCATTAATTTGGGCTTCCATCAAAGGTTACAAACAGATTGTTGAATTTCTGGTCAAAAACGGCGCAGATCTACATATATGCTCTGACGACGGGTGGAACGCACTGACTGGCGCGTTCCTTAAACAGCATAGCGGCATCGTCGACTTGTTGAGAGAACGCGGCGCGCACTTCGGTCGAAAATACAAGGAAGCCGCATTGTTGTCGGCCTACGAGCATGGTTCCCTCGATATTGTTCGATATTTGATCGCGGACGGCGTCAATGTCAACATTGGTGGGTCCGACACGCAGCCCTTATTGATTTCGGTAATTGGAAGGGCGGATGGCGATATTCTAGATATGATGCTTGACGCCGGTGCTGACGTAAACATACGAGATAAAGACGGAAACCCAGCGCTCCTTAACGCAATATTGGCTGCCCAAGATCGGTGCGCAGTGCGGCTTATTGAGAGTGGTGCATCAGTAAACGCAAGGGGGCCCCAATGGGCACCAATCCACGCTGCCGCAGATCGTGGTCGCGTTGATCTCTGCAAAGCCCTGATCGCCGCAAACGCATCGGTCGATCAGTTGGGTGTCGGTAAACGCACTGCGTTGATGCAAGCCTCAAAACGTAAACATGCAGAGGTTGTCGAGCTACTTCTTGAGCACGGGGCTGACCCCAATCTCATTGACGAGAAGTATGCATCATCGCTTGACCTCTCTCGTGATGCTCTTCGGGCGCCTACAAGTGTCACTATAATTCTTAAGCGTTACGGGGCAGTTTCTTGAATATTGTTGATTCCGACGTTTTCGAAGCGGTGCGAAGAGGATACGGCTCACTCGAAGCCGCCTCCAATGATGACATCATTGACTATTTCGCGTCTGTTGATCCGGGGTCGACGATTGGTCATATGAACCATATAAAGGGCATTCTATTCGAGCAGGAATATGTCGAAGCATTGGCAATTCAAGGTATTGATGCGGCCATGTTTGAGGCAACGAACCACCCCGTAACAGACATAATGGTATTCGGAGGCCTTGATGGTATTTCAGAAATACAACTCAAAGCGACAGATTCTGTAAGCTATGTAGTGGCAGCCATGGCCGAAGACCCGGAAATTGTTTATGCCGTCACATCCGAGATAGCTTCAGAACTTGGAGCGGGTATGGTGATTGACGCTGGAATCGAAAACTCTGCGCTTGAACTCGCTGTCGGAGAAGCCCTGTTTAGCGAGTACTTTAACCCATTCAGCGCATTTTCGTTACTGCGATTTCTCATCGGAATTCCGTTTTAGCGCTTGAGGTTCAGCCTATATGGTGCTCCGTCCGCAGGTAGTGGGATAGCGCGACACCCGGCAGCATCGCCGGGCAAGGCCACCTTCATGGGCACATGAATGTCGGCTCATGCCGTTGCAGCTGACTGGCTAGCACCAACAGCAAACGGCCGCCTTCTGCCCAAGCTGGCGGATACCTGCGGTTCCATTTGACCAGCAAGCTCTATGAGCGCACTTCCGTCATCGACAGAACCAACCCGCCTTTGGTGAATGGCCCACTGTCTTTGACGATGCCAAGATGACCACCGAGCTCTTGGACCGCCTGACCCATCACTGCGAAACCGTGGTAGCTGACAACGAGTCTTAGCGCTTCAAGAGCCGTGCCTGACGCCCAGCCGAGAGCCTGATTCGCCGTCACTCGCTGAGTAGTTGTGTAGGATCAGGCGCTGACCCAGGATGACCAAGGGGGGGCAATTCTGGATGCCAATAAGGGGTCAAGATTGGGTGTCGATGGTCACTGTGGACGACTTTTTGTCCAGCGCATCGCGTGCTCAGCAGCGAAGATCCGAGTGGCGATCTGGTAATGTAGTTGGCAACTAACTGAGGACCAAAACAGGAACGGATCGAATCCCTGAAGGATAACAAATCCGGAAGTGGGGCGCGGACCAAGCAAGATGGTCTCATAAACTGGTTGGCGCGAGAGCTGCGAGGTCACAAATCGTCAGCACGCCCTCGTTCATCCAGTTGATCGCTATCGCGCGGACCGGGCAGTTCGGCATCAATCGTCCGACAGCCTCGGCATAGGCCATCAATTGCGGTCGATAGATCTCAAACCGAGTATCCGGGTCATGAGCCGGCCCTGACTTGTGGTCCAGAATGAAGGTGCCCTCTGGTCCCAAGGCCAACAAGTCGATCATGCCGTTCATCTCTGACCCATCCTCGTTGGTGATCTGGATCGGGGTTTCAAAGTCGAGGTCAGGGAAGCCTGCGCCCACAAGCCACCGGCGGACCCCTGTTGCTTGACGTCCGATCGCCTGGAGGGTCACCGCATCTAGCCCGGTTGCAGCGGTCAAGCGGTGGGCGAGATCAGGCCGGATCGACAGGGTTCGGAACGCCAGGTGCCAAGCCGTGCCGCGATCCGTCGCGAGATAGAACCCGTCGGACGCGCTGCCGACACGGGGTCCAAGACGCAGGTGCCGCAGCGTGCCCCGCGCTGGTGTCGGCTTGATCAGGGTAGAGGGCGAGGATCGCCAAGGTGTTCTAGTCAGGTAGGTTGTCACCTGCGGGGCACCGAAACGAACGGATGGTGTTTGTAACGGACCCGGGGCCGTGGCGAAGACCGGCGGGAGGCCGACGGGTGCCAGTGTGATCCTGGCAGGGAAGGACCGGCCCGCCAATTGCACCGCCGTCTCACTTGCCGAAAAGCCGCAACGGCTGCGAAGCAGGTCGGCGAAGTTTGTCTCGGTTTTGGCTTCGGGCGGAAGTGCCAGAACAAGCCGATCCCGGGCCCGCGTCAGTGCGACATAGAGAAGGCGGCAGGCCTCGGCTTTGCAGGCCTCTGTTCGCAGGGCCTTGAAAGCCGCTGTCTGTTCCGGTGCGGCAAAGGCCGGGGTGCTGAGCAAGCCGGCGCCTTCCAGAACATGGTCAATGGTTTCGAAACTGGCGAAATCGGCGCGCA
>JBGSWJ010000130.1:0-9039 GCA_041752495.1 Rhodobacterales bacterium
TCGGCCGCTTCGCCGGTCAGGCCGGGCAGATTGCCCTGCTGCCGTTCCAGTTCGCCACGCAGCGCCCGCTGTCGGTCGGCCAAAGACTGCGGATTCTGCCCGCCATCGCCACCTTCGGCCTGCCTCTGGTCGCCCGTGCCATTGCCCCCCTGCTGGCCGTCCTGCGGATTGCTCCCTTGGCCCAGCCCTTCGCCCTGCTGCTGACCTGGCTGTTGCCCCTGCTGGCCCTGCTGCCCCGGTTGCTGGCCGTCCTGCTGCTGGCCGGGTTGCTGGCCCTGCTCCTGCCCGTCCTGCGGCTGGTTGAACTGCTCCTGCAAATCGCGGAACGCCTCGTCCGACAGATCCTGCTGATCGCGCAGCGTGTCCTGCAGATCCTGCATCGACCGCTGCCCCGGCGTGCGCGGCCCGCTGCCATTGCCGTTCTCGCCCTGCGTCACTTGCAGGTTCTGCATCAGCTGGTCCAGCTGCTCCATCAGCTCGGCCGCCTCGGCCATCCGGCCTTCTTCCATCAGCTCCTGAATCCGGTCCATCAGCGCCTGAATCTCGTCCTGCGTCACCTGACGGCTCTGGTCCTGCGCGGAATTGGGCTGGTCCGTCTGGTTTTTACCCGGCTCCGCATTCTCGGCCAGCATGTTCAGGTAATCATTCGTCGCCTCGCGCAGCTCTTCCATCAGCTCCGCAATTTCTTCGTTCGACGCGCCATTGCGCATCGCCTCGGCCAACCGCTCTTGCGCGCGCCGCAGCCGCTCCCGCGCATCGGCGAGCGTCCCGTCCTCAAGCTGCACCGCCAGATCCCACATCGCCTTGGCGATCTCGTCCTGCCGTTCAACGGTCAGCGATCCATTGTCCGAAGCGGTCTCAAGATCGCGGATGATCTGGGACAGCCGCAGATAGGTCTGTTCATTGGTGAAGATGTCCTCGGGCTTGTAGGACACCGCCTTCAGAAGCTGGACAACCTCAGGCGCATTGGCCCGTGACCACAACAGATACCGCCGCTGCTCGACCACAGCCCGCGCCATCGGCTGAAAGAACCGCCGCCCGGGCAGGACCATCTGTTCCGGTGCCGTCGTCGTGACCTGACCGCTCGCATCCGTCGCTGACAGGGAGATCGTCACCGGCAGGTTCGCAAACGGATGCTCCGAAAAGTTCTCGATCAGCTTTTCCTCGAAATCCTTGCGGTCACCCGTAAACGGCATCGGCAGGTCGATCACGATCGGCGCGCGCAGGTCGGGTTCAGTGACAAGGCCGAATGTCCGCGTCACCGAAGGCAGATCAAGCGCGATTGTCGCCGTCCCCGACATGACGCCAAAGTCATCCGACGCCTTGAACGGCTGGCTCATCTCGCCCATCGCATCGGCATCGACCGGCCCGCTCAGTTCCACCTTCGGCGGCAGATCGGGGATCAGCGTGATGGTCCATTCTGCCCCGCCTTCGCCGTGAATGGCCAGCTTGCCGTCCTGCACCACCTCGAACGCCTGCTGCGCATCCGATGCCGACGGGACCTCACCCGTCCGCCCGGAAACCGTCTCGGCCACCGTCAGGCTGCCCACATCGCCGTACAGGCGCAATGTCACCGTGCTGCCCTGCGGCACGGCCAGGGGCCCCGGCGGAATATCAGCCAGATACAGCGACGGCCGCCCCATATAGGCCGGCGGCTCGATCCATCCCTCCCAGACCGGCCCCGTCGCCAGCACCTGTTCCCCCGTCGCCGTGACCTCGGTCACCGATCCCACCCGCCACAGCGACCCGAACAAAAGCGCCGTCACGAACAGGATCAACGCCATGTACCGCAGGCCATAGGGGTCCCGCGACGATACCTTCAGATCCGGCTCAACCGCCTTGGCGGCCTTTGTCCGCTCGGCCATCCGCCGCAAATGCGCCGCCCAGACCGCATTCGACGCCGGATCATCAGCACCGATCGCCTGACTGTCGGCCAGAGCCGCAATCGGCCTGCCCGGCATCGCGGCATCGACCCGCGCAACAGCCTCGTCCCGGCCCGGCCAGCGGAACCGCATGACACCCCAGATCAGACTTGCGACCAGCCCCAGTACCGCAAAAACCGAAAAACCCCAGAACAGTTCCAAAGGCATGGCATCCAGCCAGCCCATCATCAGCGGGGTCAGGGCCACGAACAGGACCGACCAGAACGGCCAGAACGCCCGCACCGCGCGTTCAGCTACCATCCCGGCGCGCGTCAACGCGACCGGTCGTGCCAGATGGCGCATCGGATCGTCGGACAGGCGCGGTTTGTCGGTCAGCGGGTCACTCCCTCTCGGTCTCGACCCGACGATACCACGTCAAAGCCACTCTGGTATGGTATCGCGGGAAATCATCTCGTCAAAGGTCGGTCTTGCGCGGATAACCGCGAATTGATCCCCTTTCACCAGAACCTCGGGGATCAGCGGGCGCGAATTGTATTCGCTCGCCATCACCGCCCCATAGGCCCCGGCCGACCGGAACGCCACAAGATCCCCCTCGGCCAGCAGCGGCATGTTCCGCTGGCGGGCAAAGGTATCGCCCGACTCGCACACCGGCCCCACGATATCAAAGGGCTGCACGGGGGCACCGGCAGGGGGTTCGACGACCGGGATGATGTCGTGATGCGCGTCATACATCGCGGGCCGGATCAGGTCGTTCATCGCCCCGTCCAGAATCAGGAAATCCCGCCCCTCGCCCGATTTCACATAGATCACCCGGGAAACCATGATCCCCGAATTACCTGAAATCAGCCGCCCCGGCTCAATCTCGATCTCGCATCCCAGATGGCCCACGGTGCGGCGGATCATCGCGCCATATTCACTGGGCAGCGGTGGCGCCTCGTTCGACCGGACGTAAGGAATTCCCAGTCCCCCGCCCAGATCGAGCCGCGTGATCTCGTGCCCATCGTCCCGCAGGGCAAGTGTCAGATCGGCCACCTTGCGATATGCCGCCTCGAACGGAGCCAGATCGGTCAGTTGCGACCCGATATGCACGTCGATCCCCACAACCTTCAGGCCCTTCAGCCCTGCCGCCATCCGGTACACATCCCGCGCCCGGGAAATCGGGATGCCGAACTTGTTCTCGGACTTGCCCGTCGCGATCTTGGCATGGGTCTTGGCGTCCACGTCCGGGTTCACCCGCACGGTGATCGGGGCCACCTTGCCCATCGCCCGCGCGACCTCATCGAGCGCGATCATCTCGGGCTCGCTCTCGACGTTGAACTGCTTGATCCCGCCTTCGAGCGCGAGCCGCATTTCCTCCCGCGTCTTGCCCACGCCGGAAAAGACGATCCTGTCGCCCGGCACACTCGCCGCCCGCGCCCGACGGTACTCTCCGCCCGACACCACATCCATCCCCGCTCCCGCATCGCCCAATAGCTTGAGCACAGCGATATTGCTCAGCGATTTCATCGCAAAGCACACGGTATGCGGCATCCCGGCCAAAGCCTCGTCAAACAGCCCGTAATGCCGCAGCAGCGTCGCCGCCGAATAGATATAGACCGGCGTCCCCACCGACGCCGCAATCTCGGCCACCGGCACGTCCTCGGCAAACAGATGGCCGTCACGATAAAGGAAATGGTCCATGCCTGCCCTGCGCGCCCTTGGCTACTTTGTTCTTCAAATACTCAGATTCCGCCGCGCAGTCCTCAGGCGACCGGGCGGGACCGCAGGAACAGATACAGCGGCAGCCCGCAGGACACCCCGATGCAGAACGTCGCCGGGATCGCCACCAGCGCCCCCCAGTTCCGCCGTGCCGCAACCTCGGCCACGATCCAGACCGTCAGCGTGATCGCCGCAATCGTCAGGTCCCAGGTCAGCCCCGTGGTCGACGCATTGACATACCACGCGTCAATCAGCCCCGACAGCCCGGTGCCCGTTTCGCGCATATAGGTCACGAACCAGTACATCGGATGCACCGCGCCCCAGACGGCAAGCGCCAGATAGACCATCCGCAAGGGCGACATCAGCGCGTCACCGCCAGACTCACGTTGTTGTTGGAAAGGCCAAAGGCCGCACCCGTCGAAACACCGCCCGTCCCCACCGACATGCCCAGCGCCGCAGTTGGGGTCATCGGGCCACCGTCCGCACCGCAGGATGCCAGAACCGCAAGGCCAATCACCGCCAGTATCGCTCTCATTTCAGTTCCTCCATCCAGCGGGCCACCTGCGCCCGCACCATCACCGGGGCCGTCCCGCCATAAGACGTACGGCTCGCCACCGAGTTTTCCACCCCCAGAACAGCAAAGACATCCGCCGTGATCCCGGGATGGACCGATTGCATCTGCGCCAGCGTCAGGTCAGGCAGATCAACGCCCTGCTTTTCCGCCATGGCGACCAGAGCACCTGTCACATGATGCGCCTCTCGGAACGGCAGGCCAAGCGTCCGCACACACCAGTCGGCAAGATCGGTCGCCGTCGAAAAACCCGCCCCCGCCGCCGCCTTCATCACCTCGCGGTTGGCGGTCATGTCGCCCACCATCCCGGTCATCGCCGCCAGCGCCAGCATCAGGTTGTCGGCCGCGTCAAAGACCTGCTCCTTGTCCTCCTGCATGTCCTTGGAATAGGTCAGCGGCAGCCCCTTCATCACCGTCATCAGCGCGACATTGGCCCCGAATATCCGCCCGATCTTGGCCCGGATCAGTTCCGCCGCATCCGGGTTCCGCTTTTGCGGCATGATCGACGATCCCGTTGACCACCGGTCTGACAGGCGCACGAACCGGAACTGCGCCGTGGACCAGATCACCAATTCTTCGGACAGGCGCGACAGGTGCATCGCACAGATGCTCGACGCGGCCAGAAACTCCAAAGCAAAATCCCGGTCGCTGACCGCGTCCAGCGAATTGGCCATGGGCCTGTCAAACCCCAATTCCCTCGCCGTCATCTCCCGGTCAATCGGGAACGACGTCCCCGCCAACGCCGCCGCACCCAAAGGCGACTCATTCATCCGCCGACGCGCATCGGCAAACCGCCCCCGGTCCCGCGACAGCATCTCGACATAGGCCAGCATGTGATGGCCCCATGTCACCGGCTGCGCCACCTGCAGATGGGTGAACCCCGGCATCACCCAATCCGCCCCGGCCTCGGCCTGTGCCACCAGCGCCCGCATCAGCGCGGTCAAGGCCTGATCCGCCGCGTCGCACTGATCCCGCACCCAGAGGCGGAAATCGACAGCCACCTGATCGTTCCGGCTTCGCGCCGTATGCAGCCGCCCGGCGGGTTCCCCGATCACCTCTTTCAGCCGCGCCTCCACATTCATGTGAATGTCTTCCAGCGCCGTCGAAAACGCGAAACTTCCCCCCTCGATCTCTGACAAAACGGTGAGAAGCCCTTCCCTGATCGCGTCCGCGTCCTTATTCGTCAGGATGCCTGTTGCGGCCAACATCGCCGCATGGGCCCGCGACCCTGCAATGTCCTGTCGGGCCAGCCGCTTGTCGAACGAGATCGAGGCGTTGATCGCCTCCATGATCGCGTCCGGTCCGGCGGCGAACCGCCCGCCCCACATGGCGTTCGAGGTCTTGGTCATGTTGAAGGAATCCTTGGGGGTCACATGGGATACGTCAGGCTTGCGGCTCTTTATACGGCCCTCGCATTCGTTGCAAACGCCGCCGCCGCCGATACAGCCGCGCTTGAGGCATTGCGCGACGGCGACATGCGCAAGCTGACCTTTCATTCGGAACCTGTCGCAGCCGCGCTGACCCCGTTTGATGACGGGGCCGGGGCCGAAGTTTCGCTGGCCGCGTTTCAGGGCCAGTATGTCATGGTCAACTTCTGGGCCACATGGTGCGCCCCCTGCCGAGTCGAAATGCCAACCCTCTCTGCCCTTCAGTCCGCAATGGGCGGCGACCGTTTTCAGGTCATCACCATTGCCACTGGCCGGAACGATCCCATCGCGATGGACCGGTTCTTTCAGGAAATCGGGGTGACGAACCTGCCTCTGTTCCGCGACCCCACACAATCGCTCGCCCGCGATATGGGCGTGATGGGGCTGCCGATCACAGTGATCCTTGATCCGGCGGGCATGGAAATCGCACGGCTTCAGGGCGATGCGGATTGGAACAGCGACAGCGCACAGGCCATCGTCGCGGCCCTGACGGCTGAATAGCCCGACAGGGTTACTCCGCCGCGACCCGAATCTCGTCCGGCCTGCCGATGGCGCTGATCTCGGCCACGACCGATCCGATCAGCTTGCGGAACGCATGGAACCCTGCCGCCGGCTGGATCGTGCGTTCGTTCATGTAAAGCGCGCGGTCAATCTCGATCTGCACGGCATGCTGGCGGCGTGACGGCCGGCCATAATGCTGCGTGATATAAGCCCCGGCAAACGGCATGTTCCGCACAACCCGCAAGCCCGCCGCACCAAAGGCCGCCTCGATCCGCTCCACAATCGCGGCCGACGCAGCCGCGCCAAAACGGTCCCCGATCACCACATCCGGACGCGGCCCCCCGGCGGGGCCGACGTTTTCCAGTGCCTCATGCGGCATCGAATGGCAGTCGATCAGGATCGCCTCGTCAAACAACGCATGGCTTTCCTCGATCAGCGTCTGCAGCATGTCGTGATAGGGCCGCCAGAACCCGGCGATCCGCGCCTGCGCCTCGTCATAGCTGATCTTGCCGCGATAGATCGGCCGGCCATTCGCCACGACGCGCGGGATCACCCCAAGGCCCGACGCGATGCGTGGGCTGTGCGCCACGCGCCGCACCCCGTCGATCAGGGCAGGGTCAAGTTCGTCCGAAGCGCGGTTCAGATCGACAAAGGCCCGCGGCGCGCCCGCCGCAAGAAAGGGCGCCCCATGCACGGGGGCCATGTCGAACAACTGATCGACAAACGCATCCTCGGACGAACGGATCGCCTGCGTATCCAGCGCCGCCCGTTGCAGGAATCCGGTCTGATAATCGCGCCCGCTATGCGGCGAAGCGAAGATCACCGACGTGTTCCGCATGCCGGGCCGGGTCATGACAAAGGGCGGTCTTTGCATTGATGCTCCGATCTGATGACAGCAACATAGCGCAAGATTCGGAATTGCCAAAAGCCCTTGATCCCCCCGGCGACTCTTTATATAGACCGCACACCGTGACGCGGCCCAGACCCGCGTCCCTTTGTTTTCAGGGGGGCGCAACCGGAACGCGGACCACTTCAGACCGGGCGGTTAGCTCAGCGGTAGAGCACTACGTTGACATCGTAGGGGTCACAGGTTCGATCCCTGTACCGCCCACCATGAGATTGAGTGGCCCCCTCATCGGGGCCGGAACGAAACAGAAGGCGCATCAAAGACGGCGCCGCGATTAGAGGAGAAGGCCATGAAGGTTGCTAACTCACTCCGCTCGCTCAAGCTGCGCCACCGGGACTGCCGGATCGTGCGCCGCAAGGGCCGGGTCTATGTGATCAACAAGACCCAGCCGCGCTACAAGGCCCGTCAGGGCTGACAGCCAGCCGCAGCGAACGGCAAGAGATCAGGGCCGCACCCGCAGGGGGGCGGCCCTTTCCTTTTGCAGCCGCCCGAAAGGGTCTGGTTTTCCTCACCTGTCAAACTTGTCACTAGCCATGCAGGCCGGATTGCGACTAGCATCCGCCCACGAAGTTTTTCCTGGGAAGAGGGTCATTTCAGATGACGAAATTAGGCAAGAAATTCAGTCTGGCTGCGGTGATGGCCTGTGGCCTCGCCCTGCCGGCCGCGGCCCAGACGGGCCTGTGCGGCGGGATCGGCGACAACGGCCAATGGATCGGCGGGGCCGAGGCTACTTCGGACGTCTCGACCGCGACTGCCGCAATGGAACAGATGGCGCTGGTCCTGCAGAACAACGAATACGTCGCTCTCTTTACCGTCTCCTCCGCCATGGATGTCCGGGTCGAGGCGCAGGGCCGTGGCGCCGGTGATCCGGTTCTTGAACTCCGTGATTCGACCGGCACGGTCGTCCTGTCGGACGACGATTCGGGCGGCAACGGCGCGGCGCGGGGCGAAATCAACCTGCAGCCCGGCACCTACTGCGTTTCCATGAAATCCTATGACGGCGCGCCGATGACCGGCTTTGTCCGCGTGGGCCAGCTGTCCCACGAACCCCTGACCGAAGGCATCTCGGATGTCGTGCCCGATGGCGGCGACGAATACATTGACCCGATGGCCGGCGGCGCCTGCGATTTCTCGACCGTCACCAACTTCCTCAGCGATGGCCCGATCAACAGCCTGCTCGCCACCGGCGGCGCAACCGTCTCGGCCTCGGCCACCGACGTGCCGTTCTGGGGCTTCACCCTTGACGCCCCCGCCGCGCTGACCATCACCGCCGATAACGAAGCGGCGGACCCGACGATCACGCTCTATGACGAATACGGCAACTACCTCTACGACAACGACGATTTCAACGGCCTGAACTCGCAGATCGACGTGACCGCCCCGCTCTACGAAGGCAACTACTGCATCTCGGTCGGCGCACTGACCGACACCTCGATGCCGATCACCCTCACGGTCAAGCCCTATGACGCCGTCGCCGGCCTGATCGGCATGTATGATCGCGGCGAAGCCTCGCCCCCGCTGGACGGCTCTTATCCGGTCGAGTCGCTGGGTCTCCTCGGCAACCGTCTGCGCAAAGACATTACCACCACTGACGTGACGACCTGGTTCTCGCTCGACGTCGATCAGGGCGGCCTGCTTCTGGTCGAAGCCGTAACCAATGACATGGGCGACCCGACGCTTGTCCTGTTCGATGATTTCGGCCGTCAGGTCGCCTACAATGACGACAACGGCGACTCGCTCGACTCGATGCTCACCGCCCGCGTCATGCCCGGCACCTACCTCGTCGGCGTCCGTCAGCTGAGCGAAAGCTCCTCGGTCCTGACGCGCCTCTTGTTCGAACGTTATGTGCCCGCGCAGTAACAACCTCTGACTGAACCAACCCGGGGCCCCTTCGCAGGAAGGGGCCCTTTTCATTGTCCGGTTCAAAGGTCGCGGGCCAGAACAGCGTAGCCGTCATCAAGTTCCCGCAGCACCACCCAGCCCCGGCGCAAAAGCATCCCGCGCGCCGTCGCGGTGGTGCAGTAAAGCCGGGCATGCCCCGCCACGCGCGCC
>JBGSWJ010000131.1:0-5336 GCA_041752495.1 Rhodobacterales bacterium
GGCGTGCCGCCGCCGGGCTGTTCGCGGACCACGACCCCCATTTCCATGTCACGGGCAACGGCCAGCATGGCGCCGGTTTCGGTCAGACGCCGCAGGACGCGGACGGCCTCGTTTTCGAATTCGGGCGTGTCGGACACGGCGGGCGGGACAGAGGCAACCGGGACGGACTGCAGCATTTTGCGGGGATCCTTGACTTTGTTGGTGTCGCCGGAGGGCATGCAGAGCGACAGGTGACGAAGGGCATTGTCCACGAGCGGATCGTCGCGGAGCGCCTCAAGCCGGCGGACCTGCCGCAGGATCGTCGAGGCATGGACATTGGACTGGCGCGCGATGGCCCTGAGCGTCAGCCCCTTTTCGGTATGGGCCAGATAGTGTCTGGCGGCTTCGGGAACCCAGGAAGGAAGAACCGAGGCTTCTGAACGGGATCTGTTGCTGCGCATCTTCGTATTCCCATGCCGAAAGCCAGATAAGTGTCAGCTTTGGCTTCTTGGACGACTGTCAACTTAAAGTTGCATTTCTTACCGATCCATTAACAACAGACCCATAAGCTCAGCATTGTTTCCAAATAATAAACTGTAATGAACGGTCCGAACGGAAACCGTCGCCCTGACGCAACACCCGTTCAGGTTGTGCCATACCCGTCCCGTTGCCATCAGGCATCAAGCATGGGGATGCGAAAAATGCAGGACATTCTGTCGATGGTCGGGTCGCTGAAACGGCCCGGATTGCTGGTTCAGGCGGCGCGGTTCGGGGTGGACAACTATGACCGCACGTCATCCCTGCCCCGTCTGTTGCGGACGCTGACCAGCCCGCGGTCAGGCGAGGCGATCGTGCGGTTGATCGAGGTCGAGGCCGAGTGCAATACCCGGCGTGTCGAGGCGTCGGCCGAATATTCGGCCGCGCGCCATGTCGAGGTGCTGATTGCGCTGTTGGGCGAAGCGCGGCTCATGCGGGCCACGCAGCGGCCCGCGCTGGCCGAACCTACATGAAGCTGTCGGGCATTGATGCCTTCTTGCGGGCGACGAAGTCTGTCAGGGAGTCGTGGATCGCGGGGTCAAGCGGCGGCTGCTGATAGGTATCAAGCATCCGCTGCACACGGAGGGCGGCCAGCGTTTCAGTATCGCGGGCGCCCTCTTCGTCCCAGGTTTCAAAGGGTTTGTAGTCGAAAAGGTCGGTGCGCCAGAACGCTTCCTTGAAGTTGGCCTGAGTGTGATCCGAGCCGAGATAGTGGCTGCCCGGGCCGACCTGGCGGATGGCCGACATGGCCTGGCCGTTTTCGGACATGTCGATACCTTTGGCGAGGTGGTGGAGGATGCCGAGTTGATCGGCGTCCATCACGAACTTTTCAAAGCTGGAGACAAGCCCGCCTTCGAGCCAGCCGCAGGCGTGGAGCATGAAGTTGACGCCGGCCAGCAGGCCCATGTTGAGCGAGTTGGCCGATTCATAGGCGGCCTGCGCATCGGGAAGTTTGGAACCGCAGAAGGCCCCGGCAGAGCGGTAGGGAAGGCCCAGACGGCGGACAAGCTGGCCCGCGCCATAGGTGACCATCGAGGCCTCGGGCGTGCCGAAGGTGGGGGCGCCCGAGTTCATGTCGATCGAGGTCACGAAAGCCCCGGCGACGACGGGTGCCCCTTTGCGGACAAGCTGGCTGTAGGAGACGCCGGCGAGGATTTCGGCCAGAACCTGCGTCAGGGTGCCTGCGACCGAGACGGGCGCCATCGCGCCGCCCACGATGAAGGGGCTGATGATGGCGGCCTGATTGTTGCGCGCATAGACTTCAAGCGCACCCATCATGATGCCATCAAAGGTGAGCGGCGAGTTGATGTTAATGAGCGAGGTCATCACCGTATTGGCCTGCACGAAATCCGCGCCGAAAAGGAGCGAGGCCATATCGACCGAATCCTGCGCCCGTTCGGGGGCAGTGACGGACCCCATGAAGGGTTTATCCGACAGCGTCATATGGGCCAGAAGCATATCGAGATGGCGTTTGTTGACCGGAATGTCGGTCGGTTCGCAGACCGTGCCGCCGGAATGGTGGAGCCATTTCGACATGTAGCCGAGCTTCACGAATTTCTGGAAATCATCAAGCGTGGCATAGCGGCGGCCGCCGTCCTTGGACCGCACGAATGGGGGGCCATAGACGGGCGCGAGGACGAGGTTCCGGCCACCCACTTCGACAAAGCGTTCGGGGTTGCGGGCGTGCTGGGTGAAGGTCGAGGGCGCGGTCGCGCAGAGTTTGCGGGCAAGGCCACGCGGAATGCGGACGCGTTCGCCATCCACATCGGCCCCGGCCTGCCGCCAGAGATCAAGCGCGCCGGGGTTTTCGACAAAGTTCACGCCGATTTCTTCGAGGACGGTTTCGGCATTGTATTCGATGATCTGAAGCGCTTCTTCGTTCAGCACTTCGAAGTTCGGGATATTGCGTTCGATGAACCGTGCGGTTTCGATGCTGACTGCCGTGCGTTCCGCCCTGCGGGCTGCGCCACCGCCGCCGCGTGTCCGCCGCCCTGCCCCTGCTTCTGCAACGTCGTTCATCTGACCCGTCCTTCTTCCCGCTTGCGCTGTGGTCATACGCCGGGATGCTGCGGCCCCTTGCGGAAATTGCGTCGTCCCCGTTGTGAAAGCGACATCGGCGTCGTTTCCCGGCCAAGTCCGGTCAGAGGGCGGCAGCGAGCCATTCTGCCGTCTTGCGAATCACGCTTTCGGCCATCGAGGGGTCTTCGGAGAAGATCTGATAGATATGGTCGCCGCCGGGGACGATCACGGATTCCTTGAGGCTGGCGGGCGAGGCCGCGAGGAATCCCGGCGCATAGGCGGCGGCGAAATCAAGCTCTCCGGTGATGGTGAGGTAGGGGCCGGGGTAGGACGAGATTGCGGCGGTCAGGTCGTGGTTGTCGAGGCTGTCGAAGAAGCTTTGCTTGAGCGCGATGGTGCGCCAGCCGAGATCAAGGCCGACGATGCCGTCGGCGGCGGCCTTGGCAAAGGCGTCCTGACCCAGTTCTTCGAGGAAATCGGCATTGAAATCCCCGACCGAGGACCAGGTGGCCAGCGCCTTGACCTCGTCAGGGTGTTTGGCGGCCAAGAGCATGGCAACGCCGCCGCCAAGGCTGAAGCCCAGCACGCCGATCCGGTCGGGATCGACGCCTTCCATGGTGGCGAGGGCTGCAAGGGCGGCTTCGGCCTCGGCCAGCTGGCTGTCGACGGTGGTGGCGCCGGTGTCGCCATCACTTTTCCCGAAGCCCAGGAAATCGATGCGGAGCGAGGCTACGCCCTGTTCGGCCAGCGCTGCCGCCTCACGCGCATACATGCCGCCGACCTCGTCGCGGCTGGAGCCGAAGCCGTGCAGCATGAGGACGGCGGGGGCCGAGGTTGCGCCGTCGGGGAGGTTGAAGGTGGCAGCGATGCCGCCGTCCAGCATCAGGACGGTTTCGCCGGCCATGACGGACCCGGCTGACCAGAGGGTGAAAGTGACGGCGGTTGCAGCAAGACCTGTGCGGCTGAGGTTCATGGGCGCATCTCTCTCTGGGTTGAGGCGGCGCCGGACGGGGCGCCCGCTGGTGGAAAGGCTACGCCTGCCCTGCCCCGGCTGGCAAGTCGCGGGGGAATCTGCTGCGCCCTCTCTTGCGCGGTTTTGCGCGGCACCCTATTGCGGCGGACATGACCCATCATGATCGCCTTCTTATCATCGACTTCGGCTCTCAGGTGACGCAGCTGATCGCGCGTCGCCTGCGCGAGTTGCATGTCTATTGTGAAATCCATCCGTTCCAGAAGGTGACCGATGCCTTTCTGGCGGATTTCGCGCCCAAGGCCGTGATCTTTTCCGGCGGTCCCGCGAGCGTGATCGATGAGGGGTCGCCCCGGCCCCCGGCCAGTGTGTTTACGCTGGGCGTGCCAATTCTGGGCATCTGCTATGGCCAGCAGGTCATGATGGAAATGCTGGGAGGCAAGGTTGAGCGGGGGCACGGGACGGCTGAATTCGGCCGGGCCTATGTCACGCCGACCGAGGAGCGGCTGGATATCCTGAACGGCTGGTTTCTGGACACGACCGAGCAGGTCTGGATGAGCCACGGGGACCATGTTTCGCGCATCGCGCCGGGGTTCGAGGTTTTCGGCACATCACCCAATGCGCCCTTTGCGATCACGGCGGATGTGAACCGCCGGTTCTATGCCGTGCAGTTCCACCCGGAAGTGCACCATACTCCGAACGGCAAGACGCTTTACGCCAATTTCGTGCGCGAGGCGGGGTTTGCCGGGGATTGGACGATGGGCGCCTATCGCGAACAGGCGATTGCGGCGATCCGTGCGCAGGTGGGCGATGCCAAGGTGATCTGTGGCCTGTCGGGCGGGGTTGATTCGTCGGTGGCCGCCGTGCTGATCCACGAGGCGATCGGGGATCAGCTGACCTGCGTCTTTGTCGATCACGGCCTGTTGCGGCAGGGCGAGGCCGAGCAGGTCGTGACCATGTTCCGCGACCATTACAACATGCCACTGATCCATGCGGATGAGAGCGATCTGTTCCTGAATGCGCTGGAGGGGGTGTCTGACCCCGAGGTCAAGCGCAAGACGATTGGCCGTTTGTTCATCGACGTGTTCCAGAAGCATGCGACCGAAGTGGGTGGGGCGAAGTTCCTTGCGCAGGGGACGCTTTATCCGGATGTGATCGAGAGCGTCAGTTTCTCGGGCGGGCCGTCTGTCACGATCAAGTCGCATCACAATGTGGGCGGTTTGCCCGAGAAGATGGGGCTGAAGCTGGTCGAGCCCTTGCGCGAACTGTTCAAGGACGAGGTGCGGGCTTTGGGTGTGGAATTGGGTCTGCCGCCGAGTTTCATTGGCCGCCACCCGTTCCCGGGCCCCGGCCTTGCCATCCGCTGCCCCGGCGAGATCACGCGCGAGAAGCTGGCGATCCTGCGGCAGGCGGATGCGGTGTTCATCGACCAGATCCGCAAGCATGATCTGTATGACGAGATCTGGCAGGCCTTTGTCGCGCTGCTTCCCGTCCGGACGGTGGGCGTGATGGGCGACGGGCGGACCTATGACTATGCCTGTGCACTGCGGGCAGTGACGAGCGTGGACGGGATGACGGCGGATTACTATCCGTTCACGCATCAGTTTCTGGGCGAGACGGCGACGCGGATCATCAACGAGGTCAAGGGGATCAACCGCGTGACCTATGACATCACGTCCAAGCCGCCGGGAACGATCGAGTGGGAATAATTTTTGCCCATCCGAGAGTATCCGAAACTACGCCAGAATACGACGTAACCACCTGAAAAACAAAAATATTCCAGCCAAGACCTATCAAGATCTATCGGTGGGCATCAAACGCGTCTGTCGTG
>JBGSWJ010000132.1:0-3954 GCA_041752495.1 Rhodobacterales bacterium
AAGGCCGCGACAAGGCCGAGGGCGCCGAAGATGCCGGCGGGGCCGATGCCGCGAAGGGCCGTGACGGGGCCTGTGCCGGAACGCCACCAGATGAAGGCCGAGAGTACGGGGATCATGCCCACCGAACGCCAGAACAAGATCTGCCAGGTGTCCATCGGTTGCAGCGCGCGGATGGCCACGCCCATGGTCGACCACATGCTGGCCGCGATGATGATCATCGCAACCCCTGTCCCATAGCCTGCCGCCCGCATGATGCCTGTCCGTTACTGCCCTGACCGGAGCAAGTGCCGGGCGGGCGGGCGGCGTCTAGTCCGTTCACGGCAAGGGATATTGACGGTTTCGGTGCGTGGCGGCGCGGAAACAGGGAAAATGGCGAAATTGACGCTTGGGAAAGTCGCGCTGGACTGGGCAAAGGCCCGTGGTACGGTTTTGTCGTCAGGCGGGCGGGCGTTTCCCGAGGCTCCGGTCGTCGCAGGACCAAGCAAGACCAAACAACAGGTGAAGGGGACCAACATGGGATTTGTGGACGCCGTTAAAAGCGGATTTGGAAAGTACGTGACCTTTTCGGGCAGGGCGGCCCGGTCGGAATACTGGTGGTGGGTGCTGTTCGTGGTGATTCTGTCGATCATCGGCTTCGCCATCGACGGTATCATCAACCCGGCCAGCGTGACCACGGAGATGGGCGACGGGACGGTTGGCGTGTCATCGACGGGCGGGCCGGTGTCGATGATCATCAGCCTTGCGATGCTGCTGCCGGGTCTTGCCGTATCGGTGCGCCGCCTGCATGACATCGACAAGTCGGGCTGGTGGATTCTGATCGGGCTGGTGCCGCTCGTGGGCTTTATCCTGCTTATCGTTTGGTATTGCACCAAGGGCACGATGGGGTCCAACCGCTTTGGCGAGGACCCGCTGGGAGGGCGGTAATCACGCGGGAGGCGGCTGAAGGCTGCCTTCGGACATATGGACGGCCGTCCCGGCGACGCGGACGGCCGTTATCTTTTGCGCATCTGCGTCGATAGTGAGGGTCAGGTGGCTGGGGCGACCCATTTCTGCGCCTTGCAGCAGGGTGAAACGGGTGGTGCCGGGCGGGACTGTGCCTGCGGCGTGGAGTTGCGCGGCGAGGATGGCTGTGGCCGAGCCGGTGGCGGGATCTTCGGGAACACCAGAGCCGGGGGAGAACATGCAGGCCTGAAAATCAGTCCCGGTGCCGGGGGTGTAGAGGTAGAACATGGCTGTTCCGGCCAGCACGGCGAGTTCGGAGCAGGCCGGTTCGCTGAGGCGGGCGGCGGCGAGGGCTGCGCGGTCTGAGAGCGGGATATAGGCAAAGGTCGGGCCACCCGACCAGACGCCGGGGCGGTGGGTCCCGAAACCGATGGTGGCCAAGGGCAGGCCAAAAGCGGCGGCGGCGAGGTCTGCCGGGACTTGGCCGTGATGGGCATGGGGCAGGACGGGTGCAGTGAGTTCTGCTGTTGTGCGGCCTGACTGGCGGGTGACGGTGACGGGGACAAGGCCCGCCTGTTCTTCGAGCGTGATGGTGCAGGTCCAGTCGCCGGGGCCGTGCAGGCGTTCGGCAAGGAAGATCGCGCAGCCGATGGTCGGATGACCGGCAAAGGGAATCTCGGCCTCGGGCAGGAAGATGCGGACTTCGGCGGTGTGGCCCGGGTCGGCGGGGCGGCGGACGAAGATGGTTTCCGACAGGTTGAATTCGCGGGCGATGGTCTGCATCTGTGCAGGTGTCAGGCCATCGGCGTCAAGGACGACGGCCAGCGGATTGCCTGTATAGGGCGTGGCGGTGAAGACGTCGAGCGTGTGGAACGGCAGGCGGGTCATGGGCGGGCCTTGCTGAGTTTGGCGAAATGGGGGGCGAAACGGGCGGCCTCGGCCTCGGTGCCATAGGGGGCATTGACGATGAAAAGGCCCGAGCCGTGCATCCGGTGGCCGGGGCGGGCCGGGGGGAAGCGGACCTCGTGCCGGAAGCCTTCGGGGACGGCGGCGTGGAGGGTTTTCAGCATGGGCGCGTGCGGGTTGCCGTCGAGGAGCGGATACCAGAGCGTGATGATCCCCACGGGCCATTTGCGGTGCAGTTTGGCGATGAGTGTGGGGATCGTCTGGTAGTCGTCCTTGATTTCGTAACTCGGGTCGATGAGGACCATGCCCCGGCGCGGATCGGGGGGCGTGAGGGACAAAGCGAGGTCAGCCCCGTCGCGTTGGTGGATATGCGCGCCGTAGGGCGAGAGGGCGTAGTCGAGCGCAGCGAATTCGCGGGGGTGGAGTTCGGCGAGGTGAATGCGGTCGTTGGGGCGCAGGAGGAGGGCTGCGTGGAGGGGCGAGCCGGGATAGGCGGCGGCCCCGTGTTCGGCGCGGACGCGGGCGAGTGTGGTCGTGTAGGGGTGATCCGGCGGGAACCAGCCTGCGGTGCGGTCGATGCCTGCGGCGGCTTCTCCGGTCTTGATCGCCTCGGGCGCGGAGAGGTCATAGAGGCCACGGCCTGCGTGGGTTTCGATGTAGGTGAGCGGTTTGTCCTTGGTCGTGAGATAGGCAAGCATCCATGACAAAAGCCCGTGCTTGTGCACATCGGCCAGATTGGCGGCGTGATAAATGTGTTGGTAGGACAGCATGGGCGCGCCTTTGGCCTGAATATGCCAGCCCTACAGGGGCGGTGTGTGCCGGGCAAGACGGGGCGACCGACGGGCCACAGGTTGAGGTCGGTGACTGGATAGGCGGTTGAACCGCCGCAATACCCGGATTAACAAGCCCCTGAACGCCCCTGCGGCAAATCCTGCAACGAACCGGATCGGACAGCCCTGATGGAAATCTTTACCGCCGAGGGCTTTGCAGTCCTGCTTCAGGTGATCGCGATTGATCTGGTGCTGGCGGGCGACAATGCCATCGTGATCGGTCTTGCGGCGGCGGGCCTTCCCAAAGACCAGCGGACCAAGGCGATTCTGGTGGGGATCGCGGCGGCGACCGTGCTGCGCGTGTTCTTTGCGCTGATCACGACGCAGTTGCTGGCGATTACGGGGTTGTTGCTGGCTGGTGGTCTGCTGCTGCTTTGGGTGTGCTGGAAGATGTGGCGCGAATTGCGCAATGGACCGCATGACGAGGAAGCGGCGACCGAGGCTCTGGCCAATGCCGACCTGAATGCAGATGGCACGATTGCAGGGGGCGCTCCTCGCAAGACTTTTGCTCAGGCGGCCTGGCAGATCGTGATTGCGGATGTGTCCATGTCTTTGGACAACGTGCTGGCCGTTTCGGGGGCTGCGCACGAGCATCCTACGGTTCTGATATTCGGGCTGATCCTGTCGGTGGCGCTGATGGGACTTGCCGCGTCGTTCATCGCGCAACTGCTGAACAAGCACCGCTGGATCGCCTTTGTGGGTCTGGCGATCATCCTTTATGTGGCGCTTGAGATGATCTGGCGCGGCTGGGAAGAGGTATCCCCGATGGCCATGGGGATGATGGGCTGACGCGTCAGGTGACGCGGGATCGAGTGCGGTATTCGGGCCGGTCCCAGAGGCGGTTCTGCATCACGTCGGACAGGATCGCGATGGCGCGGTCCACGTCGGTTTCGTCGATGAACAGCGGTGTGAAGCCGAAGCGCATGATGTCGGGGGCGCGGAAATCGCCGATGACGCCGCGCGCGATCAGGGCCTGCATGGCGGCATAACCTTCGGAAAAGCGGAAGCTGACCTGCGAGCCGCGCTGGTCGTGTGTGCGGGGCGTAGCGAGGGTCAGCATGGGGCAGGCAGATTCGACACCGGCAATGAAATGGTCGGTCAGCAGGAGCGAGGCGGCGCGGAGGGCCTGCATGTCGACCGTGTCCCAGATATCAAGCGCCGCATCGAGGGCGGCCAGCGCCAATACGGGCGGGGTGCCGACGCGCATCCGTTCGATCCCGGCGCCGGGGCGGTAACTCAGGTCAAAGGCGAAGGGCGAAGCATGGCCGAGCCAGCC
>JBGSWJ010000133.1:0-2582 GCA_041752495.1 Rhodobacterales bacterium
GAGGCGCATTCGCCCACGATCTGGGCCTTGGGCAGGCGGGCGCTGTCAGGGGCGAGGAGTTGGGAGACGGTGGAGCGGTCGGCGCCGATATGGCGGGCGAGATCGGCCTGCGACAGGCCGCTTTGCGCCATGGCCGCCGCAAGGCGGGTGCGGAAGAGGAGGGCGCGGTCGCGTTTGTCTATTTTGGGATGCATTGGTGATTTTTGTCAACGATGGTGGATTTATGTTGCCTAGATACGCCGTCCCGTACCGGCGGGGCAAGTGTTAGCGTTCAGGCAGATCCGCCGGGGAAGGCGGGCAGGGAACGGCGGGACAATGGCGGGCGATAGGCAGGCGGGCGCGATGGACGCGCGCAATGTGGCCGTGGCGGTGGAATGGCCGACCGTGGCGTTACTGGCGGCATGTTACGGGGTCTGGGTTTTCGGGGTCTTTGTGGTGGCAGGATGGTCGCTTTGGCTGGCCGTGCCGTTGGTTGCGGTGGCGGTCGCGCAGCATTCGTCACTGACGCATGAGGCGATCCACGGGCATCCGACGAGGTCCGAGGCGGTGAATGCGGCGCTGCTGTTCCTGCCGCTGACCCTGTGGGTTCCCTATCTGCGGTTCAAGGATCAGCATCTGGCGCATCACCATGATGAAGTGCTGACCGATCCCTATGATGACCCGGAGTCCAACTATATGGACCCGGCCGTCTGGGAACGGCTGCCGGGTTGGGCGCAGACGATCCTGCGGGTGAACAATACGCTGGCGGGGCGGATTATCATCGGGCCGCTGGTAGGGCTGTTTTTCTTTCTGCGGGGCGATCTGGCGGCGATCCGGGCGGGGGACCGGCGGGTGCTGAAGGGGTGGCTTTTGCATCTGGGGCCGCTGGCCGTCACGTTCTGGATCGTGGCGCAGTCGCCGATGCCGGTCTGGGCCTATCTTCTGGCGGTGCATTTTGGGCTTGGCCTGCTCAAGATCCGGACGTTTCTCGAGCATCGGGCACATGAGAAGGCGCGCGGACGGACGGTGGTGATCGAGGATCGCGGGCCGTTGTCGGTGCTGTTTCTGAACAACAATTTCCATGTCGTGCACCATATGCACCCCAAGGTGGCGTGGTATCGCCTGCCGGGGATGTATGCGGCGCGGTCGGAGCATTACCTGTCGCGCAACGACGGCTACCGGTATCGCAGTTATGCCGAGGTGTTCCGGTCCTACCTGTGGAAGGCGAAAGACCCGGTTCCGCATCCTTTGTGGCGGAAATAGCGGGCGGCGCATTGTTGTTCCCCGGGCCCGGTGACAGAACGGGGTCATGGATTTGTGGATACCTGTCACGCTGACCGCTGCTGCGGCACAGACCTTGCGGTTCGTGCTGCAGAAAAAGCTGTCCTCGACCAAGCTGTCGACGGCGGGGGCAACATTCGCGCGCTTTGCCTATTCGGCGCCGATCGCGGCGGTGATGGCGCTGCTCTATTCGCGGAGTTCGGGGCAGGCGTTGCCCGAGATACCGGCAGTGTTCTGGGCTTATGCGCTGACCGGGGGGGCGGCGCAGATCATCGCGACGAATGCCGTGGTGGCGCTGTTCAAGGAGCGCAACTTTGCCGTCGGGCTGACGTTCAAGAAGACCGAAGTGCTGATGAGCGTGCTGGTCGGTATTCTGGTGCTGGGCGAGGGCGTGACGGTCTGGGGGTTCGGGGCGATCTGTCTGGGGCTGGTGGGCGTGTTCCTGCTGTCGGACCCGCCGGGCGGGACAGGGCGATGGTATCAGCGCATCTGGAACCGGGCGGCGGGGCTGGGGCTGTTGTCGGGGGCGTTCTTTGCCGTGTCGGGGGTCGGATACCGGGCGGCGTCCCTGTCTTTGGGGAGCGGCGATCCGTTCCAGCGGGCGGTGGTGACGCTGGCCTGTGTGACGGCGGTGCAGGTGCTGGCGATGGTGCTGTGGCTGTCATGGCGCGAGGCGGGCGAGATCTTGCGCGTGCTGAAGGCGTGGCGGATGGCATCGGTGGTGGGGCTCGCGTCATTGGTCGGGTCGACCTGCTGGTTCTGGGCGTTCACGCTGCAGACGGTGGCCTATGTGAATGCACTGGGGCAGGTCGAGTTGATCTTTGCGCTGACGGCGTCGGTATTCGTGTTCGGCGAGAAGGTCTCGGCCCGGGAATGGCAGGGGCTGGCGGTGTTGACGGCGAGTATTCTGGGGCTGGTGCTGGTGACGTGAGGGGGTGTGGTGCGCTGAAGCGCACCCTACGCAAGATAGCGGGCGTGTTGCCCGAGGCCCACGCCGGGCAGGGAGGCGGGTTGTACCCAGCCTTAGGGCGGGTCAGTCGAGGTCGGGGTGATCTTGCAGACCGAGGCGGGTGACGATGCGGGCCTCGTCATCAGCGTTCTTGAAATAGGGGACGGTTTCGGGCGGGGCGGGGTCGTGGAGGCGGGCGGTGAGTTCGGCGAGGACGACCTGGGTGATGAAGGGCAGATCGAAGCTCCGGGCCTGATCGAGTGGCACCCATTGCAGGAGGCTGAGTTCATCCGCCGCGCGGGAAAAGTCGTCGGGGTCGGTGGCGAGGCGGGCCGCGTCGGCGAGGAAGAACCGGGCGTCAAAGCGGCGGGGG
>JBGSWJ010000134.1:0-7027 GCA_041752495.1 Rhodobacterales bacterium
CTGGGTGCTTGCCCATCACGCGGGCCTTGGCCCCTCCGGCATCTGGGCCGGGTTCCTTCTGGCCCTCATCCTCGCAGGCGCGATCCTCACCCTCCGCTTCCGCGCCCGCACGGCCTGAGGCCCGGCTTGCCAAGGGCCCGCTTTGGCCGCACAGATGACCTGCCAGTAACGGGAGGATTGCAGATGAAACGGTCGCGCATCAACGACATCATGGCCGAGGCGGAACACATGATCCGCCATTACGGCTTTGTCCTGCCCCCCTTCGCCCAATGGACCCCGGACGAATTCAAGGCCCGCAAGGACATGGCCCGCAATGTCATCGACGCGCGCTGCGGCTGGGACATCACCGATTTCGGCCGCGGCGAATATGATGCCATCGGCCTCTTCCTCTTCACCCTCCGCAACGGCCGCCTGTCCGATCTGCAACGCGGCGGCGGCATGTGCTATGCCGAAAAGCTTTTGATTTCAAAGCAGGATCAGCTCACGCCCATGCATACCCATGTCATCAAGGCCGAAGATATCATCAACCGCGGCGGCAAGACCTTGGTCGTCGAACTCTATGGATCCGACGATCAGGGCCATTGGGCCGGGGACAAGGGCGGCACGGTCTTCTGCGACGGCATCCGCCGCGACTTTGCCCCGGGCGACAAGCTGCGCCTTGCCCCGGGCGAAAGCGTCACGCTCATGCCCGGCGACTGGCACGCCTTCTGGGGCGAAGGCGGCGACGTGCTGGTGGGCGAGGTTTCGACCGTCAACGACGACGAAACCGACAACATCTTCCGCGACCCCATCGGCCGCTTCGCCGCCATCGAAGAAGATGAGGCACCGACGCACCTTCTGGTCAGCGACTACAGCACCTGGCTCGCGTAGGGTGGTTGAAAGCCACCAACACCCGCAGCACCTTGCCCGCCCGGGGAGGGGGCGCTGCCCCCGCTCCTGCGGAGCCCCCCGAGGTATTTGGAAGACAAAGAAACCCCGGGTCGGAATCAGCGTGAGGAGGGGTTCACCCCGCTACTAACCCCGGTCCTCGGGCTTCGCATCCGGGTCTGGCTGGCCGATCCCCGTGAACACCGCCTTGAACGGCAGCGCCCAGACCACCCCCAAAGCGACATAGACCAGGAACTCGACCCAGATCGGCGGCCGGTCCAGCATGTTCATCACTGTGACCGCCACCATGATATAGACCGGCAGCCCCACCAGCAGGATCACCAAAGACCACCGCCGCCGCGCCTTGTAACTCAGTGCCATGCCTTGCCCCCTCAATCCGCGAACGGATCGGTCACAAGGATCGTGTCCTCCCGCTCGGGCGAAGTGGAAACGAGCGCCACGGGACATTGGATCAATTCCTCGATCCGCCGGACATATTTGATCGCCTGCGCGGGCAGATCGGCCCAGCTCCGCGCCCCCGCCGTGGACCCGCTCCAGCCCTCGATCGTCTCATAGACGGGCACGGCGCGGGCCTGCTGATCGGCGGCGGTCGGCAGGTAATCATAGCGCACCCCGTCCACCTCATAGGCCACGCAGATTTTCAGCTCCGGCATCCCGTCCAGCACGTCCATCTTGGTCAGCGCGATCCCCTTGACCCCCGACAGCACGCAGGTCTGCCGCACCAGCACCGCATCAAACCAGCCACAGCGCCGGTTGCGGCCCGTGACCGTGCCCTGCTCGCGGCCCACACGGCGCAGATGTTCGCCCGTCTCGTCCAGCAATTCGCAGGGGAAGGGGCCTTCGCCCACCCGCGTCGTATAGGCCTTCACGATCCCAAGGACAAAACCGACAGACCCCGGACCCATGCCCGACCCGCTCGCCGCACTCCCGGCCAAAGTCGTCGAAGAGGTGACAAACGGGTAAGTCCCGAAATCCACATCCAGCAGCGAACCCTGCGCCCCTTCGAACAGGATACGCTTGCCCGCCTTGCGCTGTTCGTTCAGCACTTTCCAGACGGGCGCGGCATAGGGCAGAATCTTCGGCGCAATCTCGACCAACTGCGCCTTCAGGCCCGCACCATCGATCTCGGCCATCCCCAAACCGCGCCGCAGCGCGTTGTGATGGGTCAACAACCGCTCGATCCGCGCATCCAGCGTCGGCTCATCCGCCAGATCGGCCACCCGGATCGCCCGCCGGCCCACCTTGTCCTCATAGGCCGGGCCGATACCGCGCCCGGTCGTGCCGATCTTGGCCACCGCATTGCTGCTTTCCCGCGCCCGGTCCAACTCGCCATGCAAGGGCAGGATCAGCGGCGTATTCTCGGCGATCATCAGGTTATGGGTGCCGACCGTGACCCCCTGTTCCTCGATCCGCCCGATCTCGGCCACCAGAGCCCAGGGGTCCAGCACCACACCATTGCCGATAACGCCCAGCTTGCCTTCGCGCAGGATGCCCGAGGGCAGCAGCGACAGTTTGTAGACCACCCCGTCGATGACGAGCGTATGCCCGGCATTATGCCCGCCCTGAAACCGTACGATCACATCTGCCCGCTCGGACAGCCAGTCCACGATCTTGCCCTTGCCCTCGTCACCCCATTGCGTTCCGACAACGACGACATTGGCCATGATCTGCCCCTTGCATGAAATCCCGGCCCCCTATAGCGGCCTATGGCCCGCAGCGAAACGGCAAAACAGACCCCGACCGCCGTCAGATTGCCGCGTGGCCCTTCCTGACGCCGTCACGATCATGCTGCTGCAGAGCCTCGCCGAACGCGGCCATGGCGCCGATCACGGGCTGCATCTGCCACCCCAGATCGGTCAGTTCATAATCAGTCGTCGGCGGGATGGTCGGGTACAGCGTGCGGCAGACAAGACCCTGTGATTCCAGAAACCGCAGCCTTTCAGACAGCATACGCGGGCTGATCCCCGGCAGCCTGCGCGCCAGCGCGCCATAGCGCCGCCGCCCGCCGACGAGTTCCCGAAAGATCAGGGTCGTCCATTTGCCCCCCAGCACATCATGCGCCCGGGCGATCGGACAGTCCTGGTCACAAGCAGCCTGTTCGTCGTGCAACGCCATTCCGGACTTTCTTCTACTATATAAAACATAACTACTTTCTTTTTTGTAGTGCCGCAATGACCTTGGGGCCGTTCGAATCAATGGAAAGGATTTCCCATGCTCAGACCCCTCCTCTGGATCATCGCCCTGTCCCAGTTTGCTCTGGGTCTTCTTACCCTGTTCCTGCCCGGCCAGTTCTTTGGCTGGATGGGGCTGACTGTCCCGCCGCCTGACAACGGCTACATGATCGGTATGCTCGGGGTCCGCTTTCTGGCCTACGGGGCCGGGATGGCGATGCTGGCCCGGGCGCCCGCACCCTCGCGCTTCTGGCTGGCCAACATGCTGTTTATTCAGATCGGGGATTTTCTGGTCGGTGCCGCCTATCTGGCACTTGGCCTTGTCGATCCGGTTGTGGTGGTGTTTCCCATGGCCAACGCGGCCGTCTTTGCGACCGGTCTGGCCCTGATGCTGGCCGGACCGCCGCAGTTGCGCGCCGCAACATGACCCGAACGCCCGCAGGACCACTGGACAGACGGCCCGGTCCGTCCCATTCTGCGGGCGTTTTCATTGCCGGAGCGCCCAATGGGTTTTTTCATTCGCTGGATTTTCGCACTGCTGCTGCTTGTTCTGACCTACAACCCCTCGTTCTGGAGCTATTCCACCTGGGTCACCGAACATTACACCGATCAGCTTCCCCTTGCTGTGCTGGGCGCCCTCGTCCTGATCGCGGGCTACCTTGTCTATCTTCGGGCCACGCTCAACTCGATCGGCATCGTCGGCATGGTCCTGATCCTCGCCCTCGTGGGCGCGATCCTCTGGGTCCTGTTCAGCCTGGGCTGGCTCAGCTTCGGCAACTACACCTTCAACACCTGGGTCTTCATCTTTGCCCTTTCGCTCGTCCTTGCGGTCGGCATGTACTGGTCGGTCATCTGGCGCCGCATGTCCGGTCAGGTCGATGTGGACGAGGTTGACACCAACTGACAACGCCGCGCCCCCCCGGGCGCGGCGGCCATTCCGGGCTGATCCTGCGGCATCAGGGCTTGCGGGCCGGTGCATCTGCTTCTAGATACGCCCCGTCGTACATCTCGTGCATCCGTCCAAAGGCCGCCCCATGGAAAACGTTGTCCTTGTCGTCCACCTGATCCTGGCCCTGTCGCTGATCGGCGTGGTCCTGCTGCAACGCTCCGAAGGCGGTGGCCTCGGTATGGGCAGCCAGGGCGTCATGTCCAACCGTTCCGCCGCCACTGCGCTGGGCAAGGTGACATGGGGCATCGCCGCCGCCTTCATCGTGACCTCGGTTGCGCTCACCATCATCGCCGCCCGCAACTCGGCCGGGGCTTCGGTCGTCGACCGGATCTCGGACGTGCCCGTTGCCGAAACCCCGGCGACACCCGATCTGGGCGGCGATCTCCTGCCGCCGACCTCGGACGCCCCCCTCGTGCCCGCCAACCCCTAAGGCCGGCACGACCCCAGCACAAAGGCCAAACGGTCCCCGGACCGCCCACTCCTGTCACCCCGCCCACAACCCATGGGCGCTGCCCATTTCTTTCTCACATGATCTAGCGTCACGGGTTGCCACGGAGGACCGAATCCGGCTATCCTTAAATCCCGTGATGGTGCGTTCCCGGAACGCACCGCCCTTCCCATTTCGGACAATTCACGGGGGTCTCCACCTTGGCGCGTTTCATCTTCATCACCGGCGGTGTGGTCTCCTCGCTTGGCAAGGGCCTCGCCTCCGCCGCCCTCGGCGCGCTCTTGCAGGCCCGCGGCTTTTCCGTCCGCCTGCGCAAGCTTGACCCCTACCTCAACGTCGACCCCGGCACGATGTCACCCTTTGAACATGGCGAAGTCTTTGTCACCGATGACGGCGCCGAGACCGACCTCGACCTTGGCCATTACGAACGCTTCACCGGCGTCTCGGCCCGCAAGACCGATTCCATCTCCTCCGGCCGCATCTATTCCAACGTGCTCGAAAAGGAACGGCGCGGCGACTACCTGGGCAAGACCATCCAGGTCATCCCCCACGTCACCAATGAAATCAAGGACTTCATCCGTATCGGCGAGGATGAGACCGATTTCATGTTGTGCGAGATCGGCGGCACGGTCGGCGATATCGAAGGTCTCCCCTTCTTCGAAGCCATCCGCCAGTTCATCCACGAACGCCCCGGCGGCCAGTGCCTCCTGATGCACCTCACGCTCCTCCCCTACCTCGCCGCATCGGGAGAGCTGAAAACCAAACCCACCCAGCACTCGGTCAAGGAACTGCAAAGCATCGGCCTCGCCCCCGATATCCTCGTCTGCCGGTCAGAACACCCGATCCCGGAAAAGGAACGCGAAAAGATCGCCCTCTTCTGCAACGTCCGCAAACAGGCCGTGATCGCCGCCTATGACCTGAAATCCATCTACGAAGCCCCGCTCGCCTACCATGCCGAAGGGCTGGATCAGGCCGTCCTCGACGCCTTCGCCATCTCGCCCGCCCCGCGCCCCAACCTCTCGCGCTGGGAAGACGTGATGGACCGCCTCAACCACCCCGAGGGCGAGGTCCGCGTCGCCATCGTCGGCAAATACACCCAGCTGGAAGACGCCTACAAATCCATCGCCGAGGCGCTGACCCACGGCGGCATGGCCAACCGGACAAAGGTCCGCGCCGAATGGATCGACGCCGAAATCTTTGAACGCGAAGACCCCTCGCCCTGGCTCGAAGGCTTCCACGCCATCCTCGTCCCCGGCGGCTTTGGCGAACGCGGGACCGAGGGCAAGATCAAGGCCGCCCAGTTCGCCCGTGAACGCCGCATCCCCTACCTTGGCATCTGCCTCGGCATGCAGATGGCGGTGATCGAGGCCGCCCGCAACGTCGCGGGCGTCGCCCGCGCCGGGTCAGAAGAGTTCGACCACGAAGCCGGGGTCAAACGCTTTGAACCCGTCGTCTATCACCTCAAGGAATGGGTCCAGGGTAACCACGCCGTCACCCGCAAGGCGACCGACGACAAGGGCGGCACCATGCGCCTTGGCGCCTATTCCGCCACGCTGGCCCCCGGTTCCCGCGTGGCCGAGGTCTATGGCACGCTGAACATCGAGGAACGCCACCGCCACCGCTATGAGGTGGACATCAAATACCGCGACAAACTCGAAACCTGCGGTCTGGCGTTTTCCGGCATGAGCCCCGACGGGCGGTTGCCCGAGATCGTGGAATGGAAAGACCATCCGTGGTTCATCGGGGTGCAGTTCCACCCGGAACTGAAGAGCAAACCCTTTGCGCCGCATCCGTTGTTTGCGGATTTTGTGCGGGCGGCGGTTGAGACGAGCAGGTTGGTGTGAGGATGTTGACCTCCCTACTTGACCTGCACGGAATTCGTTTCGATTTTCCGCGACCCATATTCGAGATCAAATGGACCAGGTGTGGCTCACTAGTTGAAGAAGCCCTGGTCGATTAGCTTGTCCATTGCCTTGATTGCTTGGTGTTTTGTCTTCCAGTCATGCTTAGCGATCAGATCACCAATTTGATTCAGCGAGCATCGATCAACCACTTGATCCCACCGCCGCAGTCCGGAATGGGCAGGGCGGTGCATTCTTGCATGGTTCATGATTTGCTCAGCTAGAGTTCTTGCTTCCGGCATCTCGTTGTCGCAGTCAGGATGCGAAATTGCATGCTGCCATTCGGCGCGAAGATTTCCGGCATTGCACCCGGCCCTGACACCAGCATCTACGAATTCAGAACTGGTATACCCGAATTCGTGGAACTTCCGAGCTGCCGCCCGCGTTGCCCTGCAAATGTTGCCGTCTGGCGGAAGGTCATCGTCAGTGCGGAGCTTGCGACCGCCCGCAGCACGATAGGCGTCCATAAACGTCTTGGCCGTGTCGATGTTTAGGCCGGTCATTTGTACTTTCCTCTTACGATGGGAAAAAAGGATTGCTCAGTACGGTAGCGTCATATTTTGGGTGTAGCATTAGTTGATTGCGAACTCAGGGAGTAGAAGACGCTATTTTCGACGCCTCGAGTTTACTTGTAGTGTGAACCCCGCCCTACCTTTCTCGACAGAACCGC
>JBGSWJ010000135.1:0-4828 GCA_041752495.1 Rhodobacterales bacterium
GCGCGGCGGCGTTGCTGGCGTCAAACAGGGTCTTGACCGTTTCGAGGCCCAGCATGCCATCGACCGCATCGCGCGGCAGGGAGGTGCCGGTGCCGCCGCCTACGGCCTTCCACTGGGCGACGGTCAGCCGCACGACTTCGGCCACGACCCAGGTGCCGATGGCGAAATAGGCGCCGGCGAGGCGGAAGGCGAAAAAGGCGGTGGGGATGGCCACCAGAAGGGCAGCAAGGCCGGACAGGATCAGCGCGGCGACGGGATCCCAGCCGCCCAGAATCGCGGCTCCGAACAGCGCATAGGCGCCAAGGCCCACAAAGGCCTGCTGGCCGACACTGACCAACCCGCCATAGCCTGCAAGAAGGTTCCAGAACTGCGCGAGGACCAGCATCGTCAGAATGAAGAACAGATCCTGGATCAGGCCGCGGCCAGCGAACAGCGGCAACGCAAAGCCGATCACGATCAGCACCAGCGCGACCACGCCCGCGATGGTCGATGCGCCGGTGCTCCGGATGACCTTGTAGTCGCGCGCCATCAGTCAAACGCCCTTGGGAAAAGGCCGCGCGGGCGGATCAGGAGGACGAGAAGGAAGGCGAGATGGCCTGCAAGGATCTGCCATTCCGGGTTGACGGCGGCGCCCACTGTCTGGGCCACGCCGATGATGATGCCCCCGGCCAGCGTGCCCCAGAGGCTGCCAAGGCCCCCGATGATCACGGCTTCAAAGGCATAGATCAGGCGCGCGGGGCCGATGGTGGGATCGAAATTTGCCCGCATCCCCAGATAGAGCGCGGCAATCGTCACGACGATCATCGCGATCCCCGTCGCCTGGGCAAAGACGGCGCTGGGCCTGATTCCCATGAGGCTGGCCGTCACGGGGTCGTCACTCGTCGCGCGGAAGGCGCGGCCGGTGGCGGTGCGGTAGAAAAGCCGGTTCAACGCCACGATTACGACGATGGCCGAGGCGAAGGTCAGCATCGGCATCACGCCAAGCGTCACCGGGCCGAAATCGACCGAGGCGGTTTCAAGAGCCCCTGCCCCGATGCGCTGGCTGTCGGCCGAGAACCCCTGCAACAGCGCATTCTGGATCACGATCGACAGCCCGAAGGTCACCAGCAGCGGCGGCAGGATATCCGTGCCCAGGACCCGGTTCAGCACGACCCGCTGCAGGCCCCAGCCCAGGGCAAACATCACCGGCATGGCCACCAGCGCCGCCACGAAAGGGTTCAGCCCCAGCGCCGAGACGATCACAAGGATAAGATAGGCGGCGAGGATGATCAGATCGCCGTGGGCGAGGTTCACAAGCCGCATGATGCCGAACACCAGGCTCAGCCCCGCCGCGAACAGCGCGTAAAGCCCGCCCAGAAGCACGCCCTGCAGGACCGTGTCGATCAGGTTCATGCCACCCCCTGTTTCTCTGTTTTCCAAATACCTCGGGGGGATGAGCCGCAGGCGAAGGGGGGCAGCGCCCCCCTTTCTTTCTGTCCTGTGCCCGGGCGCCTCATGCGACCGCTCCGAAATAGGCGGCGTGGATGGCCTCGCGGCTGAGCGCGGCGGGCGCGCCTTCAAGCGTCACGCGACCCTCCATCATGCAATAGACGCGGGTCGCGACCTTCATCGCCTGGCCGATATCCTGTTCGACGACAATGACGCTCGCGCCCCCTGCCCTGATCTGTGGAAAGGCCGCATAGATATCGCGGATCACCACAGGGGCGAGGCCGAGCGAGATCTCGTCACATAGAAGGACGCGGGGATTGCTCATAAGGGCGCGGCCGATGGCGACCATCTGCTGTTGGCCACCTGACAGGGCGGTACCGGGGACGGCGCGTTTTTCGCGCAGGATGGGAAACAGGTCGTACACCCGGTCCAGCGACCAGGGCCCCGGCACCTTGCGGGCCTGCGCGCCGATCAGAAGGTTTTCCTCGACCGAGAGCGAGGGGAAAAGCTTGCGTCCCTCGGGCACCATGGCGACGCCGCGTTTCATGATCTCGTCCGCCGGGCGGCCGCCGATGCCTTTGCCATCCAGCCGGACCATATCGGGCGCCGTTTTCAGCACACCCGCAATCGTGCGCAGAAGCGTTGTCTTGCCCGCCCCGTTGGCCCCGATGATGGCCACGGTTTCCCCCTCGGACAGGGTGATGTCGACGCCGAAAAGCGCCTGAAAGTCACCGTAGCGTGCGGTCAGGGCCCGTGTTTCGAGCAGGGTCATCAGACGTCGATCCCCAGATAAATCTCGCGCACCTCTTTCGAGGCCATGACGGTCGCCGGGTCGCCCATACCGATGACGCGGCCGAAATCGAGGACAAGCAGGCGTTCCACCACGGCGTTCAGCGCATGGAGCACGTGTTCGATCCAGATGATCGTGACCCCTTCGGCGTGGATGGCCCGGATCGTGGCGACAAGGGCCTGACATTCGCCTTCGGTCAGCCCACCCGCTATTTCGTCCAGCAGAAGGAGTTTCGGCTCGGTCGCCATCGCGCGGGCGAGTTCCAGTCGCTTGCGGTCCAGCAGGCTCAGCGATCCGGCGGTCTGGTTCGCGCGGTCGATCAGTTCGGTGCGTTCAAGGATGATGGCGCAGCGCGCCGAGACTTCGCGCTCCGCCCTGCCGGTACCATGGGTGGCGGCAACGAGCAGGTTCTCGAACACGGTCAGGTTGGAAAAGGGCTGCGGGATCTGGAACGACCGGCCGATGCCCATGAGGCAACGCTTCATGGGCGAGACGCGGGTCACGTCCCGGCCCAGAAAGGTGATCGTCCCCGCATCGGGGGCGACATTGCCGGTGATCAGGTTGAACAGGGTGGATTTGCCCGCCCCGTTCGGCCCGATGATCCCCAGGGCCTGCCCCTGCGGCACGACAAAGCTGACGCCATCGGTCACCTTGAGGGCGCCGTAGCTTTTCGAGACATTGGTCAGGCTGAGGATTGTCATGGGATTTGCGTAGGGTGCGCATGTTGCGCACCCTGCCGGGCGGTCAGCCCAGTGCCTCCATCGTGCCGCCGGTCGGGATGGCGGGGGCGGTCTTGTTGTCCACGACGACAAGATCGAAGGTCCCGTCCTCCTTGCGGCGCCACTGGCCGCCGACGAGCGGCGTCTTGCAGACGTTGGCGGCAGCGAAGGGGGGCACGTTCGCGCCGTCCCAGGCAACCTTGCCCACGATGGTATCAAGGCTGGACGCGGCGATCGTGTCGGCCACGCCGTCGCGGTCGGTCATGTCGGGCGCGCGTTTGATCACATCCGTCGCCATTTCAAAGAGCGAATGAATGAAGCCGATGGGCTGCGTCCAGGGACGGCCCGTGGCGGCGGTGAAGCCCGCCGCAAGTTCGCCTGCGGATTCGCCGGTGAGCGAGGATTTGTAGGGGTGGGAGGCCGACCACCACACTTCGGACGACAGGTTATGCCCGGCTTCGCCCAGCGTTTCGACCGACTGCGGGAAGAGGATCGCCTTGGCCACGGTGATGGCCTTGGGGCTGAACCCCTGTTGGATCGCCTGATTGCGGAAAGTCGTAAAGTCGGGCGGAATCACGACGCCCGTCACGATTTCAACATTCGCGGCCTTGAAGGCGTTGATCTGGGCCGAGAAATCATCGGTCAGATTCTGGTAGCGGCCGGGATCGACAGTGGTGAATCCGGCAGCGGCAAAGCCCGGGGCCACGCCGACATTGGGATCACCCCAGGCGTTGCCATCGGCATCGTTGGGGAACAGGCCGCCAACCTGCTTGTTGGTGTCAAGCTGGCTCCACATGTTGGTGAAAACGGCGATGACGTCTTCGAGGCCCCAGAAATAGTGGTAGCCATAGCGGAACGGCTGCCAGGAGGCCGGGTCGCCCGGGTTGCCCTGCTGGCCGATGAACCAGGGCTGCCAGGGGGCCATGGTGGAAATCACGGGCATGCCTTCGCCTTCGCAGACGGTGGTCACGGGGTTGGTGGTTTCCGGGGTCGAGGCGACGAGCATCAGGTGAATCTCGTCATCGATGATGAGTTCCTGCGCCACTTCGGCGGCGCGGTTGGGGTTCGATTGGCTGTCCTTGACGATCACCTGCACGTCAAGCCCCTGTTCGGCGGCGACGCGGGTGAATGTTTCGATGGTAAATGCATCCGCCTCGGCAAAGCCGGCCAAAGGCCCAGTCTGCGGGCTGACATAGCCGATTTTGATCGTGCTGCCCTGCGCCAGAAGCGGCGTGGCAAGGCCCGATGCGCCCAGCAAAAGGCCGGTGCTGCCTGCGGATTTCAGAAGTTTGCGACGTGTCAGCATGGTGGGTCTCCTCCCCAAGATTCCAGTTTCAGTTTGTTGGCCGCGTGCCCTCATACGCGGCCTGCAGCAAGGCCCTGATGTCAGCCTGCGCGAAGGGGCGCGGGTTGGCATAGGGGTTTTCGACGGCGATAGCGGCGGCCCGGTCAAGGTCGGCTTCGGCCAGGCCGAGGTCGGCCAAACGCAGGGGCGCGCCGCAGGATTTCGCAAAGTCCCAGAGGCCGCCGCCGACAGGGCCGCCAAATATGGCGGCGACCGGGGCCAGCGCGTCGGGAACCGCCACGGCGTTGAACCCGGCGGTATGGGGGATCAGGATGGCATGGGTATCGGCATGGGGCGTGCCGAATGATCCGCCGAGCACATGGGCCAGTTTGTGGTGGAGCGCCATGGTGATATAGCCAAGCGCCGTGGAGCAGAGCCACGCACCGTAGAGCACATCACCCCGTGCATCGCGGTCGGCGGGGTCGGCCATGACACGGGGCAGGCCCGACTTGAATGCGCGCATCGCCTCGACCGACATGAACGACAGGATCGGGTTGGCGTCGGGGGCATAGAGCGCCTCGACCCCGTGGGCGATGGCGTTGAGCG
>JBGSWJ010000136.1:0-3721 GCA_041752495.1 Rhodobacterales bacterium
CGCTGCGGTTGCAGGCGGCGCGGCGGATGCTGACGGATACGCGGCATCCTTTGGCCGAAATTGCGCTGCGGACGGGGTTTTCATCGCCCTCGGTGTTAAGCCGGGCGTTCCGGCGTCAGTTCGGGCAACCGCCTTCGGCCATGCGCAAAGCGGGGCGTTGACGGTCGGGAAAGGAAGGGGCACGGTCGCGCCAACAGGAGGAGATTTCATGCCATTTTCAGACATTCGCCAGCCCGAACTGGCCAAGTTTCAAAGCACGGTGACGGCACCTGCGGATTTCGATGCGTTCTGGGCCAAGACCCTGACCGAGGCGCGGGAGCATGGGACGGCGATGCGCCTTGACCCCGTCGACAGCCCCATTTCGGCGTTTGCGACGTTTGATGTGACGTTCCCGGGTTTTGCGGGTGATCCGGTGCGGGGGTGGCTCGTGCTGCCCAAGGGGCGGACGGGCAAGGTGCCGTTGGTTGTCGAGTATGTGGGCTATGGCGGCGGGCGGGGGTTTTCACATGAAAAGCTGCACTGGGCGTCGCTGGGCTATGCCTATTTCCGGATGGATACGCGGGGGCAGGGCAGCACATGGAGCCGGGGCGATACGGCGGACCCGCACGGGTCGGACCCGGCGCATCCGGGGTATATGACGCGGGGGATCCTGTCGCCCGAGACCTATTACTATCGCCGGGTCTATACCGATGCGGTGCGGGCGATCGACTGCCTTGTGGCGCATGAGGCGATTGACGGGGGCCGCGTGGCCGTGGTGGGCGGCAGTCAGGGCGGCGCGATTTCGCTGGCTGCGGCGGCGTTGCATGGCGGGGTTTCGGCGCTGATGCCGGATGTGCCTTACTTGTGTGATTATCCGCGTGCGGTGCGGACGGCGCTGCGCGATCCGTTCCTTGAGATTGCGCGTTATCTGACGGTCCATCGGGACCGGGTGGCACAGGTGTTTGCGACGACAGCCTATTTCGACGGGGTCAACATGGCGCGGAAATGCGCGATGCCCGCGCTGTTTTCGGTGGCGCTGATGGACGATATCTGCCCGCCGTCGACGGTGTTCGGGGCGTATAATGCGCTGAAGTCGGCGGACCGGACGATCAATGAATATGAGTTCAACAACCACGAGGGTGGCGGGCCGTATCAGGAAGTGGCGCAGATGAAGTGGCTGCGGGCGCGGTTCGGGTAGGGTCTGGCTGAGCGGGACAAGCGGGGCTTCCAGTGGAAGCACCGCCCCGCTCACGTCCTGCTGGTTCCGCTGGCCCCGGTTCCGCTTGCCTCGCAGAAGGCCGGTCCCTGCCCTTTGTAGGGGAGGGGGCTGGCCGAACGTGGAGCGTCCGGCCGGAAAGCGTGACCCAAGGCGCGTGACCAAGGCGATGGCCTTGGTCAATATGGCAGGGTGGTTTGGAAGGGACAGGCGGGGCGACAGTCGTCTAGTTCTGCGCCGCCTCACCCACATAGATCGCGGCCTTGCGCCCCAGCACCATCGCGATCGCGTTGGTATTGGCCGAGGGGATGGCCGGGATCGCGGCGCAGTCGATCACGCGGAGGTTGGCGGTGCCGCGCACGCGCATCTGCGGGTCAAGGACGGCCATGGGATCGCCATCGGGGCCCATACGGGCGGAACCGGAGGGGTGGTAGTTGGTCTTGACGGTTTTCTTGGCAAAGGTGGCGAGATCTTCGTCGGACTGGATCCCGTCGCCGGGCAGGATTTCGGCGGCGAGGTGATCGGCCAAGGGCCGTGCGCCGAGGATGCGGCGGGCGTGACGGAGGGCGGCGAGGGTGAGGGTCATGTCCTCGGGGTGGCCAAAGAAATTGCTGTCCACCAGTGGCTGGGCGAAGGGATCGGCGCTGCGCAGGCGGACGGTGCCGCGCGCCTTGGGGCGCAGGAGGCAGGAGGTCAGGGTCATGCCGAAGGTGGCCTTCTGGTCCGTGACATCGCGGTCGAGATAGACGATGGGGACGCAGTAAAGCTGGATCGTCGGGCGGGTGCCGCCCATGGGGTCGAAGAAGACGCAGGCCTCGATCCCCGTCGTCGCGGCGGGGCCGGTGCCGGTGAGGGCATAGCGCAGGGCGTGGGACACCATGCGCCAGCCGCGATCCTGCCCGAAATAGCCGTAGCGGCCTTTCGCCCGCATGATGACGGGGGCTTCGTGGTGGTCCTGAAGGTTGGAGCCGACGCCGGGGAGGTCCACGATGACGGGGATGCCGTGGTCGTGCAGGTGCGCGGCGGGGCCTATGCCCGAGAGCATCAGGAGGCGGGCGGTGTTGTAGGTGCCTGCGCCAAGGAGGATTTCGTGGCCAGCGGGCTGGACATGGTCGCGGCCGTCCTTGCGGAAATGGACGGCGGTGGCGCGGCGGCCTTCGAACGCAATGCGGGTGACGGTGGCGTCGGTGATGATGCGGAGAAGAGGGTTGCCTGAGAGGGGCTGGACAAGGGCTGTGACCATGTCGCTGCGCTGGATGCGGCCCTGCCGTTTGCCCATCGTATGCTGCATGATGCCGACGCCGGTCTGCGCCTTGCCGTTGAAATCGGGGTTCAGGGGGTGGCCGAGCGACTGGCAAGCGGCGATGAAATCGCGGGCGGCGGGGGCGATGCTGCCGGGGTCGCCGATGCGGACGGGGCCGGATGAGCCGTGAAAGGGGTCGGTCAGGGTGGCGTTGGATTCGAGGTCGCGGAAATGGGGGAGGAGAGCGTCGTAGCCCCAGTCCGGGCCGAGGCCCTGATCGGTGGCCCATGCGTCATAGTCGTCGCGCTGGCCGCGCATGTAGACCATGGCGTTCACGGCGCTGCCGCCGCCCAGTACCTTGGACACCGGAACGATGGGGGCGCGGCCGTTCAGGCGGTCGGAGGGAACGGTTTGATGCATTTCAAGGAGTTCGGGGCTGCCGAGGTATTTCAGGTAACCGGCAGGGACGCGCATCAGGGGCGGGATCGTGGCGGGGCCGCGTTCGATGACGGTGACCTGCCGGCCGAAGCGTTCAACGAGCGTCGTGGCGGCGACGAGGGCGGCGGTGCCGCCGCCGATGATGACGATGTCGGCCAGCGGTTCGGTTATGGGATCGGTCACGGGGGCACTTTCACTGGCGGTCCGGTCGATTGGCCGCGGGCCTTGGCGGTTGAACTGGCGGGCCGACTGGGCCACAGTTGCCGCTGTCCCACATTGGAAGGAGACAACCATCATGTCCACGAAATCCGACAAGGGCGCCGAGGGCGCCCCGACGCTGGAAGAGCAGGTTGAGCAGCTCAAGGCCGAGATCGCGGCGCTGGGCGAGACGCTGCGGGCCTATGGCAAAGAGGCCGTGAATGATCTGCAGGCGGCCGCCGGGGTGATGGGTGAGGAGGCGACATTGCGGGCCAAGGCTGCAATGGGCGAGCTGAAGGCTGAGACGGACAAGCTTGAGGAAAAGCTTGAGGCGCATGTGCAGGAAAAGCCCTTGCAGAGCCTGCTGGTGGCGTTTGGGCTGGGCATTTTCGTGTCGCTTTTGTTACGGCGCTAGGGGTCCGGGATGGCCTCGCCCTTTGATGCGATAGCGCAGAGCCTGTTGGGGCGGCTGCAGCGTCTGGCCAAGTCTCGGGCGCAGACGATTGTGCTTTATGTGCTTGCGGGGATGCTGGTGCATGTGGCGATCATCGTGGCGCTGGTGACGGCGGCGGTGCCGCTGGCGGCGCGGGTGGGCGGGATCTGGGCCAGCGTGATCCTGACAGGGCTCGCGCTGGTGATCGCGGTGG
>JBGSWJ010000137.1:0-9368 GCA_041752495.1 Rhodobacterales bacterium
CCGGGGTCGCCGACAAGCTGCCCGCCCTGCGGACGGCCTGGAGGCTCGATTTCGTCGTCGTGAACGGCGAAAACGCGACCTCAGGCGCGGGCCTGTCGCCGGAACATGCACGGGTGCTGCTGGCCGCCGGGGCCGATGTCATCACCCTTGGCGATCATGCCTTCGACCAGAAGGACATGCTCCAGTACATCGAAACCGAACCCCGCATCATCCGCCCGCTGAACTTCTCCAAGGCCGCCCCGGGTCGCGGTTTCCGCGTCTTCGACGCCACCCAGGGCCGCAAGGTGCTCGTGACGCAGGTGCTGGGCCAGGTCTTCATGAAGCGCCCCTTCGACGACCCTTTTTCCGCCGTCGAAACCGTGCTCAAGGCCCACCCCCTCGGCGGCATGGTGCAGGCCAGCCTTGTAGATATTCATTGCGAGGCGACCTCGGAGAAGATGGCCATGGGCCACTGGTGTGACGGCAGGGCGAGCGTCGTTGTCGGCACCCATACCCATGTCGCCACGGCGGACGCCATGATCCTGCAAGGCGGCACCGCCTATCAGACAGATGCCGGAATGTGCGGCGACTACAATTCCGTCATCGGCATGGACAAGGCCGAACCCCTGCGCCGCTTCATTACCGGCATGCCCCGCGACCGTTTCACCCCTTCCGAAGGCGAGGCGACCCTCTCCGGCCTATACGTCGAAACCGATGACCGCACCGGCAAGGCCACCCGCGTCGCCATGGTCCGGCAAGGTGGCAAACTGACCGGGTCCGCCCCGTGACAGCCGCTGCACTGCCCCAAAACCGGCGATTGTTCTACCTCTCGGTCCTCCTGTTCTGTGGCCTGTCCTGGGGCTCGACCCAGACTCTGGGCAAGATCGCCGTCTCGACCGGCCACCAATTCCTTGGCCTCATATTCTGGCAAATGGCTATCGGCGTCATCTTCCTCGGCGCGATGCTTGTCATCCGCCGCAAGCCACTCAAAATCAATCAGCAGAGCCTGACCTTTGCCATCGTCGTCGCGCTGATCGGCACGATCATTCCGAATTCGACCTTTTACTACTCCGTGGCCCACCTCCCTGCAGGGATCATGTCGATCCTGATCTCGACCGTCCCGCTCATCTCTTTCCCCATTGCGCTCGCCCTCGGCATGGACCGCTTCAGTGCCGCCCGCATCGCGGGTCTGCTCTGCGGTCTTGCCGGTGTCGCCCTCATCGCGCTGCCGGCAGCCAGCCTGCCCGACCCCGCCATGGTGGCCTACCTGCCCATCGCCCTGATCGGCCCGCTCTGCTATGCCTTCGAAAGCAACTATGTCGCCCGCACCGGCACCGCCGGCATGGATGCGATGCAGGCAATGTGCCTGACCTCGCTCGTGGGGGCGATCATCACTCTGCCTTTCGCCTTGGGTGCGGGCCAGTTCATCAACCCGATCCGCCCCTGGACCAGCGCCGAATTCGCCCTCGTCGCCTCGTCCTGTGTGCATGCCATGGCCTATTCCTCCTACGTCTGGCTCGCCTCCCGCGCGGGTGCAGTCTTCGCCTCACAGACATCCTACATCGTCACCGGCACCGGGGTTCTCTGGGCCATGGTCCTGCTCGGAGAATCTTATTCCGCCTTCGTCTGGGCCGCTCTCGTCCTGATGCTCCTGGGCCTCGCGCTCGTGCAGCCCCGCGAGAACGCCCGCTTGGCCGCAAAGGAATCTGTCTGATGTTCGGAATTCAGCTTGGCCCGGATCTTGAGCCGATCATTGCGCTTCTGATTCTGCTCGGGATGTTCATCGCCTTTGTCCGAGAAGCCTACCCGGTCGAGGTCGTGGCCCTTTCTGGGGCGATCTTCATGCTGATCCTCGGTATCCTGCCCCAGGCAGACGCTGTCGAGGTCTTTGCCAATACCGCCCCCTGGACAATTGCCGCCCTCTTCATCCTCGTCGGTGCGCTCGTCCGCACAGGCGCGCTCGACTGGATATCGGCCCAGGCGGCCCGCACGGTCGAGGCACGGCCACGAACCACAATCGCCACGCTGACCGGCACGGTCCTTGGCATGTCGGCCTTCATCAACAACACCCCGATCGTCGTGATCTTCATGCCAATCTTTGTCAGGCTCTCGCGACAGCTCAAGGTTTCGGCCTCCAAAGTGCTGATCCCGCTCAGCTATCTGACGATCATCGGCGGCACGATCACGCTGATCGGCACATCGACCAACCTCGTCGTCGACGGTGTCGCGCAGGCGCAGGGCCAGCCCGCCTTTCATATCTTTGAAATCACCGGTGTGGGCCTTGTCATGGCCCTGATCGGCATGGCCTATCTTGGTCTATTTGCCAATCGCCTGCTTCCCGATCGTGACAGCATGGCCAACCTCCTGTCCGACAAATCCCGGATGCGCTACTTTACCGAAGTTGTCATTCCCCCCGAAAGCAACCTCATCAACCGCGAGGTCATGTCCGTCCAGCTCTTCAAACGCGACGGGGTCCGCCTGATCGACGTCATCCGGGGCGACGTGTCGCTGCGCCGGGAACTGACGGGTGTGACGCTGCAGGTTGGCGACCGTATCGTTCTGCGCACCGCCATGACCGAGATCCTGTCGCTGCAACGCGACAAGTCGCTCAAGCGGGTGGATCAGGTCTCTGCCATCGAAACCACAACGGTCGAAGTGCTGATTTCGCCCCAATGCAAGATGATCGGCCGCCGCCTTGGCGACCTGCGCCTGCGGCGGCGCTATGGCGTCTACACCCTTGCCGTCCATCGCCGCGACAAGAACATCGGCCGCCAGATCGACGATCTGGTCGTGCAGGTTGGCGATACGCTTCTTCTCGAAGGTTCGGCCGAAGACATCAAACGCCTTGCAGCGGAAATGGACCTTGTGGACATCACCCATCCCAAGGAACGCGCCTACCGCCGCACCCATGCGCCCATCGTGATCGCAACTCTCCTCGCGGTCATTGCCCTCTCCTCCTTCGGCGTCGCCCCCATCGCGGTTCTCAGCTTCATCGGCGTCGCCATCGTCCTTCTCACCCGCTGCATCGACGCGGACGAGGCTTTCGGTTTTGTCGACGGGCGCCTTCTGGCCCTGATCTTTGCGATGCTGGCCGTCGGCGCCGGTCTGGAACACTCGGGCGCCGTCGAACTGATCGTCAACGCAGTCGCCCCCTACATGACTGACATGTCGCCCTTCCTGCTCGTGCTTTGTGTCTACGGCCTTGCATCGCTCCTGACTGAAATCGTGTCCAACAATGCCGTTGCCGTCATCCTGACACCTGTCGCCATCGGCCTTGCCCAGACTCTCGGCGTCGATCCCCGCGCCTTTATCGTGGCGGTCATGTTCGGGGCCTCGGCCAGTTTTGCCACGCCCATCGGCTATCAGACCAACACGCTTGTATATGGGCCGGGTGGGTACAAGTTTGCGGACTTCATCCGCTTCGGCCTGCCGCTGAACGTCATCGGGGCCGTCGTGCTGTCCTTCACCATCCCGTTCTTCTTTCCGCTCTGACGGTCACGGGGCGTTGTCGGCACAGGGCCGCCTCTGCTAGCTTCTCGCAGTATCGAAGGGGGGGGGCATTCATGGCACAGGGCGGCATCCGGTTTTCCACACGGCTTTTCCTGATCGGACTCATCCTGCTCGCCACAGCAGGCGGGCTGTTCTATTGGGGCATGACGACCGATCTGCAGCCCGCCCAAGGGTTGGACCCCGGCGAACCGATGCGCGTCATCGGACAGGTCTCGGGTGCCATCGGCGGGGTTGGCGTGGTCGCCATCCTGATCGGCATCGTCCGCCGCGCGATGGGCAAATAGGCCCCGACGTCAGCACCATATCCGGGGCAGGGCCGGGGGTTGCGCCCCGCAAGGCGGCTGACATATAGAGCCCCAGTCACGCGAACAACAATCAAAGGGTCCATCCGATGGCCGGCCATTCAAAATGGGCAAACATCCAGCACCGCAAGGGCAAGCAGGACAAGGCCCGCTCCAAGGTCTTCTCTAAACTTGCCAAGGAAATCTCGGTTGCCGCCAAGATGGGCGACCCCGATCCCGCCAATAATCCCCGCCTCCGCCTTGCCATCAAAGAGGCGAAATCCGTGTCCGTCCCCAAGGACGTGATCGAACGTGCGATCAAGAAGGCGCAGGGCGGTGATGCCGAAACCTATGACGAAATCCGCTACGAAGGTTACGGCCCCAACGGCGTGGCCGTCATCGTCGAGGCGATGACCGACAACCGCAACCGCACCGCATCAAACGTCCGGTCCACTTTTGGCAAGAACGGCGGCAACCTCGGCGAAACCAATTCCGTGGCCTTCATGTTCGACCGCAAGGGCGAAATCATGTACAAGGCCTCCGTGGCCGATGCAGATACCGTCATGATGGCCGCGCTCGACGCCGGCGCGGATGACGTGGAAAGCGACGAAGACGGTCACTGGATCTATTGCGCCGACACCGATCTGCACAGTGTCGCCTCGGCGCTTGAATCCGCCCTCGGCGAATCCGAAACGACCAAGTTCATCTGGAAGCCCAAGACGACGACTCCTGTCGATCTTGAAACTCTCGAAAAGCTGATGAAGCTGGTCGAAGTGCTCGAAGACGATGACGATGTACAATCCGTCACCACCAACTTCGAAGCCTCGGACGAGGTCATGGCCGCCTACGAGGCCAGCTGATTCCCTGACCACAGGCCAGCACCGCGCACCCCGCGCGCGTGTTCTGGCGCATCCGGATAAACTCCCGGGGCCTTGGCGCCGGGGCCAGGGTCGTGTCTTGTGCCATTGACCGATTGTCTTGTTCGATTGACGAATTGTCTGGTCCTGAGCCATTGAATTGGCTTGCAGCAGACAATTCAATTGATCCAAATGGTACAATGAGCATTTGGGTCCATCGTCGTTCGGGCGCTATGGTCGGCATCCTCTGGATGGCCCTTGCAAGCCTTCTTGCCGTTGGCACGGGGGCCACGATCAAGCACATCGGTCAGGATGTACCCGCTGCGCAGGCCGCCTTCCTGCGGTTTGCCTTCGGCCTGCCCCTGATCCTGCCCCTCACGTGGCTCGCGCTTCCCCTGCGGCTCACGCCCAATCAATGGCGCCTTTTTGGCGCGCGCGGTGTCATCCATTCGCTCGGTGTGATGATCTGGTATTACGCCCTGACCCATATACCCATCGCCGAAGTGTCGGCACTGAATTACCTCACCCCCGTCCTTGTCGCTGTGGGCGCCGCCATATTCCTCGGTGAACGGTTCGGCCTCTCTCGCGGGCTGGCCATCGTGGCGGCGATCATCGGCGCCCTTTTCATCCTGCGGCCCGGCACCAGGGTCATCGACACAGGCCATCTTGCGATGATCGGCACCACCTTCCTTCTGGCCGGAGGCTATCTGATCGCCAAATATCTCAGCAATAAGGTTCCGGCCGCCGTGATCGTCGGCATGCTGACCATATCCGTCTCGGTCTGCCTTTTCCCCTTCGCCCTCTGGGTCTGGGTACCGCTGGACCTGTCAGAGTATCTCTGGCTCTTTCTCGCCGCCGTCTTCGCGACCGGCGGTCAATACGCCGTGACACGCGCATTCAAGGCCGCACCCGTCACCGTGACCCAGCCCGCCTCATTCCTGCAACTGATCTGGGCCTCGATCCTTGGCGTCCTGCTGTTTCATGAACCGGTCGACATCTGGGTGCTGATCGGCGGTGCGGTGATCGTGTGTTCGATCTGCATGCTGGCCCTTCAGGAATCCCGCAACGAAAACGCGGGCAAGGGCACCGTCACGGCTTGACGCTCAGCCCGCCCGCGGGTCCAGAAGCTTGCGTAACACCATATCGCCCGTGACCTCGCCCACCTGCCGCCCGCCTTCGGCCACGATAACAGGCCATCCCGTATCCCGGATGCGCGCCATCACATCGCGCACCGTCGTCTCTGGCGCCATCGCCTGATCGTTGGCCGCGCCGTCCAAGGGCCGCATGACATCCCGCGCCGTCAGCACGCCCAACGGGTTCATATGCGCCACGAAATCCGCCACATACTCATTCACCGGATTGGTAAAGATATCGCGCGGCGTCCCGCATTGCACGATCCGCCCGCCCTCCATGATGGCAATCCGGTCGCCCAGCTTGAACGCCTCGTCCAGATCGTGGCTCACGAAAATGATCGTTCGCTTCAGCTTTTCTTGCAGGTCCAGCAATTCATCCTGCAACCGCGCCCGGATCAGCGGGTCCAGCGCCGAAAACGGCTCGTCCATCAACAGGATCGGCGCATCGGTGGCAAAGGCCCGCGCCAGCCCCACCCGCTGCTGCATCCCTCCCGACAACTCGCCCACCAGCGCATTGGCCCGCTCCGACAGGTTGACCAGCTTCAGCTCCTGATCCACCCGCGCCGCCCGCTCGGCCTTGCTCATCCCCGAAAGCTCAAGGCCCAGGCCCACATTGTCCCGCACCGTCCGCCACGGCAGCAGCCCGAACTGCTGGAACACCATCGCCACCGATTTCTGCCGGATCGCCCGCAGCGTCTTTGCATCCGCCCTTGTGACCGATGTCATCCCCCCCGGGGTGCGCACCTGCACATCGCCCCGGCACACCGGGTTCAGCCCGTTCACCGCCCGCAACAGCGTCGATTTCCCCGACCCCGACAGTCCCATCAGGACAAGGATCTCGCCCTCCTCCACCGTCAGCGAACAGTCATGCACGCCCAGAACCTGCCCGCAGGCCATGTTGATCTCGGCCCGGCTCTTGCCCTCGTCCATCAGCGGCAGGGCGCGCTCGGGCTGATCGCCAAAGACGATATTGACCCGATCAAAGATGACTGCGGTCATTTCGTCTCCCTCCGCAGCATCCGGTCAAGCATGATGGCCACCGCCACGATCACGAACCCGCTCTCAAATCCCAGCGCCGGATCGTTCCGCCCCAGCGCCTGCACCACCGGCTTGCCCAGCCCGTCCGCCCCCACATAGGCCGCAATGACCACCATCGACAGCGACAGCATGATGACCTGATTAAGCCCCGTCATGATCTGCGGCAGGGCATAGGGCAGTTCCACCTTCCACAGCGTCTGCCGCGGCGTCGCGCCAAAGGCCGTCGCGGCTTCAAGCAGCGATTGCGGCGTCGCCGACACCCCCAGATAGGTCAGCCTGATCGGTGCGGGCAGAACGAATATCACCGTCGCAAACAGCCCCGGCACCTGCCCCAGGCCAAAGAATACGACCGCCGGGATCAGATAGACAAACGTCGGCAGCGTCTGCATCAGGTCCAGCACCGGGCTGATCGCCCGGTAGGCGTTGGGCCGGTGCGCGAAATAGAACCCCAGCGGCACCCCCAGCCCCATGCAGACCACACAGGACGACAGGACCAGCGCCAGACTATCGGTTGTCTCTTCCCAATACCCCTGATCCAGAATGAACAGGAAGGTGACCAGCACCAGCAGGCAGACTTTCCAACTCCGCTGCAGGAACCATGTCAAAAGGACAAAGGCCGCAATCACCACAAACCGGTGCGTGTCCTCGTTCCAGAACGGCAACCACGGCTCGAAATTCCGCCCGCTGACCCAGTTCACCCCGGGCGGCCGCTGCAACACCGCCAGGATCAGCGAAATCGCCCCGTCCATCCAGGCCGACAACCCGTCAAAGAACGCCTGCGCCCCGTCCTGCAGGTAGTCGATACCGCGCTCCGACACTTCGCCCACCGGCAGGCTTTCGTCCGTCGCCCCGATCAGCCGCTGCGGCAACCAGGTCACAAACCAGACCAGCGCCGGTCCCAGCCAAAAAAGAAAGTCGATCAGCGCCTGTACCAGCCATCCGATGGCATAAAGGACAGACAGAATGGCGTTCCAGAGTGCAGAAAGGATCGGCATGTTCAGGCGACCTGCTGTGACCGTGGCGCGCCCCGTCCCCATTCAGGGGCGAGGTTTCAAACGCTAACGCAGGTCCGTTCAGCCCGCCAGTGCCGCCGTCACGGCCGCAACCGCATCGCCGCCATCCTTGGTCGTCACCTCGTCAAGCCAGGGCGTCCAGGCTTCGGGATTGGCCGCAAGCCAGGCCTTGGCCGCATCCGCAGGGTCCGCCCCGTCATTCAGGATCGCGCCCATGATCTCGTTCTCCATCTCAAGCGAGAAGGCGAGGTTGGTCAGAAGCTTGCCCGTGTTCGGGCATTCGGCCACAAAGCCCGCCCGCGTGTTGGTATAAACGCTGCCCGACGCACCGAACCACTCTTCGCCACCCGTCAGATAGGTGATGTCCACGGCCGCGTTCATCGGATGCGGGGCCCAGCCCAGGAAGATGATCGGCTCATTGCGCTCATCCGCCCGCGCCACCTGCGCCAGCATCCCCTGTTCCGAACTTTCGACCAGTTCCATCACACCCATGCCATAGGTGTCATTGTTGATCAGATCAAAGATCAGCCGGTTGCCGTCATTCCCGGCCTCGATCCCATAGATCTTGCCATCCAGTGCATCGGCATTGGCCGCAATGTCGTCAAAGCTGTCGATCCCCAGCGCCGCACCGGCGGCATTGGTGGCCAGCGTGTATTGCGTCCCGTCAAGGTTCGACCGCACCACGTCAACCGTGCCCGCGTCGCGGTAGGACGCGATATCGCCCTCCATCGTGGGCATCCAGTTGCCCAGGAACACGTCGATATCGCCCTCGGCCATCGACGCATAGGTGACCGGAACCGAAAGGATGTCGGTCGTCGTCTCATACCCCAGCGCGTTCAGGACGATGCTCGTCGCCGCCGTCGTGGCGGTGATATCGGTCCAGCCCACATCAGAAAAACGGACGGTATCGCAATCGGCCAAAGCAGGCATCGCCGCGCAGATGGCCAGCGCCGAAAGTGTGGTCTTCAAGGTCATTGTCTTCTCCCGGTCGTCATGTTTATAGTTGATTGACGAGTCAATAAAGAACCAACTCATCACGTTTCGCAAGCCTTTTTGGTCGCATGTCACCGCAAGGTCCGGGGAGGGACCATCGATGCCCAAGCTGGGGATGGAACCTATACGCCGCGCCGCCCTCGTGAAAGCCACGATCGCGCAAATCGGCGAAACCGGTTCACTTGACGTAACGGTAGCCCAGATTGCCAAGCGGGCGGGCATGTCCTCCGCACTCGCCCACCATTACTTCGGCAGCAAGGAACAGATCTTCCTCGCCGCCATGCGCCACACCCTCACCGTCTACGGGGCCGAGGTGCGCGGCGCACTTCTCATGGCCCAGGACCCGAAATCCCGCCTGCAGGCCATCATCCGCGCGGGCTTCGGCCCCGCCAACTTCCGGCCCGAGGTCATCGCCGCCTGGCTCAACTTCTACGTCCTTGCCCGCACGAATACCGATGCCGCGCGGCTCCTGTCGATCTACCATGCAAGGCTGCGTTCCAACCTCCTGCACGACCTCCGTCCGCTGGTGGGCGCCCGCGCCCGCGAAGTCGCCGAGCGGCTCGC
>JBGSWJ010000138.1:0-10530 GCA_041752495.1 Rhodobacterales bacterium
ACCCAAGATGCGGAGACGCTGAAAAAGGCGCTGGCGGAACTGGCGGGGCAGATCAAGACGGCGGCGGGGTCGGACGGGGCCGTGCTGGCCCGTCTGTCCAAGATGGCGACCGATGCGAATGTGAATCTCAAGACCAACAACCTGACCTATGCCGCGACCTTCATCGCCCAGCTGCGTGCGGCGATCGGGGCGCTGGCGCTGGCCAAGGGCGGATCGCCCGCGACCGGGACCTCCGGGACGGAGGAGCCCGCCACATCCAAGACAGATGATGTCACCAAGGTGCTGACCACGCTTGTAGGGAAGATCAAGACGGTGGCGGGCCCTGATACCTCGCTTCTGGACAAACTCTCTGGACTGGCGCGCGAGGCCAAGGCTGCGCTGGATGGCGGCGATCTCAAGGCTGCGGTGGCGCAGATCGGCCTTCTCAAGGACGCGATGGATACGGCCAAACCCTCCACCGGGGGGGCCGATCCCTCGGGACAGGGTGGCGCGCGGCCAAAGGGGGCTGCGGTCAAGCTCGCGCAGGCGATGATCCTGTGGAACGAGGCGCGCAGTCATGTCGCGGGCCAGATCAAGGAGCTACAGAACGACATCATCGAAAAGTCCAAGGATGAGCCCGACGCTGCTGATATCAGGGACATCGTCGGCAATCTTGAGGAAATCCTTGAAAATCTGGATGATTCCCTGACCGGCAAGCTGAACGCACTGCGCGGCACCACGGACGTCGCCCAGAAAGAGGCACTGTCCGAAGAGGCCCGGGCGACGGTGCGCAAGATGCTGACCTATGCGGGCACCGATCCGCTGATGAAGAATATCGACAAGAATAACGGCTTTATCCCGCTGACAATTCAGTCGCGGGTTTTGTCATCGCTCAACGAGGTTCTAGCGACGATCTAGGCCACACCCGGCCCCGCTCGCCGCGCGGTGCGGCACGGGGCGGATGCCGGATCTGACCGACGACCGAATTGACCACACCCTACCGGAAGGTACCCGACCATGCCGTTGACGACAGCACAGCGCGACTTCATCCAGACCCACCTGAAGGGCAAGAACCGGGTGGTCAAGGCCAAGCTTGAAGGCGAATACAAGGATTACCTGCGGCGCGAGGCCAAGACCCAGGCGGCCATTGACGTTCTGGGCAAGAATGACCCGAACCGGAACGCGCTTGAGACACGGCTGCAGGCTGCGGCCGCAAAGAAGGACGCGGGTAAGTTCGCGGCCGCCTATGACGATCTGAAATCGGTCAAGAAGGACGCGCTGAAGCTTGCCAATGGCTTCAAGTCAACGCTGTCGCCGCAATCGGTGACCTCAGAGATCGCGGTCGTCGATGCCTGGGTGACCGACATGATTGCCGAGGTCGATGACCGGGCCAAGTCCATCGAAGGGAAATTCGATCTCGCGCTGAACGCGCTGCGCAATACCAATCCGGTCTCCACGACCTCGAGCAAGGAAGAGGCCTTTGCCCGGCTGAAGTCGATCAACGAAAAGGCCGCGCAGGCGCGGTCCGCGATGCAGATGCGCAAGTCGGAGGCCGATATCAACGCGACGGAATTCGAAACCCGGGTCAAGGGCTTTGGGCTGCAAACCAAGACCGAGGATATCCGCCACAAGATCGGCATCATTGCCGCGGCCACGCCGGGTGCCGATACGGCCCTGACCCAGGCGATGGATGCGGTGCTGGCCCGTTTCAACACCGCAGGCCTGTCGACCCCCGGCACGGCGATCACCGACCGGACCACCCCGCGCTTTACCAAGGCGGATGCCGATCTTGAGAGCCTGCTCAGGACGCTGACCGACCTTAGCAAGTTTCGTACCGAAAACCCGTCGTTCACGGACAAAAACGGCAAGCCCATGACCAAGTCCGAGATCGAGACCGCGAACAAGATGCTCAAGGAGCGTTTTGGCAAGATCGAGGAACGCAACGCAAAGCGGGTCGCGGTCGCCATGGAGCGGATGGATGTCGATCTGCTAAACGAGCAGATCGCGTGGCGCGCCGATCCCGAGCGCCGCGACATCAACCGGATCGAGCGTTTCGACGCCTTTGACATGCTCGATGCCATGCCGCCCATTCCGAAGAAAGTTGACGAATGGATGGCCGTGCCTTTCGTCAAGGCCGCAGCGGATGGCATCAAGGCCGAACTGGCCAAGGTCCTGCCCAAAGGGTCAAAGAGCGATGTGCTGTTCGATATGGCCGCACGTTCGCGCAAGGAATGGGAAGCGGAAATCGCCGATCAGATGGGGATCGACCTGGATGATCTGGCGACCGATCCCTCGATCGCCAAGCTTGTGACCCAGATGGCCGAAACGATTCAGGCCGAAGTCAGGAAAGCCTTTCCGAACAAGGCTGCGCCTGACATGAAATCGGTCACCATCGATGGCGTTCTCTACGAAGACCGCAAATTTCTGGCCTCGGGCGGCGGCGGAACGGTCTGTACCTATACCAACAAGCAGACGGGCGAGAAGATCGTTCTGAAGGAACCGAAGGGTTACAAGCCTGATGAGGAGCTCAAGAACGACAAGTTTGAAGAGTTTTCGACCGAGGCCAGGAACCATCGCGAAGTGCTGGGGGGCGAGAAAGGCACGCCGCCCAAGAACATCATGGGCATGGAAGGGATGGTTCTGGGGCCGAATGGCATGCCACTTCTGGCCATGCCGCTGGCCGGTGGCGGCGACCTTGACCGGCTGAGCGAGTCGGTCAGTGCGGCAAAGGAATCCGGACTGATCTCGCCACAGGCGCAGCACGCAATGGTGCAGGATTCCGTCCGGCAGATGGCGCATGGCATCAAGCAGATGCAGGATGCCGGCGTTTCCCATCATGACCTTAAGGAAGCCAACGTCTTCATCATGGATGACGGCACCATCAAGATCGCCGATTTCGGGCTTGCCAATATTCTGGATGACCACGACGACACCGTTTCCATGACTCAGAATACGCCCGGTTATGAACCCGCCGAGTTGCAGGAGAAGGGCAAGCAAGGCGAGAAAAGCGACAATTTCACCCTTGGTGTCATCCTGTCCAAGATGACCGATCCGACCCATGGGACGGCGTCCCTGGAAAAACGCGACTTTAACTTTGACTTGACGGAACAGCAGACCCGCGTCCCCGATCCCGACAATCCGGGTGAGGACAAGGCGATCGAGGTCACGGCACTTGACCGTTTGCGCAATGCGCTATTGAGCGATGACCCCGACGAACGCCCGGAAATGACGCAGGTCCTTCTCAGCACCTATCTGTATGAGGCTGAGACTGCCTATTCCAAGGAAAGCATGGATGAACTGCGCGCCGCGAGTAACGAATATGCGCGCAATGTCGGCAAGCGGACCGGATCCATATTCGCCAACATCCAGATGCTTGAAGGTGAAATCCTGCTCCTTGAACAGGAGCGGTCCGGCCAGCGTGTCGAACGCGAGATCGACTATTGTGAAAGGATGATCGCCAAGGGCAACGCGATGCTGAAACGCCTGAACGCCGAATTGCCCGAACTTGACAAGAAGCTGACGGCCCTGACGACCGAAATCGGCGACGCGGCCAAGCGCCCGAATGATGGCGAAATCAACAAAGCCAAGACCGATCAGGAGAAAGCGGATCTGCAGGAGCTTCGCAAAAAGGTCGATGACGAACTGGCCAAGAACCCGATCCTGAAAAGGAAGCGCCTGGCCTTTGTGAAGCTCCGGTCCAGCCGCGAAGCCATGGCCAAGAAGATCAAGAATATCGGGATCGACATCACGAAACTTGAGCAGAACAAAAAGGACCAGGAAGCCAAACTTGGCCAGCGCCTGACCCCTGTTCAGTTGCGCGATATCGCCCAGCAGATCGAGGCCAAACGGCAGGAGATCGTCACGCTGCGCAAGGAAATCGATGCGATCCACGACGAACCGGCGGCGAAGGTCTTTGCCGACCGGTTGAAGCAAGCGAACGAGGCGTTCAAGTAAGCCTTTGGCAGGTCCGGGCCGGGGTGTCGCAGCGATTGCCCTGCCGAAACCCCGGCGCGATTACCGCCAGAACCGTCCCCAGGTTTCGGCAAGTTCCCGACCCTGTTCGTCATTGACGACCTCGTAGAGGCGGTCACTCACAGCCAGCCGCGCCCCGCCATCCCGCAGGATGGGCCGTATCGTCACGCCGGCCTGATCCTGGCTTGGTTTGCCCGAAACCCAGTCAATCGGAATGACCAGATAGATCCCCTTGTCGAACGACCCTTCGCCGAAATCCTCGAACGGCACGTTGGTCAGCGTTGCAAAGGCGCCCACCAGCCATCCGTTCTGGAAATTGCGCTCGACCGTGAGTGTCCCGCCCCAATCTCCGGCAAGATAGCGGCCCATATCAACCTGGGCCGAATAGCTCCGATTGATATCCCAATAGGCCGACACATGCCCCGTCGTGACCCGGTAATCCTGAAAACCCAGACGTTGGTCAAAATCGCGTTGGGCGACTTCATTGACCTCAACCCCCAGCGCAAAGGGACTGCTGTTCGGGGCCCAAAGCAGCTCGGCCGAAATCCCGCCGAACATCGATTCCAGATAGCCGACAGTGACGCGGCCGAACACGTCCTGACCGGACTTGAAATACCAGCCAGCCGTCAGCTCAGACAGTTGAAATGTCGCCTTGTCATAGATGCTGGAATTGCTCCGAACGCGGGGAAGAACCGAGTCCGAGACACGCGTCGCGTCGTCAAGATTGCCGACCAGCGGCACCCGCACGGCGCCCTGCATCACAATGCCCGGACGCACCTCGAACGAGGCCGAAGCCTCGACCCCAAGGGCCAGACGCAGCGGCGCATCTGGATCAAAGAAACTGTAATCGATATAGGGGTCGATGCTCCAGCTCCGCCTTGGATATGCCCCCGGCAAAGGAGGTATTCCGAACCCCGCATCCTCGATCTTTGCACTGGTGTATGAAAGCCAGGCGCCATCCAGATCATTTTCAAGGTTTTCGACATCCGCCCGGTCCAGATCAATCTGCGTGATCGGCATGCTGTTGTTCGACAGAATGATCGAGAAGGTCTGGACTTCGGGCGGCAAGGTCCGTGTCAGGACTCGCGCCGTGCGGCCCACGGCCTGAGAATTGATCCGATAGGTCAGGTTTTCGATCTGGACGAAGGCGACATTTCCGTCGATCACAAGCCCCAGAAGGTTGATCCCCTGCTCTGAAAGCCCCTGCTTCACGCGGCCCGTGACCGTCGGTTCCTCGCCCTGTGGCTGCGCAAGCCCCCAACTGGCCAAGACGTTCTCGCTCCGAATGACCGGAGGCGGGGCCATCTCACGACTCGATCCATTGGCCGGAAACCGCGGATTGAACGCATAGGTCAGCTGAACAGCAAGTTCAGAGCCGTAGAGATAGTTTGCGGCAACGGAGAATCCCGGCGTCAGTTCATATGACAAGCCAAAGTTGAACGGATTGCGGCGCGTGAACATGAACCCATCCTCAAAGGGATAGGCATCCGACGAATACTCGGCCGTCAAAAGAAGGCGATCAGTGGCTTTCCACTCGATACCGCCAAAGAATGCAGCGTCGCCCTGAAACCATTCAATATCATTCAGTGCGCCTGTGGTTGCCGACTCCCCACGGCTTCCACGCTCTGCCCATCGGTCCCCAAAGATCGACAGCGGATTGTTGAAACTGTTCACCCCGGCCAAGCGACCCCAGCCTAATCCCAGCGTGGCGCGGACCCTGTTGCCAAAGGTCTTGCTCGCCACAAGGTATTCGCTTTCGAAAAAACCGGTGCCGCCCAGATCATTCACGCCGACAGCCATCGACGGGGTCCACGCACCTTCATCCAGAAAGCGATACTGAAGTGCAAAACTGCGGTCATAAAGAACGTCATAAACATTCGGCGCCGTCGGGTCGCCGCTGATATTGATGTCGTAAAGCCGCTGATACCGGAAAGAGGCTGACAGGCGTTCGCTGAACTGAAATGTCAGCCCAAGCCGCCGCGTATTCTGAAACTGCGTGGCGTTGAACCCGAGTTCACCGTCCGTGAAAGAATTTGCGGTCGGCATATCGATAAGGCCCGGACCGCCGTAGACACTGTAACTCCACGCGGTTTCCTGGGCCTGTGCGCCTTGGACAAGACAGAAGGGCGCGACAATAAAAGTCGCCAGGAAGGCCAGATTGCACAGTCGATTCTCAACGCTCATTGGACCGTCATACACGATTCCCGGAACACGATAAGTCCGGAGATGCGATCGTCGAGGAATCTTGCTGACGGTGTTTGCTCTGGGCGCCCCTGACCCTTGATCTGTTCGTGTTCGAGGCATTGCCCGATCTGGACATCCGCTCAACCCCAAGATGAAAATGCATAGTAACGTCAACAGTTTGTCTCACTTTTGCCGTCTTTTGATTTTGGCCGGCAGGTTCTAGACCATGCTCCGATGGAGTCTGGAATGCTGTTCACATTCGGCGAAGAGACGATAAACCTGAACGTCCCCACCAAGAGTTTCTTGTTGGACGAGGTCGCGTCGAGGCTCCGTCGTCGGCAAGGATTTGCCATCGCGACACTGAACATGGACCACCTTGTCAAGCTTGCTTCAGAGCATTTTCGCAAAGCTTATGCAGCGCAGGATCTGATCACTGCTGACGGAAACCCGATTGTGTGGCTGTCGCATGTGGCGCGTCGGCCGGTCGAGCTTGTCACGGGATCGGACCTGATCCTTCCCCTCATCAGGATTGCCGCATCTGAAAACGCGCGTATCGGGATGTTCGGGTCCTCGGCGGAAACGCTGTCGGCCGCCAGGGAACAACTGATCCGCAGAGTTCCCGGGGTTGATATCGGGTCACTGATCGCCCCGCCAATGGGATTCGACCCCGAAGGTTTAGAGGCTGCGCAGGCCATCCAATCCTTCCGTGCCACCGGTGTCCGGATGGTCTTCGTCGCCCTCGGCGCGCCAAAGCAAGAGATGTTTGCGGCTCTCGGGCGGAAACTCGCACCAGAAATCGGCTTTGTCAGCATTGGCGCCGGTCTTGATTTCATTGCGGGAACACAGAAACGCGCGCCCCTCTGGGTGCGGCACATCGCGATGGAATGGATGTGGCGGCTCTTGCATGATCCGCGCAGGATGTATGGGCGCTATGCCAACTGCATGCGTATCCTGCCCCGACATCTGGCAGATGCGGTGCGGCTTCGCTTTGCTGCCACGCACCGCCCGCCCGTGGCCCGCCCGATTGACGTCAATCCCCGGGCGCTTGGCAAGGTCGTGGCCGTTGAGATCACGTCGGAACGGATAGAAACCTGAAGCGACGTTCACCCTGGTCCGGCGACATTCTCATTCGGCGACGGCCACTCTTTCGATTGGACGATCTTCGATAAGCCTCATCACTTCGGCTTCGAAAGTCTGAAGGATGTTTTCGATGTACCAGTTCGCCAAAGCGCTTTCCCGCGCAGCCGCGCCCATCCCGGCACAGTCCTCGGGACTGTCGACGACATCCGTGATCGCACGTGCGATCGCCTGAACATCGCCCGGCGGCACGGCAATGCCGCAGTTATCTATCGCACGAGCCAGGGCCGTCCCCGCTTCTGCCGTTGCAATAACCGGCCTGCCAGATGCGAGCATGTTCGTCAGTTTCGATGGCAGGACAAGGTCAGCCGCCCCGGCGATCTGCGGCAGGAAATGGACCGTCGCAAGGCCCAGAAGATCGCCAAGCCGGTCGATGGGCTGCAACGGAAAGAACTGAACATTGTCCAGACCCTCGCAGAGATGGCGCAATTCCGGCAGGAAAGGCCCGTCGCCGCAGATGACAATGGCAATATCCCGTCGCTCCACAAGCAGTCGCGCGATATAGGGCAGTATCTCGAGCCCCTGCTTGTTGGCGATATTGCCAGAATACAGGACGACATGCGGTCTTTGGATACCGAATTCCGCGCGGTAAGGAGACGGGGCATCCAATGGACGCACGACATCAAGGTTCGCCCAGTTCCGCAATTCCACAATTTTCGTATTCGCAACACCTTTTTCCCGAAGGCGCAAAAGCATCTGCGCGGATATCGAACTGACCCTGTCAAACCTTGAAAGAATGCGGCGCTCAAACCCGATGGCCATCCGGCCGGTCGAGCTTTCCTTCTTGATCAGGCCCGTGGCAAAGGCTGCCTCGACCTCGAAATCCTGGATGTGAAGCCACGTCTTGGCGCCGCTGAGCCGGGCCGCCAGGACACCGACAGGTGCCGCCAGCAGCGACGGCGCCACGACCATCACGACATCGGGTCTGTGTCGCCACCCGGCGCGCAGCATCATCGGCAACGCCATGAAAGCAAAGCTCGCATGGTGAAGGATGCGCTTTGCGCCGGTCGGCCGCGCCGGAACATAAAGCGGGCAATGCACGATCGTCAGCCGCTCTTGCGGTTGCCTCTTGCGGTACCAACCACCCCAGCCGTCGAACACACGCCATGCAGGGAAATAGGGCTTGGCCGACACGACTGAAATGTCATGTCCACGTGCAGCGAGCCACTCGGCCATCCCAGTCGAATAGACTGCGGTCGAAATGATCTCTGGCGCGAAGTTTATGCCCAGAAGCAGAAGCCGCACAGTCTGTGTTTCTCTCCACGGAGTTGAGGATGCCTGATCCGACAAAGGCAGGACAAGCCCCGTCGTCCGACCGATGTTTCAATCCCTGGAGGATGTCAAACCAAAAGCTTTGCAAACCAGCATTGCCCCAAGGGGCAATGGCCACAATGCACAGGCCAGAAATCCGATCATGCGGAAAAGCGGGCTGGATATCCCGGATTCAAGCTGTTCAAGATATGTATGATAAATTGCAAAGATCGAAACGGTCAGATAGGTCGCAAGCAATATATTCATGTTGTCCACCTATCGCCCATTTCGCCCCAAAAACAACTATATCTTGCTAGTGCCCCGTTGATTTCAGGACGGCAGGAACCGTCTTGAGGATGATTCCCATATCCGTCAGGAATGACATTTCCTGACGGTAATCGGCATCAAAAATAGCCCGGTCTTCGAACGTCGAATTATTCCTTTGGGACACCTGCCAGTTACCCGTCACGCCGGGCCGCAGGGCATAATAGCTTGTCCCTGGGTAAAGCGGCCCCTGTTCGATCATCATCGGACGCGGCCCGACAAGGCTCATCGACCCAAGGAGCACATTCCAAAGCTGCGGCAATTCGTCGATCGACGTCTTGCGAAGGATCCTGCCGACACGCGTGATTCGTGGATCCTCCTTGAGTTTCTGATAGATAAGCCATTCCTCCGCCGCGACGGGATCGGCCTTCAGATGGTCCCGCAGCGCACGTTCGGCGTCGATGACCATCGTTCTCAGCTTCCACATCCGGAAATGCCGGCCGTTCTTGCCGATACGTTTCTGACTATAGAAGGGGCTTCCACCGTCCACGGCGACAGCAATCGCTGCAACAATCAGGATAGTCAAAACGGCAGGGGCTGACAGACAGATCAGAAAGATATCAAGGAAACGCTTTCCGTAACGCGCATAAAACCCGGCGGGTTCCGAAACTCTCACCTTTGTTGCTGGCGATGCGACATAGGATTTCAATGATCGGTCATCTTCAGCAATTGAAAGGTCTTTCATCGGAAGTAACCTCGATCAAATACAGTTAACTGCGTTTCAAATCCGGAAGAGCAAACACCAAAAGCACGCCCGACCTGCCAAGCCATGTTAACAAACGGGAAGCCACCAAGACACTGTCGCTGGGTTCATAACAATCTAGGCCTCGATTGCAACTGGAACATGACCAAGTTTGAGGCAGTAATCTGCCATTTGGTTAAGAGATCATCGGTTTCTCATGGCGTAACGCCGACTTGGGCGTTGGCCACATCCCCAACAGGGCGCTCGTCAGAGTGGCGAGCGAATCGGCCATAGGTGCTTGTGAACACTTGGCTTTGCCGATGGGGACATCAGCCAAAGTCGATAGAACCTCCCGGAGAGCGTGATGATCTCCGCCCCGGGCACCAAGAGGAGCCCTTCCGACCAACGGGTGCATGAACAATGCGGACGCTTGCAGAGGATGTCTGGGGCAAATCGTCACATTGGGGCGGCGACACGGAGAGTGCGAAAGATTAATGTGGCAGAGCGTGGTCCACCCGTGCCCTAACCCATTGATTTGGCGTTTCCGCTTTCACCGCCTGTTTGGTCCACCGCGCCTTGATTCTCCGTCATATTTCGCCAGTTCTCGTATTTCAGGGTCGCCCACTACGCCGCAGCTCCCTTACCCCACTGCAATCTCCACCACCCAGGGCCCCTGCTCCTTCCGGGCTACGGCGGCCTCGACAGCCGCCGCATCGCACGCAACGCGGTCAAAGCTTATCCCGACCGCCTGCGCCAAGGCCGAGAAGTCGGGCGGGGTGGGGTCGCAGCCGATGACTTCGGTCCCGGCGGCGATCATGCTGTCGGCGATCTCGCGGTAGCCGTGGTTGTTCCAGATGACAAAGGTCACCGGCAGCCGCAACTGCGCGGCGGCCATCAGTTCGCCCAGCGAAAACTGCGCCCCGCCGTCGCCGGTCAGGCAAATCACTGGCACATCCGGTCGCCCTATCGCCGCGCCGATGGCCGCCGGAATGCCATAGCCC
>JBGSWJ010000139.1:0-3086 GCA_041752495.1 Rhodobacterales bacterium
CGCCAGAATCCCCGTCAGCCGCGCCAGATGCGCCTCGGCCACATGGGTATCGGTGACAATCGCTACACGCTTGCGCCGCAAGAGCGGCGCCATCAGCGCCCCCGCCTGCTCCAGCACGCCCGCGCCGATCACCACGTCATATTCGCGCCCCGGAAGCGGCACATGCACTGTCCGGCTTGTTCCTTCATTCACGCCCGCATCTCCAGCACATCAGGACGGCTTGCCAGCAGGTCCACCACCCGCCCCGTCGTTTCCTCGACCGAGTAGGCCCCCGTCGCCGTCATCGCAAGATCAGCCAGCCGGTAGATTGGCACCCGTGCCTCATAAAGATCGGTCAGCGTCTGCCGCGGATTCGCTGTCTTGAGAAGGGGCCGCGTCTCCTTGTGCCGCACCCGGTCCCAGAGCACGTCAAGGCTGACATCGAGCCAGAGCGAAACGCCCTTTGCCGTGATCGCCTGTCGGTTCCGTTCCGCCATGAACGCCCCCCCGCCCGTCGACAGCACACAGGGCGGCCCTGACAGAAGCCGCGCAATCACCTCGGCCTCGCGATCGCGAAAGAACGCCTCGCCGTCGCGGGCAAAAATCTCCGCGATGGTGGAGTGCGCCGCCTCCTCGATTGCCGCATCGCTGTCCAGAAACGGCACGTCAAGCCGCGTGGCCAGGGCCTTGCCCACGGCCGTCTTGCCCGACCCCATCATGCCCACCAGCACCACCGTCCGCTTCAGCACCGGCACCAGGGCCGCCGTCCTCCCTGTCTGTTTCACGGTCGCCATCTTTCTGTCCCCGTTGTCTTTCGCACCATCACCCCCGGCACACCCGTCGGCAACCTGCCGCCGTTCCGGGCTTAGCCCATCTCAGGGGTGCGATCTTCCGAAAAACATCTTATATGGAGGCTGCAGCGGCGGGGCCATGCTCCGTTGTTGCAGTTTGGCCCGCCCCCGGGGCAGGATGAATACACAACCCGGCACCCATGACCGGGCACGTCAAGACGAGGCAGAGAAGCAAAGGCCGTTCCCCATGTGGAGACTGATCAAACTGGTGTTCTTTCTGGTGGTCTTGGCCGCCATCGGCCTGATAGGATATGCCTATGTAGGCCCAATATTTTTCGCTGACGATTTCGCGGCACCCAAGACCGAAGTGGTGCAACCGGTGACGCTTGATGTGGAGTGATAATGCAGACCATGCTGCGGCGACTTCTGGCTACTGTCGCCCTCGGCCTTGCCGCCGCACCGCTGGCCGCTCAGGATAAGCCGCTTTCCGCCATCGACTGGCTGTCACAAAGCGTCGAAGCCCGCGCCGTGTCTGCGGTCGTCTCCCCGCGCCCCGACGAACCCCCCATCGCAGATACCGCCGCCACGCCCGACATCACAGTCTCGGCGCTCGACAAACCCTCGCCCGACGGCATCGGCCTGCTCGGTCCCGATGTGACGGGCCTGCCCGCCAACCTCTGGGCGGGCAGCGACATCGCCGAACTGACAACGCTCATCCAGGCCGAGCGGGTCGAAACACTCCCTTCCATCCAGGACCTCATGGTCACGCTCATGCTCTCAAGGGCCGATGCGCCGCTTGGGGCCACCAGCGAAGGCACCATGTTCCTCGCCCGCGTGGACAAGCTGCTTGACCTCGGCGCCCTTGAACCCGCCCAGGCCATGCTGGAAGAGGCCGATCTCGAACGCCCCGAAATCTTTCGCCGCTGGTTCGATGTCTCGCTTCTGACCGGCACCGAAGACGCTGCCTGCACCATGGTCCGCGACCGCATGACGCTCGCCTCGACCTATCCGGCCCGTATCTTCTGCCTCGCCCGCAACGGCGACTGGCCCGCCGCCGCGCTGACACTGAACACGGCCCGCGCGCTCGATGCCGTGACCCCGGAAGAGGACGACCTCATCTCGCGCTTCCTCGACCCCGACCTCTTCGAAGGCACCGATCCGCTTCCCCCGCCGACCCGGCCCAGCCCGCTCGTCTTCCGCATGCGCGAAGCGATTGCCGAACCCCTGCCCACCGCCAATCTGCCCCGTGCCTTTTCCCATGCCGACATCCGCCCCACCGCCCCCTGGCGCAATCAGATCGAGGCCGCAGAACGCCTCGCCCGGTCGGGCGCGGTGTCGGAGAACGTCCTTTTCGGCTTCTACACCGATCAGACGCCCGCCGCCTCGGGCGGGGTCTGGGACCGGGCCGCCGCGATTCAGGCCTTTGACGACGCGATATCTGCGGGGGATTCCGCCCGGGTCGCCGTAACCCTTCCCGCCGCCTTTGCCGCGATGGAGGAGGTGCGGACCGAAGTCTCCTTCGCACGCTTCTACGCCCCCGGCCTGACGCAACTGGCCCTTGATGACCAGACCGCAGCTCTCGCCTTCCGCGTGGCGCTTCTCTCTCCGCTCTACGAAACTGCGGCCATCGCCTATGTCCCGACAACCGACGAAGAACGGCTCTGGCAGGCCATCGCCCGCGGCAACATGGCCGGCGTCACCTCGGCCGATCCCCGGGCACAGGCGATCATCGCTGGCTTTGCCGGCGCGCCCGTTCCCGAACCGCTCGCCTCGGAGATCCGCGACGGCCAACTGGGCGAGGCGCTCCTCCGCGCCGTGTCTCTCTTCAATCAGGGCCTCGACGGCGATCCCGCCGCCCTGACCGATGCGATTGCCGCCTTCCGCACTGTCGGCCTCGAAGATACGGCCCGCCGGGCCGCACTTGAATACCTCCTCCTGGACCGCCCCGCGTGACCACACCCGGCCATCCGATGCCGCACTGGATCCAGGCCTTTCTCGAGGCGCAGGCGGCCGAACGCGATGCCGCCCGCAATTCCCAGTTGGCCTATGCCCGCGATCTCAATGATTTCGCGGGCTTTCTTGCCCGCAAGGGGCGCGACTTCGCCACCGTCACCCAGGCCGATATCCAGTCCTACCTGATCTCCTGCGAAGCCGAACGGCTCGCCAAATCGACCCGCGCCCGCCGCCTGTCGGCCATCCGCCAGCTGTTCCGCTTCGCCTTCGAAGAAGGCTGGCGCGCCGACAACCCTGCCGTCCGCCTCTCCGGCCCCGGCAAGGATGCCCGCCTCCCCAAGACGCTGTCCGTGGCCGAGGTGC
>JBGSWJ010000140.1:0-7832 GCA_041752495.1 Rhodobacterales bacterium
TCTGGCAGGGCAGGGGGCGCGGCTGACCCTGCTGGACTACAACGCTGAACGTCTGGCCGAAACCGCCGGCCTATGCCCCGGTGCGCAGGCCATCGCCGCGGACCTGTCCAATGAGGCCGCCACCGCAGCCGCCATCGCGCAGATTACCACCCCCGTCACCACGCTGATCCACAACGCCGCCATCCTGCGCGTCGAAACCGTCGATGTGGTCACACTGAAAACCTTTCAGGCTACGCTGAACGTCGGCATCCAGGCTGCCTTTCAACTGACGCAAGCCTTCTGGCCCGCGATGAAGACGAATGGCGGCACCCTCATTTTCGTCTCCTCCCGCTCCGGCATTGAAGGTTTCGTCTCCGAAACCGCCTACTGCGCCGCCAAACACGCGCTCGAAGGCTTCTCCAAATGCCTCGCGATGGAGGGCGAACCCTACGGCATCGCCTCCTACACAATCACCCCCGGCCATCTGATGCACACGCCCATGTCGGAAACCACCTACGGCCCCGAACAGCGCGCCAAATGGATCGACCCGATCCGTCTGGCCCCCGCATTCGCCATGCTCGCCCGCGAACGGCCGCTGCACCTGTCCGGCCAGCGCCTTGACGCCTGGGCCCTGTCACAAGAGGAACAACCATGACCATGCAGGCCATCTACGACTGGATCGACGCCAACGCGGACGAATGCATCAAGGACCTGCAGGCCTTCGTCCAGCAGCCCTCGATCAGCGCCCAGAACATCGGCCTGCGTGAATGTGCAACGCTGATACGCGACATGATGCGCCGTGACGGCCTGCCCGCCGACTTCCATGAACTGGAACAGGGACCGCCCGTGGTGTTCGGTCACCTTCAGGCGAAAAGTCCAGCAAAAACAATCCTCTGCTACGCCCACTACGACGTGCAGCCCCCCGAACCGCTTGACGCCTGGTCCCACGGCGGCCCGTGGTCCGGCGCCATCGTCGACGGCGTCCTCTATGGTCGGGGCGCTACCGACAACAAATCCGGCGTCCTCGCCTTCACCAAGGCCGCCAAGGCCTTCATGGCCGTCCGGGGCGAAGTGCCCGCCAACCTCAAGTTCATGATCGAAGGCGAAGAGGAAATCGGCTCCCCCAACCTCGCCGCATGGGCCGAAAAGAACAAGGAACTCCTCGCCGCCGACGGCATGCATTGCCTCGACGGCTCGGTCGAAGCCGGGACCGAAGTCCCCGACGTCTCGCTCGGCCTCAAATCCGTTCTCTTCGTCGAACTCATCGCGCGGGGCGCAAAGAAGGATATCCACTCCCTCAACTTCCCCCTTGCCCCCGCACCCGTCTGGGACCTTGTCCGCGCGCTCAACACCATCCTGGACGAAAACCGCCGCATCCTTATCGAGGACTGGTACGAAGGTATCTGGCAACTCGGCCCCGATGATGAACAGCAACTTGTGGAAAAGGCCGACCGCGTCGACCTGCAGAAGATGAAGGACGAATGGGGCATCACCGAATTCGCCCTTGGCCGCGACGGCATCGACGCCATCCGTGCCCGCACCTACGAACCCACGGCCAATATCCAGGGCATCATCGCGGGCTATACCGGGCCGGGAACCAAGACCATCGTCCCGAACGAAGCCCGCGCCCGCCTTGATTTCCGCCTCATCCCCAACATCCAGCCCGACGCCGCCATCCGCAAGCTCAAGGCCCATCTCGTGAAACACGGCTTCGGGCATATCGAGGTCGAGGCCTTTGACGGCGCCGAACCTCCCTACAAGATCAGCGTCAAGGAAGACATCTCTCAGGCCATCATCGCTGCCGCGACCGAAGTCTATGGCGAACTCCCCATCGTCAACGGCGTCTCCGCCGAAGGCGCGATCCTGCGGCATGTCTGGATTCCCTGCGTCCTGACCGGCTTTGCCAACCCGGGCGCAAACCTTCATGCACCTGACGAAAACATCCATATCGACAAGTACATCCAGGGCATCAAATACGCGGCAGCCATCATGGAACATTTCGGCAGGATGGGGCGCGCCTGATGCAGATCGCCTTTGACCGCTATTACGATTACGACGCGATGACCGGCCATCTTCAGGCGCTGGCCGCCGCCTATCCCAAATTCGCCAAACTGACCTCCATCGCCACATCCTTCCGCGGGCGGCAGGTCTGGGCGATGGAAATCACCAATCCCGACACCGGTCCCGGCCATGAAAAGCCCGGCTTCTACATCGACGCCCAGATCCACGCCGAAGAACACGCCACCAGCGCCACTGCCCTCTATGCGATCTGGTATCTTCTCACCCGCTACGGCAACGATGCCGAAGTGACCCGCCTTGTCGATACCCAGGTCTTCTACATCATCCCGCGCATCAACCCCGACGGCGCCGAATTCGCGCTCCAGTCGCCTTACCACCCCTGGTGCGGCAACGGCCGCTTCCTGCCCGGCGAAGACCGGATCGACGGCCTTATCCCGCAGGATATCGACGGCGACGGCTATATCGTGAACATGCGCGTTCCCGATCCCAAGGGTGAATGGAAAAAGTCCGAAACCGAACCCCGCCTCATGGTCCAGCGTGAACCGGGCGAGGAGGGGGGCGAATACTACCGCATCTATCCCGAAGGGCTGATCCGGAACTTTGACGGCGTTCACGTGCAGATCGACCCACAGAACGACGGCAACATGAACCGCAACTTCCCGATCAACTGGTCGCCCCGCGAATACGGCGCGGGGGAATATCCCTTCTCCGAACCCGAGGCGATGGGCATGGGCCGGCTGATCCTCGACCACCCCAACATCTGCGGCATGTGCGCCTATCACACCCACGGCGGCATCATCCTGCGCCCCTCAATGATGAAATACGACAAGGACATGAGCCCGCGCGATCTGGCCCTCTACCGCGCCATCGGCGATGTCGGCACAAGGCTGACCGGCTATCCGGTCATCTCGACCTACGAAGAATTCACCCCCGACAAGTCCAAGGTCCGGCACGGCTCGCTCAAGGACTGGGTCTATGAAGAGATGGGGATCATCTGCTTCTCGACCGAGCTTTGGGATATCGAAATCGCGGCGGGCGTCGAAAAGAAGGGCTACTACAACCTTGGCCCCCGCGACGCGGAAACGCAGCAAAAGCTGTTCGACTGGGTCATCGCCAATGTCGGCGACCACGGCTTCCGCGACTGGAAACCCTTCGACCACCCCCAGCTTGGCCCGGTCGAAACCGGCGGCATGGTCTATATCTGGAGCTACCGGAACCCACCCGGCCACCTGCTGGAAAAAGTCTGCCATGACAACGTCATGTTCAATCTGCGCCACGCCGCCGCTGCCCCCCGCGTTGCACTCGATTCCGTGACGGTCGAACCGCTCGGGGCCGGGCTCCACAAGGTGACAGCGGTCGTCTCCAACCACGGCTACCTGCCCACCAACCTGTCCGACGTGGCCATAGCCAACAAGGTCGCCAAGCCTGTGACCGCCCGGATCGACGTGACTGGGGGCACCCTCGTGATGAACCCGGCCGATGTTGACCTTGGCCACCTCGCCGGACGGAACGAACGGCGGTATGAATACTCCAACTGGGGCCAGCAATGGTCTGCCGTCTCGCGCAAGATCGAATGGCTCGTCCGCGCCGAGACGGATGACGCGTCTGTCACCGTGACAGCGGCGTCACAAAAGGCGGGCACGGTGCGCCACGCCGCCCCCCTCGCCTGAAACTGAGGGGCGGGTCTCCCGCCCCTCAGTTCCCCCAGACCACGGCATTTTCATGCCGCTTGATCAACTGGCGCAAGTCCCTGAACCCCGTCACGATATGATGCGACAGCTTCTCGGACGCGGGCAGGCGCGGCGCCCCCGCCATCCGCAAAATGCCAAGCGACCTTTCCGGCTGCGGGATCTTGACCGGCAGCACCGTCACCGCCCGCGTCTTGCGAAAGGCAAAGACGACCGAATGGGGCAGAACCGTCAAGGCATCCGTTTCCTCAAGGTAATTCAGCACCGACAACAGCGACCCGCCCGAATAGCGGATTGATACCTCTGACATGCCGATAGACAAAAGGATGGAATGCAGATCTGCCAGCAAAGGCGACCCGGGCAAGGGCGCGATCCACGGCATATCCAGCAGGTCCTGCGACGAAATCCGCCGCTTCTTCAACAGCGGATGGCTTGACCTGCAGGCCACGATATTGCGCCCCGGCAGGATTTCGGTGAACTCGACCCCCGACCCGGCATCAACCACCCCCAAGGGGCAGATCGCCAGATCAAGCTGGTTTGACCTGATCCCCGCCTGCAACTCGGGCACATTGCCATAGGACTGGTCGACCCGGATATCGGGCTCTTTCACCTGAAACTCGCCGATCATCCGGCTGATATAGGCATCCATGAAAAACGGCACGCCCGCGATCCGTACCGTCCCCATCGACCCGCGCCGGAAACTCTGCACGGTTTCCGATGCCTTCCGCGACGCTTCAAGGATGATCTTGCCATGTGCCGCCAATTGCCGCCCGATCAGCGTCGGGATCAGGGGCCGCCGCCCCGATTCAAACAACGGCTCGCCCAGCCGCTTTTCCATCGCCGACAGGGTGCGTGAAACCGCAGGCTGCGAAAGTCCCAGCATGGCCGCACCCTCGGTCACGCCGCCGGCTTCAACGACCGCAGCAAGCTGGGCCAGATGGCGTTCTTCGAACTTCATAACAGTTTGGTATGTTGATCTCGAAAGAAATGATCCACAAGAGGGTTTCGCCCGCTACCTTGATCGCTGTGCTCTAGGGGAGGAGGCGCGGCAGATGGACGGGCAGGGCGACAACAGGGCTTCAGCGATGCTGGACATCGCCCCTGCCGCTGCATTCCGCAGCCGCTTCGGCCCTGCTGCCGACGAACGCCTTGCCGTTGCTCTTGCGATGCTGGTCGACTCCATCGGCGCCCTCGCCGCCACTCTTAACCTGTCCCGGCAGGAACTCCGCGCCATCATTGGCTTCCTCACCGATGTAGGAGAGGCCTGTTCAGACCAGCGTCAGGAATGGGTGCTTCTGGCCGATACGCTCGGCCTCTCATCCACAGTCGAACGCCTCAGCGTCCGGCGTCCCGCCGACGCCACCCCCAACACCGTTCCGGGCCCTTTCTACCGCCCCGATGCCCCCAAACGCGCCAACGGTGACAGCATCAGCATCGACGGCAAGGGCGAGTCCCTGACCATGACCCTGACAGTGACCGATCTTGACGGCCTCCCCGTGCCCCACGCCGTGGTCGAGGTCTGGCAGGCCAATGGCGAAGGGCTTTACGAAAACCAGGAACCAGACCTGCAACCCGAATTCAACCTGCGCGGCCAGTTCTGCACTGACGCGGCAGGCCAGGTCACCATCCGTTCCGTTCGGCCCGCGGGCTATGCAATCCCTGCCGACGGTCCCGTCGGGCGGCTCCTCGGGCGGCTTGGCATCCGCCTTGACCGGCCCGCCCATATCCATTTCCGCATCACCGCGCCCGGCTTCCAAAGATTGACAACCCACGTCTTTGACCGCGCCGACCCCGCCATCGCGCATGACCCGCTCTTCGCAGTCCAAAGCGCCCTTCTGACCGATTTCATCCCTGGCCCCGACGGGACCTGGACCACCGCTTTCCGTTTTGTTCTGGCCCGCGCCAGACCGGGCGAAGATGTCGTTTGACCCCGCCCGCGCGCGCCTGCACCCCTAGGAGGAGACCACAATGTCAAAGATCGCCGGATATCATCACCTCACCCTGTCCACTGATGGCGTGCAGGAAGACTATGATTTCTACACCAAGACGCTCGGCCTCCATTCGGTCAAGCGGACGGTACTCTTTGACGGCGTCCTGCCCGTCTATCACCTCTACTAAGGCGCGCGGAATGGTGACGCCTCCACCATCATCACCACATTCCCGTTCCGCAAACCCGCCGTCTATGGCCGGCGCGGCACCAACCAGTCCAAGGTCATCATGCAGGCCATTCCCGTTGGTGCCGCCGATTTCTGGGTCAACCGCCTGAACGAACGCGGGATCCCGGCGACAAAGTTCACCCGCTTCGGTCTTGACCGGGTGGCCTTCAACCACCCCTGCGGCATCCCCCATGAACTGGTCGAAAATTCAGGCGACAGCCGCGCCCCGATCACGAATGAAAAACAGGGCATCGGCAAGGAACACGGGATCAAGGGCATCTACGGCGCCGTCGTTTCGGTCATGGATCGCACGGCCATGGACGATTTCCTGACCATCGCCCTGCCGCTGAAAAAGGTCGCCGACAGCCACGAAGGTCTCGCTTTCGAAGTGCCCAACCCCGACGGCCCCTCCAGCCGGGTCGAAGTGCTCCACGAACCGGACAAACCGCAAGGTACCTGGACCCTTGCTGGCGGAACTATCCACCATGTCGCGCTGAACACCGGGAACGAAGAAAACCAGATGACGCTCCGCGCCCATATCGAAGGGCTGGGCTTCACCGACATCTCGGAACAGAAGGACAGGATGTATTTCAAATCCTGCTACGTCCGCAGCCCCGGCGGCGCCCTCTTCGAACTCGCCTGGACGGTGCCCGGCGGCTGGGCCCGCGACGAACCCGCCGACGCCATCGGCACTACGCTGGTCTTCCCGCCCTGGTTCGCCGACCGCAAGGACGAGATGGTCGCAGGCCTGGAACCGGCAGAGTTCTAGGGCAAGGGTTGAACATGGCGCGCACGATGGTTGCCCCGATACATCTGGGTGTCGAACCGGACACGGCCCGCGTGGTTGCCGTCGTGCTGCACGGCCGTGGCCAGACACAGTCTGACATGGTCAATGCCATCGTCGCCCCCCTTTATGCGCCGGGTGTGCGGTTCGTTGTACCGAAATCCGACGCAGCTGCCTGGTATGATGCCCGGGCGATTGATCCCCTCACCGATGTCACACAGGCCCAGGTGGAACAGGGTCTCGACGCCATCGCCGGGATCGTTCGCGATGAACTTGCTGCCGCACCGCTGGCCCGTCTTGTCCTTGCAGGGTTTTCGCAGGGGGCTTGTATGGCCGCCGAATACCTGATGCGCGAAGGACCGTGGCCCGGGGCCTTGTGCCTGTTCACCGGATGCCGCGTCGGTGCGTCGGAAGTCGCGCTGCGCCAGACCCCGCTGCGGGGGATGCGGGTCTATGCAAGTTGCGGCGACGCTGACCCGTGGATTCCCGTAATCGCTTTTCATCGGCTGGTTGCCGACCTGACCGCCGCAGGCGGGCGGGTCCGTGTCGATATCATGCCCGGTCGGCCCCATGTCGTCTCTCCGACCGAACTGGCCGAACTCCAGGGCATGCTGCACGATCTGGCGGCGGGACATGAGCCTCTGGAGGGGATGGTCTGATGGCTGGTCTGCCCTCCTTCACCTTTGCCGCAATCCCCACCCGCGTTGTCTTCGGCTCGGGCACCATCGCGCAGACCGGGGCCGAAATCGAACGTCTGGGCCGCAAGGGCGCGCTGGTTCTGACGACACCCCATCAGGCTGCCGAAGGACAGGCGCTGGCCGCCAGCCTTGGCCCCCTGGCCCGTGGCACGTTTTCCGGTGCCGCAATGCATACGCCCACCAACGTGACCGATCAGGCGCTGGCGGCATTTGCGGCAAGCGGCGCGGATTGCGTTGTGGCCCTGGGCGGCGGATCGACAACGGGACTGGGCAAGGCCATCGCGGTCCGCACCGGCGCCGATCAGATCGTCATCCCCACAACCTATGCCGGGTCCGAGATGACGGACATCCTCGGCGAAACCGATGCGGGGCGCAAAACCACTCGCCGCGCCCCCGCGATCCGCCCCGAAACGGTCATCTATGACGTCGATCTCACCCTGACCCTGCCGCCGGCACTGACCGTGACCTCCGCGCTCAACGCCATCGCCCACGGGGTCGAGGCGCTCTA
>JBGSWJ010000141.1:0-1686 GCA_041752495.1 Rhodobacterales bacterium
CACCCGCGACGCCGTTTCCCGCGCCGAGGACCGCCCGCCGCCCCGCGGATCGCGCAGCCCGTATTTCTGATGATAGGTGATATCCGCATGCCCCGGCCGGAACGTCTGGACGATATCGCCATAGTCCTTTGACCGCTGATCCGTGTTGCGGATCATCAGTTGAATCGGCGTCCCCGTCGTCCGGCCCTCATAAACACCGGACAGGATTTCAACCGCATCCGGCTCCTGCCGCTGGGTCGTGTTCTTGTTCTGCCCGGGCCGCCTCTTGTCCAGCCAAGGCTGAATATCCGCCTCGGTCAGCGCCAGCCCCGGCGGGCAGCCATCCACCGTCGCACCCAGCGCAGGCCCGTGGCTTTCGCCCCAGGTCGTGAAACGGAACAGATGACCGAAGGTGTTCAGGCTCATGACAGGGGCCTCCTTTTCCGTTCCTCTACCCTCTCGACGCCCCGCCGGGAAGGGTCACTTGTCAATCGCATCCCCCGGTGTATGTTGACAGATACCTCGGGGTGCTCTGGCAACAGGGCTGAGATGCGCAAGCGAACCCGTTGAACCTGAACCGGCTAATACCGGCGGAGGGAAGGGAAAGCGATCATCCGCAATGCCCCCCATTCCGTCCGGCGCATGAAAGGATGACCCATGAAAACCACCCTCCTCCATGTCGCAGGACTTCTGACCATCGCCTCTGGCGCGCTGGCAGACACCCCTGTGCTTACCGTCTATACCTATGACAGCTTCACCGCCGAATGGGGCCCCGGCCCTGCCATCGAGAAGGCGTTCGAGGCCGAATGTGCCTGCGACCTGCAATTCGTGACCGCTGGCGACGGCGCAGCACTCCTCTCCCGCCTCATGCTTGAAGGCGACAGGACCGAAGCCGATGTCGTCCTTGGCCTTGACACCAACCTCATCGCCAAGGCCCGCGAAACCGGCCTTTTCGCGCCCCACGGTGTGACAGGCACCCTGACCCTGCCCGTCGCCTGGGACGACCCAGATTTCCTCCCCTTCGACTGGGGTTGGTTCGCCTTTGTCGGCAACGCCGCGGCCGCAATGCCCACGTCCTTCCGCGAACTGGCCGACTCCGACCTGTCCATCGTCATTCAGGATCCCCGGTCATCCACCCCGGGCCTCGGCCTTCTTCTTTGGGTCAAGCAAGCCTCTGGCGACGATGCCGCAGCCCTTTGGGCCGACCTTGCCGACAACATTGTCACCGTCACCCCCGGCTGGTCCGAAGCCTATGGCCTGTTCCTGGACGGCGAAGCCGATCTCGTCCTCTCCTACACCACCTCGCCCGCCTACCACCTGATCGCGGAAAATGACGCGACCAAGGTCGCCCTCCCCTTCACCGAGGGCCACACCCTCCAGGTCGAGGTCGCAGCCAAACTCGCCACCACCGATCAGCCCGCCTTGGCCGATCAGTTCATGGCCTTCATCCTGTCCGACGCCTTCCAGTCGGCGATTCCCACGACCAACTGGATGTATCCGGCAGTCACCCCGGCAGCGGGCCTGCCAGATGGGTTCAACACCCTGATCCAGCCCGCCAAAACTCTGCTCTATTCCGCAGACGAAGCTGCAGCGATCCGCGATCAGGCATTGGAAGAATGGCGCACAGCCCTGTCGCAATAGGGCGCGGTCCCCGCCTGCCGGGGCTGATCGTGGCGATCCTCGTCGCCGCGCTCTGCCTCGGCACGC
>JBGSWJ010000142.1:0-4453 GCA_041752495.1 Rhodobacterales bacterium
GGTGCCGCAGGTGACGGGGGTGCCAATGGCAAGGCCGGTGGCAGCGGCGGCCTCGGGCGTGACGTGGCCCGCGATGTCGGTGGACCAGAGAAGGCGGGGGAGCATGGACGGCGGGCAGATATCGTAGAGGTCGTGGCACCAGTCCTGGGCCGCGAAATCATAAAGGGGCGAGAAGTTGGCGGCGGTGTAGTGGTCGATGACAGTTTCGCCGGTGAGGCGGAGGGTGAGGAAAGAGGTCGAGGTCAGGATGCGGGCGGTCTGCGCCCAGAGGTCGGGGTGGTTGCGTTTCAGCCAGAGGATCTTGGGGCCAACGGATTGCGAGGTGAGGGCATTGCCGCAGCGGGAGAGGATGGTCACCTCGCCGATTTCAGCGTTCAGAAGTTCGATCTCGGCCTGCGCGCGGGTGTCGACGCCATAGAGGACGCCGTTCATCAGGGGCCGCCCGCCTGCGTCAACGGGGAGCATGCAGGGGCCGATGGCGCTGGTGGCAATGGCGGCGATGTCGTGGGGGTCTATGCCCGACGTGGAGAGCAGTTCGCGGGTGATATTGACGAAATCGCCCCACCAATCCTCCTCGGCCCGGTGTTCGGCCCAGCCGGGACGGGGGACAAGCATCTGATGCGGCCGCGCGGCCTGCGCCACGATGCGGCCCGTGGCATCGGTCAGGACGCCTTTGGATTCAAATGTGCCGATATCGACGCCGAGGAAATGGGTCATGGCTTGCCTGCAAGGTGTGCTTTGGCGGAAAGGTCAGAGGGGGGCTCTGCCCCCCGCCTGCGGCTCCCCCCGGGATATTTGGAACCAGAAGAAGGACCAAGAGTGAGACCCTGGCTTCTTCTGGTCAAAAATATCCCGGGGGAGTCGACGTCAGGAGACGGGGGCAGAGCCCCCTGCGACAGTGGGGAAAAGCGGGACGTCAAAGGTCACGCCCCAGCGCGAAACCTGGGCCGATGGCGGCGAGGGCGGCGGTGGCGAGGCGGGTGAGGCCTTCGAGATCCGACAGGTCGCAGCATTCGAGGGCGGAGTGGGAGTGGCGCATGGGAAAGCCGATGTCGATGCTGGCCACGCCCTGCCCCAGGGTCTGGACGTAGGAGAGGTCGGTGAGGACGCCGACCTGGGCCGAGCGCTGGAGGGGGATGGCTTCGCGGGTGGCGGTGTCCTCGAACAGGCGGACCATGGCGGGATGGGGGATCACACCATTCAGCGTGCCGCGGCCGTGGAAGCTGTAGAGGCTGATGCCGGGGCCGCCGCCGAGCGTCATCTCGCCCCGGTCGGCCATGTCGGGCGTGTCGGTGGCAAGCATCAGGTCGATCTGGATGGCGATATCGGGGTGCAGAACTTGCGCGGCGGTGACGGCGCCACGGAGGTTGAATTCCTCCTGCACGGACCAGACGAGGTGGACGGTGGGGCCATTGGTCCGGGTGTCGAGGGCGCGGGCGATTTCGAGAAGCACGGCGCAGCCGGCGCGGTCATCGACGGCGGTGCCTGCGATCCTGTCGCCCGCGAGGGGGAGGACGTGGGGGGTGTAGACGACGGGGGTGCCGATGCGGATGCCTGCTGCTTCGACCGCCGCTTTGGAGCCGTGGCCGGTGTCGATCAGGATCTGGGGCGCGGTGAGGACCTTGTATTTCTCTTCGGGCTGGGTCGCGTGGTGGGCCTTGTTCATGATGAGGCCGGGCACGTCGCGGCCTTCGTCCACGCAGAGGAGGACGGATTGCGCGGCCATGGCCCGTTCAGAGACGCCGCCCATGCGTTCGACGCGGATCAGGCCGTCTGGTTCGACCTTGCGGACGAAGAAGCCAAGCTGGTCCATGTGGGTGAAGAGCATCACCGAGGGAGCGGTGGGATCGCCGGGGAAGGTGGCAATGAGGTTGCCGAGGCGGTCGGTTGTCGTCGCGATGCCAAGCGTCGAGAGGCTCTGGCGGATGTGGCGGGCGACGCGTTCCTCGTGCCCCGAGAGGCCGGGGAGGAGCATGAGGCCGGTCAGGTCTGCGCGGAGGCGGTCTTTCATCGTGCAGCCTTTACCTTGGCCATGAAATCGCGGGCGCGGTCGGGATCGACGGCGTTCCAGGTGTGGCCATCGACCTTGAGCGCAGAGCCCACGACGCAGCCGTCACTGATGCGCAGCACTTCGGCCACGGTGGCGTGCTTGACGCCGGTGTTGGCCATGACTGGGGTGTCGGGGAGCACTTTCTTGACGGCTTCGAGATCCTCCATCCGCGCCGCCTCGCCCGTGATCTGGCCCGAGACGAGGACGGCGTCGGGGATCGAAGAGAACACGGCCGACCGGGCGCGGTCGGGTAAAGGGCGGCGGTCGAGGCTGTCGGCGAATTCGGCCGAAACGTTGAAGAGCATGGCGAGGTCGGGGCGGCCGAGGCGGTTGCGGTAGCGCATGGCCGCGCCTGCATCGGGCGTCCAGGGGCCCATGTCCGAGGCATAGGTGCCGGTGAAGATCTCGCGCACGAAGGCGGCACCCGTGGCGGCGGCAAGGGCCACGGTCGACATGGGATCCCAGAGGACGTTGACGCCGAAGGGGACAGTGATCTCGGCGCGGAGTTGGCCGATGATATGGGCCATGGTGGCGGTCGAGGCGGTGTCGCCCTTGAATTCATAGGGCCGGTCGTTTTCGTTGCCGAACATGATGGCGTCAAAACCTGCGGCCTGCAGCGCCTGCAGATCGGCCCGTGCCCCGGCCAGAAGGCCCGCGATCCCGGCATCGGCATCGTAGAGGGGCGAGCCCGGCAGCGCGCCAAGGTGGACCATCGCGATCACGGGCTTGTTCGCCCCGAACACGCGCCTGAAGTTCTGCATTATCGTCCCCCCCCTGGCTCGCCCCATCCAAAGGGGGTGCGGCCCGTCTTGAATCATACTAGCATGTTAGCGGGTCAGCGCAGGGAGATGCAATTGAAGACAAGGCACTGGGACCGGATCGGCAATGGCGGGGCCACCTTCACCGAACTGGGGTTCGGGACGGCGCCTTTGGGCAACCTTTACCGGGCAATCAGCGATGAGGACGCCCATGCGATCCTTGAGGCGGCCTGGGCGGGCGGGGTGCGGTATTTTGATACGGCGCCGCTGTATGGGCTGGGCCTGTCCGAGACGCGGCTGAACCGGTTCCTGCGGGGCAAGCCGCGCGATCAGTATGTGTTGTCGTCCAAGATCGGGCGGGTGCTGCGCGCCGTGGGCGAAGGCCAGCGGGAGGGGATCGGCAAGTGGTTTGACGTCCCGGACCGGGTGGGCGTCTACGACTATTCCTATGACGGGGTGATGCGGTCGGTCGAATTCTCGCTTGAACGGCTGGGGATCGGGCGGATCGACATTCTCTATGCGCATGATCTGGACATCTTTACCCACAAATCGCCCGAGGTGCTGGCGGGGTATCAGGAGGCCTTCATGGCCGGGGGATACCGGGCGCTGATGGCACTGCGGGATCAGGGGGTGATCAAGGCCTTCGGGGCCGGGATCAACGAGGAAGGCCCGGCCGAATGGCTGGCCCGGCGGGGGGATTTCGACCTCTTCCTGCTGGCGGGGCGCTATACGCTGCTGTTGCAACCCGCGCAGGAGACGTTCCTGCCCCTGTGCGTGGAGCGCGGGATCGGGATTGTCGTGGGGGCGCCCTATAACTCGGGCATTCTGGCGACAGGGGCGCGGCCGGGGGCGTGGTTTGCCTATGAGCCTGCGCCGCAGGAGATATTGAACCGGGTCGCGCGGATCGAGGCGGTTTGTGCGCGGCACGGGGTGCGGCTGGTGGATGCGGCGTTCCAGTTCCCGCTGCGGCATCCGGCGGTCGTGTCGATGATCCCCGGCGGGCAAGGCGTTGCCGAGATGGCATCGAACCTGCGGGCTGAAGGGACAGAGATTCCGGCGGCGCTTTGGGCGGACCTGAAGGCGGAAGGGTTGCTGCGGGGGGATGTGCCGGTCTGACGGCGGTCTTGCCGCAGAGGGCGCAAAGATGAGTATTTGGGGAACAAAGTAACAGGGATCGGCTCCTTGTTACTTTGTTCTTCAAATACTCAAATTCCGGCCTCGTCTTCCGTGGGGCCGCGTCAGGATGGGGCGAAAGCGCGGACCATGTCCGGGGTGACCCGGGCACGGTCCGCGACTGGGGTCGAGACGTGCAGGGCGGCAGCGGATTGGGCGAAGGCGCAGGCGGCCAGAAGGGGACGCGCCTGCTGTGAGTTCGGCGGCCAGCGCGCCGATGAAGGCGTCTCCGGCGCCATGGGTTGAAATGGCGGTGACCTTGTGGCCGGGGTGGTGCGTGGTTGTGCCGTCATGGAGCACGAGGCCGTCACCGCCCAGGGTGAGGATCACGCGGGCGGGGCCGAGTTTCGTGAGGGCTGCGGCGGCGGGGGTGGGGTCGAGCGCGCTGTCGGGGAGGGAGAGGAGGTCGGCGGCCTCGACCCGGTTGACGATAAGGATGTCGGTTTCAGCGAGGAGTGCGGGCGACATGGCC
>JBGSWJ010000143.1:0-12235 GCA_041752495.1 Rhodobacterales bacterium
CCCCGTCCGGATCGACGCCTGCACCACAACCCGCCCGCCGCTTGTCCCGACCGGGCCGGGCCGCCGCGCCGCCTGCCACCTGACCGGGGTCACGGCATGACCCCGCTCCTTGAGGTTCGCAATCTCAACGTCGGCTACCCCATCGGGGGCAGCCTTTTGTCCCGTCCACATGTTCTTCCCGTGGTCCACGACATCAGCTTTATCATTGAAGCCGGAAAGACTCTGGGCATCGTTGGCGAATCCGGTTGCGGTAAATCCACACTGGGCCGGGCAATCCTGCGGCTGATCCCGCCCACCTCGGGACAGGTTCTGTGGCAGGGACAGGATCTTGGGTCCCTGTCGCCCGACGCGCTTCGCAAGCGGCGCTCCGACCTCCAGATCATCTTTCAGGATCCCGTCGCCTCACTCGACCCCCGCATGACGCTTGCCCGCATCGTGTCGCGCCCCCTGGCCACGTTCGAACCTGATCTTTCTCGCGCCGAACTCCACACCCGTGCGGTCGAAGCGTTGCGGCTTGTAGGCTTGTCCGCCGATTTCGCGGGCCGCTATCCTCACGAACTCTCGGGCGGGCAGGCGCAGCGGGTCAGCATCGCCCGCGCCCTGATCGCCCGGCCCCGGCTCATTGTCTGCGACGAACCCGTCTCGGCGCTTGACGTCTCGATCCAGGCGCAAGTCGTCAACCTGCTGATGGACCTGCAGGATCAGCTTGGCCTTGCGCTCATTTTCATCTCCCATAACCTCGCCGTCGTTCGCCATATCAGCCACGACGTGATGGTCATGTGCCTTGGCCGGGCCGTCGAACACGCCCCCCGTGATGCCTTCTACGCCGCACCCCGGCACCCGTATGCGCAGGCGCTTATGGCCGCCGTGCCCGAACCCGATCCGCGCACCGAACGCGCCCGCCTTGGCCAGTCCCTCCCCGGCGAACTTCCCTCTGCTCTCAACCCGCCGTCCGGCTGTGTGTTTGCCACCCGCTGCCCTATGGTCCAGCCCCTGTGCCAGACTCACCGCCCACCCCTTGAAACCCTGCCCGACGGCCGTCAGGTCGCCTGCCACTTTGTCACGAGCTGATGATGACCGATCTCGCCCACCTTTGGGCTACCTGCCCGCAAATCACTTCGGTCCATGCCTCGGGCGATGGCCAACACGCCTTCTGGTGTTGGTCCGGCCTGACCGAAACGGACGAAGTCTGGACGGCGCCCACAGATGGCACAGCACCGCCCGAACGGCTCACCGTCGGCAATGATCATTTCACCATCCGCGACGTTTCCGGCGACGGACGCCGCCTGATCCTGGCCCAGTCGGTCCATGCCTGTGAACATGACCACCTTCTCCTGCTTGACCGCGATCAGGGCAACGCCTTGGTTCAACTCACCCCGACCCAGGACAATCATTACCTCTATGGCGGCACCTTCTCGTCGGACGAGACCGCCGTCATCTTCATCGCCGATTTCGATTATGCGACCGGCCAGACAACGCCCGGGGGCCTCATCTGGTCCCAGGATCTCACCACCGGAACCCGCACCTGCATTGCCCGGTCGGACACCCCCTTTGAAACCGGGCCCGAACTTGATCCTACCGGCAAGCATCTTCTCTGGCATCGGCACGAACGCAAACCCGGCGGCACACAGATTTGGGTTCTGGGCGCGGATGGAACGAACCCGCGCGAAATCCTTGGATTTGGCGACACGGAGAACACCCATGGCACATGGATTGACGCGGACCACATCGCCTTTGTGACCGACCATGACGGCCGCGACAAACTGGGCATCGTGACGGTTTCAACCGGCGAGATCAGGTGGCTGGCCCAGGAACCAGAACTTTTTCCGTTCTACGCGATCCGGGGACAAGGCGGTGCCTTTGCCGCTATTGCCCATGATCAGTCCAACACCATCGCCGTCCTGGCCGACCCGGAAGGCAATCTGCGGCCCTGTCCCAACCCTACAGGCCGCCGCACCCTCCATCCTCACGCCAGTCTCCCCGACGGCAGCTGGCTGGCCGAAGCCTATGACTCATCTGGCCTGCACACGCTTCACCGTCTGCACCCGGACGGAAGGACAACTCTGATTGCCGCACCCACGCCGGAACTGGATCGCCGCTTTGCCCGGGCCAAAGGCTACCGCTGGACCGCGCCTGATGGTAGGCCCGTGCAAGGCTGGCTCTATCAACCTGAGGGTCATTCAAAAGGTCTTGTCGCCTATATACACGGCGGCCCGACCTGGCATTCCGAAGACTGGATCAATCCCCGCATCCAGTTTTTCGTCCAGTCCGGCTACACCGTGCTTGACCCCAACTACCGTGGATCAACCGGCTTTGGCCGTGACTGGCGTGAAGCGGTCAAGGATGACGGCTGGGGCGGCCGTGAACAGGCCGACATTCGGGCCGGGATCGAGGCGCTGATCGCCGACGGCACCGCCACTCCCGGCCGCATCGCCGTTGCGGGTAACTCCTATGGCGGCTTCTCATCGTGGTTTGCGATTACCCGCCACGCGGACCTGGTGAATGCAGCGATACCGATGTGCGGGATGTACCGGCTTGACATTGACTACAACGAAACCGAAATGCCTCACGGCCGCGCCTACAGCGAAGAAATGATGGGCGGCACGCCCGAGCAGTTCCCCGAGAAATATGCCAACGCCTCTCCCGGTAACTTCGTGCACCAGATCAGGGGCGCGGTCATGATCGTCCACGGTCTGGCCGACAGCAACGTCGGCCCCGAGAACACCCATGTTGCCGTACGCGAACTGACCGCCGCCGGAATCCCGCACGAGGTTCTTCTTTTCGAAAACGAAGGACACGGCATCGCCCGGACATCCAACCACGCGCTCTACATGTCCCGCGCGGCAGCATTCCTCGCGCAGTCATTCGGGGCTGCCAAATGACCGATCTGAAGGGCTTTTTCGTCCCTGGCCCCCGCGACACTGGTGATCCGGTCATGGGCCACTACTTCGAAACCGCCTCCTCTGATCCGTCCCGCCCGCAAGTGTGGGGCTATACTCCGAGGATAAGTTACCGTCCCGGCGAAATACTCTGTCTCCACCTCATGTCTTCCGCCGCTACAGCCCTCCTGACCATCACCCGCGACGGCCGGACGCCCTGTATTGTCCATCAGACGACAGTCCCTGCCAGCTTTGAACCGACGCCGTCGGACTGTTCCGTCAAGGGCTGCGACTGGCCCGAACGGTTTGCCATAAAGATTCCCGAAGACTGGGTTTCAGGGGTTTATCGCCTGTCCCTTGCCATCGAAGGGCACAGTCATGACCACGTCTTCGTCCTGAAACCCGCTCTTTCGCAGCGCAAGGCCCCCATCCTGATGCTTCTTACAACCGGGACCTGGTGCGCCTACAACGACTGGGGCGGATCGAACCACTATCAGGGCCTGACAGGCCCCGACGGCAGCAGCTTTGCTGCACAGGTTTCTATTCTCCGCCCCTGGGCCACTGGCTTCGTCCGCTGGCCCGACGATGCCCCCCGTATTCCGCACGCCTCCCCGCTGCTGGAAAAGCCGCGTTACCCCCATATGGAGTACGCACGCGCGCACAGTATTTCCAAGAAGTACGCCTCCTCGGGCTGGGCTGCTTTTGAACGACCGTTTGCACTTTGGTGCGAAGGCGAGGGAATCGCGCTCGACTTTGCAACGCAGCATGATCTTCATGCCGACCCACGGGCGCTTGACGACTATGAGCGTGTCCTGATCGTGGGCCATGACGAATACTGGACATGGGAGATGCGCGACCATCTTGATGGTTGGATCGAACGCGGGGGCCAGCTTTGTCGGTTTGCCGGCAACTTCTTCTGGCAGACCCGCCTGTCCGGCGATCTCGCGACACAGACTTGCTACAAGACCCGCGCCGAAGCCGAAGATCCGGTAATGGCGACAGATCGAGGACGGCTTACCAGCTACTGGGATCATCCTTTCATCGGACGCCCTGCATCCGCGACCATGGGGCTTACGGGGGCCGCAGGGGTTTATGCCGGGTGGAGCCGCTGTGCAGCCCACGGGTCTGGCGGATTTGCGATCTATCGCCCGGAACACTGGTCAATGGAGGGGACGGGCCTGGGCTATGGCGACGTGCTCGGCGCGCAGTCCCGCATCTTCGGGTACGAGGTCGACGGTCTGGACTACACCATGACCCACGGCTTGCCATTTGCCGCCGCGGATGCCGGACTCGCGGGGGAACTTACGATCGTGGGTCTCTCGCCTGCCACGACACTGGCCCATTCGACCGGGCCCGATGATGCCGATGATTTCATCGGGAAACTTGATGCTCGGGAAGTCGCAGAGATCGTCTACCGCTCAACGTCGGCCGAAGCTCTCGCAAGGGCGGCGCGTGGCAACGGCATGATGGCAGAGTACCGCCGGGGCAGGGGGGCTGTCTTCAACGCCGGCAGTTGTGAATGGGTGGCCGGCCTCATCGCCCGGGAACCTGCTGTCGAGCGTGTCACCCGCACGATCCTTACCGGGCCGTGGACCTGAAGACAGGTCAGGAGCCGGTGCGCCGCAGGATGACCGGCACGGTTCTGACGATGAGGCCCAGATCTCGACCAAGGCTCATCGTTTCGACGTAGCGGCGGTCCAGTTCGATCCGCTCTTCATAGCACACCGAGCCGCGCCCGAAGACCTGCCAAAGCCCGGTCAGGCCCGGCCTGCACTCGAGATAGTACCTGCCCATGGTTCCGTATCTCTTGAGCTCAACAATCGTGACGGGACGTGGCCCGACCAGCGACATGTCGCCCCGCAAAACGTTCCAGATCTGGGGAAGTTCATCCAGACTTGTTCTCCGCAGGAATCGCCCGAAACGGGTCACCCGAGGATCATTTCGAAGTTTGTGTTCTCTGGCCCATTCCGCTGCGGCGAAGGGGTCAGCCTCAAGATGCCGCGCTAGCCTTGCATCGGCATCGTGCACCATAGACCTGATCTTCCAGCACCTGAAGACATCGCCGTCGCGGCCAACCCTTGGATGCCCATAAAAGCCATTTCCCCCCTGTATTGTGGCGAGCAGCCAGAGGAGCATGGTCAAGGGCAAAGCGATCGGCAACACCAGAAGGACAAGCGCGATGTCCAGACTTCGCTTCAGGCTTGCGGGGTATCTCCTTCTGGTCCGTCCTGCCGTTGCAGACATTTTTGCAAAGCCGGATCGCATGGCGGAAGTATCTGTGTCGCTCATTTCAAGCCCCCTGACAGTCGATCGCCCGGTTCCCGAAAAATGGAATCAAATACCGGACAATGTTGAGATTCGGAAGGAATGATGAATGCGGAGTTAAATGGTGGTTAATGCCGAAACCAAAAGAAGCAGGACACTACGTTCACGGAGGACTCAGGAGGAAATTCAATGATTTGTTAATAGTTTCTGAATGTTAACGAGACGATCATCGTATCGATGATTTCAGTTTGGTTTACGCCTTCTTAACCATTTCTTGCCTGGCCGATGAATGCGTGAAGTTCCGTGGGGATGTGGCTCCAGAACTGCGAACGGTCGCCTATCCATTGATTAATGGTCTGCTCCTAGCCTTTCACTTTAGTAAACCGCGGGAGAGCGCAGATGCCGATAAATGACCCCTATGCCGATCTTCAACTTGCCGTGGACGGCCCGCTTGTCGGCGGGTTTGCCATAACACCGGCACCCGTTGACCTCCCTGTCGTGACGCGGGCGATCATGGTCTCTACCTCTGGAGATATCGCCGTGACATTCCGGAATGGCGACACAGTGACTCTGCTTGGGCTTGTTCCCGGCGCCGTCTATCCGGTCCGTCTGTCCCGCGTGAACGTGACGGGGACGACGGCCACGGGCATCGTAGGGCTTTACTGATGATAGGGGCGGGAGTCGGAGCCTCCTCTACGAGCAACAGGGCCTTACCACCCCGTATCCCACAGGCAATGAACTGGAGCGGACCCGCTCTGAACCTTGTCTTCCGGAACGGCTGCTGGCGGCCGAACATCGACCCGCGCGAACTGGTCGCGCCAGGAATCTGGACCGGGGCTGCAATTCATGTCGATGGGGTCGCGGGACTGGATACAAACACCGGTCTGGGCGCCCAGGATGGCGACTTTGCGGCGGCAAAGAAGACGATCTTTGCCGCCTTCACGGCCGGCAACGCGACGGGGGCACCCTACAGGGTCATCATCAAACCCGGTACCTTCGAAAATAGCGCCTTCACGAACAACGGCGCGGTGGAGCCGAACCAACACGTCGCGATCATCGGCTGGAACGGCCGAGCAGAGTACCGCGCCGGTCCGCGCAGCGTGGTTTGGACCCTTGATGTCGGGACGACCTACAGCACCCCCATCACATCGCTGATGCGCGTGTTTCGGGCCGATGTGCACACGGGCGAGAACCTTTATACCGAACTTGCCCTTGCAATTGATCTTGCGACCTGCCGGGCCACACCTGGTTCCTATTTCAAAGATGCGGCTACCTGCTGGCTCAACATAGGCAAGTTACCCGCGGCCACGGACATCGTCCTGATCCGCAGCTTTCACGGTGCGCGGTTCATGACGTCAACTCGGGACATCTACCTTGAAAATATCCATTGCGAAGGCGGCATCTCTGGCGCATTGCACTGTGATGCGCAGGCAGATCGCAATATCGTCGGTGTGAGTAGTTCGTTCCGTTATTCGGCGCCATCCAGTTCGGGCGCTGAACTGGATGCCGTGCAGATCCGGCGAACAAATGGCCTTGTCGCGTTCTTTGATTGCGATGCATCTTGCGGCGCCAAGGACGGCTGGAACTTTCACGACGATGCCTGGCCAGTCATGCGCGTTCTTCTGGTCAACTGTACGGGCTATCGAAACGGATGGCGTAGTGCCACTTCCTGCAATGATCTCACAACGCATGACGGGGTTGAACTCGTTGTTCTGGGCGGGACGTTCGGGTTTTCCAACAACGGGGCCACTGTGCATTGCATCGAAAACACCCGGACTTGGATCGTCGGGGCAAAAGCGTTGGCGAATGATCCCGACGGCACGAGTATTGCGTTCAAGTGCTCGAACCTTGGGAAGATGTGGCTCGATACCACTGTCGCAGAGGCGACCGGCGGCACAACCAGCAATATCAGCATCGAGGCGAATGGCGGTCAGGTTTTCAAGCGCAATCATCACGCCCGTGCGGGTAGCGAGGTTATCTCGGACGGAGGTTCGATCGTGAATTACTAGGCGGTTGCAAGGCGTGTCGTTTGCGTGATCCGATCACAAAGCAGGCTCCAGTCCGGGATGGAACTGTCACCGGGCTGGCGTCCCATTCGGGAAGCCAGATTTGCAGCCTCTGCGATGCTTTCAGGATCTTCGATGTCATAGCCGAAGAGCGACGGAATCGTCGGATCACACAGGCGTCGTGGCCCAAGGATCGGAAGGCCGAAATAACGGTAGAGAAGGATTCGATTGCTCTGCGCAGTCTGATATTCGACCCCCGGTTCATCCCGATAGATCGCAAGTCCCAGATCTGCATGACGGATATAGGCGACCGTTTCATCGTAACTCAACTCTCCCAAAAAATGGATGTTGCCGGGTAACTTCAACGATGGAGGGCGTTTCAGTCGGCCGATGACATGGAAACGCCAATCCGGTTGTTGGCTTGCGATGGTTTCAACTTGATGTTCGTCAAATAGGGTCGTCCCGGCGCACACTGCTTCGACCTGGGCACGGGGAGCGGAGTATGGATCGGGTTGAGGCACCTTCAGCCGAGCCATCGGAACGCCAATCGGATCAATCTTCAATCCGGGGTGGCCAATCCATCGTTGGGCGAGCTTAGGACTTGCGACACTGATCCTGTCAAACAGAGGCGCATATTTCAACTCGGCTCGACCCATATAGGATGGCAGCCCCAGCAACCTGATATCATCGCTCGCCCGATAGACCATCGGAACAGAAGGTGCCAACGCGCGGAGCGCAGGAGCCAGGAGAAGTGGCGGGCCACTTTCGATCAGGATCAAGTCTGCGCTTTTCAGATGTGGAGTGAGGCGTGCCGTCCAATATCGGACAAACAGACGTTGCAATGGTTCAAGAACGTCATCCACCCAATCGGAACCAAGGCTGAAAGGATGAATCGGGGGATATTCGAAGATGGCCGTAAGGGTTGGGCCTAACTCGTAAGTGCCGGGGATCGGCATTCCCTCAATTGATTCAAACCGACGGTCGCCCCGTAGTTGCGAAATCCAGCTGTAGCCCAATGTGGCAAATGTAACGTGCCAGCCGTTCTCTTGCAACTGATCGGAAAGCCAGGGAATGTTTGCCCGGCGCTTCTGGACAGGAAAATGCCCGGTGAGGATGATGGCGCGTTGCTGAGTCATGTCGCGGGTCTGACGTCAAATTTGCCGGGGCTGGCCCAAACGAGAAGCTTCATCGCTGATGCAAAGACAATTGCGCCAAGGACAATCTGAATGATCAGTCGCATTGCGACAGCCGAGAAGGGGATCTGCCCGGCCGTCTTGATAACCACGACCGCCATGAGCGTACCGGCCAGATAGGGCGCTCCAACAGACCAGAGCGCAGGCATAATCCCGATGCCGAAAGCACGGCGCAATGTGATCAGCATCAGTCCTGCGATCAGGAAGGCCGCAAGTGTCTGGCAGGCCGCAACAGAAGCTACTGAAACAAGCAGCATTGGCGCTGCAAGTACGAAGGTGATTGCCGCGGATGACAATGAAAGCAGGAGTGTTGGACGGATTTGGCCGCTCGCGATCAAAGCCTGATTGCCGATTGCCGATATGGCGGCGGCGAGGCCGCCTAGGCAGAGCAAACGGATTACCGCCACGATTAATTCTCCGTGTGCGGTGCCAACGAAGAGAACCATGAGATCAGGGGCAGTGGCGTATGTTCCCAGATAGACCAATGCCGTTGTCATCCCGGCCAAGGAAAGTGACCTCATGATTTCATCGCGAATAACGGAACCCTTGGAAATCAAACTGCTGAACCGAGGTAATGCAAGAAACCTCAGTGGGGCCACGGTGATTGCTTCGAGCATCGCCATGATTCGGATCGCAATCTGCCACACGCCGGCAGCAGAAAGACCCAACCCTGCACCGATTGCGATCTGCAGAACGGGTTGAACGGAGGCCCCAATGAGCACGCGGCCCGATAGCCCCATGACGCTCGCAAAGACCGGGCGAGCCTCGGACCATTGGAGCAAGTTTGCGGTCGGTCGCCATCCAGCCATCCTCCAGCTTATGGCCGCCGCGAAACCGCTGCTCGAGACCGAGAAAGCGACCAGCGCCCAAGCGCCTGCACCTTGGTTTAGTGCAGCCAAAGTGACTACGGCGGCCAGAGACTGACTTCCGAGCGACCGTAAGGCCAATCCGCGAAACCTGCACGCTCGCCGCAACAGGCCATCCGGGACGGCTCCGAATCCCTGCAGGATATTGGCAAGCGACAGCACCGTCATCATGGCTCCGACGGAACCGGCCGGATCGGTCCATGGGCCAATGACCATCGACAAGGCAAGAGTGGCAACGACCACCGTTACGGCAAGGCAAATTGACAATGCGAACAGGACATCAATGGTGCCCTGGTCTTCTTCGCTAGAGATGACCACAGAATCTTCGATTCCGCTTTTGTGAACCACCTGAAAGAACCGCAATGGCGCGGCCGCAGTAGCAAATGCACCAATTTCGGCGAGGGACAAATACCTCGCGGCGACGAGAAAGATGGCTGCATTTACGCCAAGGCGAGACCACTGCAGAACGCTGGCCCAGAGTGCATCAGAATATATGAGGCGGGACATGCTAGGCTTGGCCCGTCTGGCGCGGGGTGAGGAGCAGCCGATTCAGAGCAAAGATCATTGGCGTTTCAATGTGTCGGAACACAAGCACGCCCACGATACTTGCCAAGGTGCAGGCGAGCGTCACAAATAACCACGCTCCCGACGTGGAAAATGGAAGAACGGGAAGCAGGACAATTGTGAGCAGACGCAGCACAAAACGGTGTGACAGATACAGGGCATAGGAACTGTCGCCCAAAATTATTCCAAATCGGATCAATCTTTGATCCATCACACCAGTCCAGCAAAAGAGTGGACCCGTGACAATGATGAGGGCAGGCACGCCGCTAGCGACGAACCGTGGAAGGCCGCTCCAAGGGAGGTTCAACACAAAAAGGAGTACAAAGCCGGCGATCATGATGACAAGACCCAGCCAGAAATGGTGGATCCTGAATTCGGGTCGGGAAATCCATATTTTTGCAAGAGTTGCGCCAAAGGCGAATTCGATGACGATTGGGTTTAGCCAAAACGCGAGAAGGATAGTCTGCGGCGTGAAAGACATGCCAATAAGCCCGAGAACAATGATCGAAAGAATGGTGACGGTCGGTCCGATCGGCCGATTCAGGGTCAGAAACGATGCAAAAAGCAGATAGAAGAAAATCTCGTAGTTCAGTGTCCAACCGAGTGAGAGCACCGGGGCCACGCGGCCGTCTTCCCGCATCCATGGAAGGAAAAGATAGCTCGTCAAGATCTGGCCGACTTCCAGATCAGTATCCTTATCTTTGCCGGGAATCGAAAGAAGCGCAAGCACCATCGATGTAGTAAAGAAAAAGTAGAGGGGCACGACACGGATGAAGCGCCGCATCAGAAATGATCGCGTCGCGCCGGCGATGCCAAACCACTTGTGCCCTGAAAACATGATAATGAAGCCGCTGATAACAAAGAAAAGATCGACTCCGCGTGTCCAAGGCAATGCACTGAACGCGACGGGTTGGCCCATGTAGTGTTCAGCTTCGGCTAACACATGCCCGACCAGAACCATCATGGCGGCTATGCCGCGAAGCAATTGCAGGCTGATCAACTTAGGCATCTCTCCCCCAAACTTCGGGGACCGTGTTCTGGGCCCGGATCAGGATGGCCGCAATGACCATGATGGCAAAAACGAAGTCTTGGGAGGCGAAAAAATTGACATGTACTGACAAGACAAGGGCGACGGCGCATTGGCCGTAGATTGCGGCCCAGGCAAGGCTTTCCGTGGCGCGATGAAAACTGAACCGCACCATTCCACCGACAATCGCAAGATAGACGGCCCCGCCAATCAGGCCGAAATCGACATAGCTTGCACTGAACAGTGAAAACTCGCCGCCGCCTCGGAGCGGGTCAACGGCGATCAGTTGATCCGTCATGAAGTCATAGAAGAACGCGTCGCTTAGTGAAAAGAACATCGCGAACTGAAGGCTGAACAAGCCAAAAGTATGTGTAGTCGTCCCGTTTAGCGGCCGGAAAGAATTCCAGAGATCATTGACTATGTAGAAAGAGAGTTTCGCCCCGGCGATGTCGGTAGCCGAGCGATGTACTTCGGGATTGGTTAGCGCCTCATGTACCACCCAGGTCAGCAGGAACAAAGCGATGGCGACAGGGATCAGAATGATCGCCACCAACCGCCGCTGAACGATGCACGCAGTTGCGTAGGTCGAAAGTACATATTGCAGAAGGATCAGTCGCTGCGACATGACCAGCGGCAGCACAAGGAGAACCACCAGATTCATGAGAACTACGGCGATGCAGGTGTTTTGTGCCCGACGAGACAGACCAAGTGCCGGCCCCGCCGCAAGCAATCCCGCAGCCAGACAGCCGGTCGCCGGAAGAGCCGCGTAGAACAGGCGCATGCCGGTAAAGAGTTTGTTTTCCAACAGTATTTCACGTGCGGAATAGGCATCCTGCTTGATGAGTCTCAGGAATGCGCCGATGCCGCCCGTATGGACTGCAGTCACTACAAACCACGCAGCTGTCACGGCAAGAAAGACGAGATTAACGCGCCAGATCAGGCGGACCGCAGTTTCGGGATCAACGTCACGTGGAAGTTCTGAGGCGTGCGCGTGAAGTGCAGGACCGATGGCGCAATACCCGGCCAGAAAGACAGCCATCAGAAGCGCCAGCCTGATCCCCGCAGACCAGTTAAAGGCCGAAAGGTCGAGATGATGTTTCAATACAAAGAAATGGGTGAGCGGATAGCTCTCGGGGTCGGCGATGACAATGGCGGCTACGATCCCGGTCATTCCCCAAGCAATGGCCAGAAGCGTAAGCGCTGTTCCGCCCCCACCTTCCTGCTGAAACCGTAAGCTGCGATGCGCCGCTGTGTGGAGATTTGCACGGGAGGCGTCAGTGGGAGTCCATCGGGAGCGCAGTATGGAGGCCGTTGGGTTTGTGGAGCTTCTGGCCGCTCCGGCGGCCAAGCGGCGATGGTCTGACGAGGCGAAGGGCCAGATGGTGGCGGAGACGCTGGTGCCGGGCGTCACGGTGAACGAGGTGGCGCGTCGGCA